>JAJTGP010000218.1 GCA_021299265.1 Hyphomonadaceae bacterium | reverse complement strand
TCTGGGGCATGGGGTTGTCTCCTGTTGATAAGCTGGTCTCAGCAACCAAACCTTCTCATCAGGAGACCATCCCAAACAACATAAATCCCACTCCCGCGTCAGCGGGTTCGTTCAATCCAGTTTGTCAACAAGCCCTAGTTTAAATCAAAGTCAAAATCACCTCAAATCAAGCTCAAACTTAGCTTAATATCTCCCGATTCTGCGGACGGTTTATTGGTAACTCATTGGTAATATCGCCCTCGGTTACAACAACCAAGCGCCTAAATGGCGTTCCACCGCTTGATGAAGGATCATACAATGATTGGCATCAACTCCAGCTTAGGGCCTGTACAGGCCTTACAGCTGCAGGTCGCAGCCCGGAGTGACCCGTCCCAAAAAAGTTCGGACGACACACGCGCTCGCGACACAGCGTCAGACAAGGGCCAAACGGCCTTTGAGCTTGATCTGACAATGCCTCGAAACCTGCCGGATAAATTGCCCAAAGCCCATCACATGGACTTCCTAACCCAGATGGAAGCGATTGTGGCTGCCAATTCAACGCAGGAAACCACCAGTGACCTATCGACCGATGCTGCCCGCCTACAAGCGCTGCAGATCCGTCAACAATTGGAGTCATTGCCGCACGGGATCAGTAATCGTGCGTCCCAACTCGCGCTGGCCTTTTTCCGCTAGCCCCGGCTGACCCCACACCCTCTTTGTATGCGTGCCTTCGAGAGTTTCACCACGCCGACCCCGTGTCGGTGTGCATGGGGGCGGCTGTCCGCACCCATGGGCTGAGCGAAGTTCCTCACCAACAGGGCCATAGCGCCCGTTTCAGCAACGCGTGACTTAAAGTCAAACCAATTGCTAAATGCAAGGAGATCACAATGATCAGTGTCAACACCAATATTGGCGCCATGGCCGCCGTTCAAAACCTCAACAGAACCGGCCTCGAACTCCAACAATCGCAGTCCGCCATCTCAACCGGCAAAAAGGTCGCCAATGTCCGCGACAATGGGGCAGTCTGGGTGATTGCCAACAAAATGAGCACAGACGTGGAATCCTATAGCCGCGTGCGTGAATCGAACGAGCGCGCCACGGCTATTCTCGACACCGGCATTGCAGCTGGCGAAGGGATCATGGAATTGCTCAACGAGATGAAAGCCAAGGCTTTGGCCGCAACCCAAACCGGCCTCTCTGCCGGTTCCCAAGCGGCTTTAGCCGCCGACTTTGCCCAATTGCGCGATCAAATCACAACTGTCGTGGCCAATGCCGCCTTTGACGGCACCAATATGGTGAAGGCAACACCCGACAGCGCCATTGCGTTGGGGGACTCGGCCGGGGCGAACAATATCACGATTGCGGGCGCAAACCTAAGCTTGGGCGGTGGGGTTGTGACCGTCACCGGGACTTCGGCGGTCGATAATACGACCAATGCCGCAGCCGCCCTAACGGCAGTCAATAACTCAATCACCGCATTGGGTACACAATTGGCGACCTGGGGTGCTGGGGCAAAGCGGATGCAAGTTCATCGTGACTTTGTTGGCAAGCTTCAAGACGCGTTGAACACCGGTATTGGTTCGCTGGTTGATGCCGACTTGTCGGCTGAAAGCGCCAAATTGCAATCCTTGCAAGTGAAACAGCAATTGGGCATCCAAGCCCTGTCCATCGCGAACTCAGGCATGCAAACGGCTTTGTCGCTCTTTCGCTAAAGCTGAAGCCTCTGACTGATTGAGCGCCACTATGACCCGGATGATTGCCTCGCAATCGTCCGGGTTTCTTTTTGTAAATCAGATAACTAGATCAGGATTAATTGGGAATCGGCAAATTCTACCTATTGGTAACAAAGGATTCACTACCCTTTGGTAACATGACCCCAGTCAAAATGACGCAAGCGGCGAACCAGCCGCCAAGAATGCAAAATGCAAGGGGATCACAATGGTCACGGTCAATACCAATAAGGGTGCTATGGCTGCTATCCAAGATCTGCGCGTGGTGGGGCAGTCGATGGCAAAGTCCCAAGCCGCTATCGCTACCGGCAGCAAAATCTCTACCGTTCAAGGCTCGGCATCTAGCTGGGTTCTCGCAAAACACACCTCCAGCGATGTTTCGGCCTATAATCGCGTTCGCGAGTCGATTGATCGCGCTTCAGCCATGCTGGATACCGCCATGGCGGCAGGCGAAGCCATCATGGATTTACTCGACCAAATGAAATCAAAGGCGCTCGCGGGAACTCAAACGAACAATTCTGCTGCCGTTCAGGCCGCACCATCTGCCGATTACATCAGTTTACGGCAGCAAATTGGTCTGGTCGTTGCCAATGCGCAATTCGATGGATCCAACATGCTTGGACCCAGCCCATCCAGCGCCAGCGCGCTTGGCGATGTGGATGGCAACAATAGCATCACGATTGCGGGGGCTGATCTGTCTTATGGCACGGCCGTCATGCAGATCACGTTCTTTTCTCACTTATCCGCACCCAACAACGCGTCAACGGCGCTAGGGCTCGTCAATGGGACCATCACGACCCTAGGCAATCAAATGGCCACATGGGCAGCCGGCGCAAAGCGGTTGGAAACCCATCGCGATTTGACGACCAAGATTCAGATGGCGTTGGACACAAGCTTTGCCTCTCTCAATGATGCGGACCTTTCAACCGAAAGCGCCAAGCTGAAAGCCGCTCAAACGCGTGAACAATTGGCAACTCAAGCTTTCTCGGTTGCCAATGCCACGACACGATCAGCCCTCTCGCTCTTCCCTTGATCCAAGTCATTTCCAAGTCCAAACGCATGGATCGGCCGGTAAGTTTCTTACTGGCCGATTTACGTTGCGGGATTCTAAATAAAAAATAAATACAGATAGATATGTATTTTGTTACTCTTGGTAACATACGATTCATAACCCGGTGGTAATGTCATTCTTGTCACAAAGACACGGCGACAAAACGTCGCCCAAATGCAAAAAGCAAAGGGATCAAAATGATCAGCGTCAACACAAATATCGGGGCTATGGCGGCTATTCAGAACCTAGCCTCAACCAATCGCGATCTGCAATCCACACAGAATGCGATCTCAACGGGCAAAAAGGTTGCGTCAGCGAAGGACAATGGGGCCATTTGGACCATTGCCAATAAAATGACCTCCGACGTCAAAGCCTATGACCGCGTTCGGGAATCCAATGAGCGCGCCGGGGCAATCCTCGATACCGGCATCGCAGCTGGCGAGGCCATCATGGAATTGCTCAATGAAATGAAGGGCAAGGCCTTGGCTGCTTCTCAAGCAGGTCTCTCAACGGGCTCACAAGCGGCACTGGCAGCAGACTTTGCCCAATTGCGCGATCAGATCACCAATGTTGTCGCCAACGCCTCCTTCGACGGGGCAAATATGGTCGCCGCAACGCCAGCTTCCGCGATCTCCTTGGGTGATGCGAATGGCACCAACAACATCACCGTTGCAGGGATGAGTTTGGCCTTGGGGAGCACGACCATTACGGTCACGGCAACCTCAGCGGCCGATACGGCGGCCAATGCGTCCTCTGCATTGACCCTCGTCAACGCATCCATCACCAACCTCGGTACGCAATTGGCGACTTGGGGTGCGGGTGCCAAGCGTTTGGAAGTGCATCGTGACTTTGTTTCCAAGTTGTCGGACGCCCTCAACACCGGGATCGGCGCGATCGCCGACGCCGACCTCAGCAAGGAAAGTGCGAAACTGCAATCCTTGCAAGTCAAACAACAGCTGGGCATCCAGGCATTGTCGATTGCCAATAGTTCTGCCCAGTCCGCGCTTTCACTCTTCCGCTAAGAGAAGAGATTTAAGAAAAAAATCCCATTCGAAACCTTGGCCCGGACGGCAACGTCCGGGCCTTTTTCTGTTTGAAACAGGTCGCCAAGCGGCGGCATCAGAAACCGAAAAACCACTGAAATCAAATTAAAAACAAGACCTTGATGATACCAAGAAGAATGGATGCAATTTATTCTTCATGGTAACTTCTGATTCATAACCCATGAGTAACTTAGCCTGGTCAAAAGGACGCGGGCGACAAAATGTTGCCCAATCTGCAAAATGCAAGGGGATCACAATGATCAGCGTAAATACCAATATCGGGGCTATGGCGGCCATTCAGAATCTACGCGGCACGAATTCTGATATGCAAACCACTCAAAATGCGATTTCGACCGGCAAGAAGGTCGCTACCGCCAAGGATAATGGCGCAATCTGGACCATCGCGAACAAGATGAGATCGGATGTTAAGGCCTATGACCGAGTCCGTGAATCTAATGAGCGCGCCGGAGCTATTCTTGAGACTGCCATTTCGGCCAGCGAAGCCATTATGGAATTACTGAATGAAATGAAGGGTAAGGCTTTGGCCGCGACCCAACCCGGCCTTTCAACGCCTTCACAAGGCGCGCTCAACGCAGACTTCATTCAGCTGCGCGACCAGATCACCAATATTATTGCCAATGCGTCCTTTGATGGCACCAATATGGTCGGCGCAACGCCAGCTTCGGCCATCTCGCTGGGCGATGCGGCTGGGGCCAACAGCATTACGGTTGCCGGAGCTAACATGAGCTTGGGCGGTGCGGTGGTAACAGTTACGGGGACGTCCGACCTAAGCAGCGTGGCAAACGCCACCGCCGCGCTGACCGTCGTCAACGCCTCGATCACCAATGTCGGCACACAATTGGCGACATGGGGTGCAGGCGCGAAGCGCTTTGAAGTTCACCGAGACTTTGTCAGCAAACTGCAGGATGCGCTTAACATCGGGATCGGGGCTATTACCGACGCAGATTTGAGCAAGGAAAGTGCAAGACTTCAATCTCTGCAAGTCAAGCAACAACTAGGCATTCAGGCGCTGTCTATTGCCAATAGTTCCGGTCAGGCCGCGCTCTCTCTATTCCGCAACTAATTCATTCGTCCTTAAAACAAAAAAGGCCCGGACGGCGACGTCCGGGCCTATCTTTATCTGGATTTACCGAAGCGCTTAGCGGATGCCGGGCACGTGCAAAGCCGCTTCCGCTTCTGCCTTGGCCTTCATGGCACCGCCCGCATGACGGCCCAATTCAAGTCGCGCAATCGTGCGATTATGCACTTCATCGGGACCGTCTGCCAAACGCAGCGTACGCTGATGGGCATAGGCCGAAGCCAAGCCGAAGTCTTGGCTGACACCGCCGCCGCCATGGGCTTGGATCGCATCATCAATGATCTGAAGGGCCATGTTAGGCGCTTGCACCTTGATCATGGCGATCTCTGCGCGGGCAACCTTATTGCCGACCGTATCCATCATATAAGCTGCCTTGAGGCAGAGGAGACGGGTCATTTCGATATCAATGCGGGCGCGCGCAATACGTTGCTCCCAGATTGAATGCTCGGCAACCGTCTTGCCAAAAGCGACGCGTGTGGTGAGGCGCTGACACATCTTTTCCAGCGCCATTTCAGCGACGCCAATGGTGCGCATGCAATGGTGGATGCGGCCGGGGCCCAAGCGGCCTTGGGCGATCTCAAAGCCTGCACCTTCGCGCAAGATCAAGTTTTCAGCCGGCACCCGCACATTTTCCATTTTCACTTCAAAGTGGCCATGGGGCGCATCATCATAGCCAAACACATGCAGCGGACGAACCAAGGTCACTCCCTTTGCATCCAAAGGCATCAAGATCTGGCTTTGCTGGGTGTAGGACTTGGCGCTCGGGTCGGTCTTGCCCATCACGATGGCGACTTTGCAGCGTGGGTCACCGACGCCAGAACTCCACCACTTTGTGCCATTGATGACATATTCGTCGCCATCGCGGACGATGGAGGTTTGGATATTGGTCGCGTCGGACGAGGCGACGGCTGGTTCGGTCATCAAGAAGGCCGAACGGATTTGGCCGTTCATCAAAGGCCGCAGCCACTTTTCCTTTTGCTCCAACGTGCCATAGCGCATCAGAACTTCCATGTTGCCGGTGTCAGGTGCCGAGCAATTGAATACTTCAGACGCAAAGCCAACGCGGCCCAAAATCTCTGCAATGGCCGAATAGGTGACGTTCGATAGGCCGGGGCCTTCAAACTCAAACGTATCGTCGACATGGGCAGCGCCATGGCTTGGCGGCATGAACATGTTCCAGAGGCCAGCAGCCTTTGCTTTGACTTTGAGGTCTTCGACGACTTGAATGACCTTCCAACGCTCACCCTCAGCATCTTGTTGCTGATAAACCGGAATGGCAGGAATGATATGTTCCTCCATAAAGGCTTCAACTCGGCCAATCCAATGCTTGGTTACGTCTGAATGTTCGAAAATCATGTCGTGCTCCCTGTTTCGTGTTCTTCTACCTTCCGAGCAACCTAGCCCCGTGCTGGCGGGAGGGCAATCGAAAGCATGAGACTTGAAGCGGATAAAACTGCGGCATAAACAGCAAGGCATGAAACTTTTCCCCGTTACAGCGCACCGACACGATGTCTCCTTGACCCCTTTGGTCGAAGCGGACCGGGAAGCATTGCGCGCAGCCGCGTCTGACCCTGCTCTTTTCCGCTATTGGCCGCGCGATATGGCCGCCGATAAGTGGGACCAGAACTTTGATTGGATGCTGCAAGAGCAAGCCGCCGGTCGCTGGCTCTTCCACACCGTCAAGGCGGGCGACGGGCGGATTGTCGGCCAAACCTGTTACCTCGCGATCCGTCCTGAACATAAGGGCGTTGAGATTGGCGGAACTTGGTATGTGGCTGATGTCCACGGCACGCAAGTTAACCCCACTTGCAAGCTTGTCCTCTTGGAAAACGCCTTTGCGTGCGGTGCAGAGCGGGTGGAACTGAAGACAGATGCACGCAACAGCCGATCTCGCGCCGCGATCTTGAAGCTAGGCGCTTCGTTTGAAGGCATTTTCCGTCGACATCTCTTGTTGCCAGACGGTCAGTGGCGCGACACCGCTTGGTTTTCCATCCTGCGAGACGAATGGCCAAAGGTCAAAGCCGGTTTGGAAGCCCGTCTGGCCCGCTGAACTTCAACCGAGCGCTTGGACCAAAGCTTTCAAGCGCTCAACCAAGCCCATCTCATCTTCGGTAAAGTCATTTTCGACCCACCAACGTTCGAGCTCGCGCAAGATGTTGCCGACTGCAGGTCCGGGACGCGCGCCAGCTGCCAGCACTTGCTCCCCTGTCACTGGAAAGCGTGGCGCGACAAAGCCACTCGACAGGGCAATCATCGCGCGCCACTGGCTCGTGCGTCGGGGCTCTGAATCATGCGCCCACGCTAACCGCACTCGGTCGAGATAAAGCGCTGTCCCCATCCAATAGAGCGCGCGGCGAACCTCGCGGGCCGACAAATAGGATTGAATGCCCGTCTGATCACTGGCCCAAGCCAATAAGCGTTCACCTTCCGCGCTCGACAATTTGAGGCGGCTGACCAAGCCTGCAACCCGCGTTGGATCGCGTGGCAAGAGCGCCATCAAGCGCTGCAGCGGCTCAGGGTCTAGGAACAGACTGGTTTCGATCTCGACCAAATAGTGGAGGGCTTTGAGGTCCTTTGCTTCGGGTAAAATGGCAGCCAAAACGCCTGTTTCGGCCATAGCGGCTAAAACCGTGCGCGGATCAGGGGCCGCGAGCAGGCGCTTCATTTCCATCCAAACCCGTTCGACCGACAATTTTGCCATGCCGTCGCGATGTTTCGCGCAAGCTGCCAGAGCGACCGGGTCTGGCGCGCCTTTGCCGTAAAAGGCGTGGAAGCGGAAGAAGCGCAATATGCGCAGATAATCTTCGGTGACGCGTGTCTCGGCATCGCCCACAAAGCGGACATGGCCTGCCTTGGCATCGTCAATCCCTGTGCCGACGGGATCAAAGACGCGACCCTGCGCGTCGCAATACAGCGCATTCATGGTCAGGTCGCGGCGCTGGGCATCGGCCAGCCAATCGCCCGTAAAGGCCACTTCGGCGTAACGGCCATCGGTGGCCACATCCCTGCGCAGAGTCGTCACCTCCACGGGCTTGCCAGCGGGAATAGCGGTCACCGTGCCATGGGCCAGACCTGTGGGCACCACTTTGATGCCAGCCGCTTTCAGCGCCGCCATCACCGCCTCGGGCTCTAACTGGGTCGCAATATCAATATCATGCGCCAGCTTACCCAAAACCGCATCGCGCACGCACCCGCCAACCAAGCGGGCGCAGTCCGCCTTTGCCGCGTTGAGGGCGACAAGCACAGCTTGCGCATCGCGATTGCGCACCAAGGGATGGGTAGCGAGGCTGATCTCAGTCATGCTGCGCAGATAGGGCCGAAAGTGGCACCTGTCATCCCTCGGATTACATGGCGCAGGTCAGCTGTCACCCAGAGTCACCTGTCTGCTGCCATAATTCAATCTTGGTGCCATCCGGATCGACCAGCCAAGCGAACTTGCCATAGGGCTCGTCTTGCACATCGCCCAGCATCTCGCCACCCGCAGCCAATATCCTGACGAGGAGCGCGTCGAGGTCATCCACCCGGAAGTTGAGCATCACATCCCGCGTGGAAGGCGCAAAGTAGTCGGTATCAGCCTGAAACGGACTCCAAAGCTGGTAGCCATCTTGACCTGCAAGCGAGAAATTCACGCCATAATCATCCAGCGCGAAACCCAACACATCGCGGTACCAAGCCTTCAACCGATCCGGGTCGGGGCTTTTGATAAAGACCCCGCCCAAACCCAAAACACGACCGCGATCTGTCATCCCCTGCCCCTATTCAAACAGCGCTTTAAGCTCCCGCTTCAGGATTTTGCCATTGGCATTGCGCAACAAAGGCTCGTTCATGATGCGAACGTGGGCGGGCACTTTGAAGCTGGCGAGTGAAGCCCCGACCCAGCGCTTCAACTCCTCTGGCGTCAGCGTTGAGCCTGGCGGTACGGTGACGACCGCCCCCACTTCTTCACCGAGGACCTTATGGGGCACGCCGATGATGGCCGCGTCGGAAATGTCGGGGTGCTTATAGAGAATGTCTTCGATTTCCGAGCAATAGACATTCTCGCCGCCGCGAATGATCATGTCCTTGGCGCGGTCGACGATGAAGATGAAGCCTTCTTCGTCCATTTTGACCAAATCGCCCGATTTAAACCAGCCACCACCAAAGGCAGCTTCGGTCGCCTCAGGCTTATTCCAATAGCCAACGATGACATTGGGGCCGCGAATCCATAGCTCGCCAACTTCACCAAGGGGAACATCTTGGCCATTGGCATCGACAACGCGCACATCATTGATCGGGTGGGCAGGACCGCACGACAGCGGGCGCAATTCATAATCTTCCGAGCCAATATTGGTGACGGCGGCAGAGGTCTCGGTGAGGCCATAGCCTTGACCGGGCGACACTTTCGGGAAGGTCTCAACGATTTTGCGCACCAATTCTGCCGAGGAAGGTGCCCCGCCGTAGGACACGCTCTCCACCGTGGAAGTATCAAACTCCTTCAATTGCGGATGTTCAATCACTTGCCATGCAATGGCCGGCACGCCGCCAAAGCTGTTGATCTTTTCCTGCTCGATCAACTCAATCCCTTTGAGCGCATCCCAGCGGTGCATCATGACGATCTTCACACCTTGCGCCACCGAAGGCACCAGCACGGCGTGACAGCCCGTGACATGGAAGAAGGGAATGGCCAACAAAGTGGCTTTCTTGGGCAGAGTTGGGTCGGGTGCTGGCGGGGTCTCGCCCCGACGCAAGAATTGGCGGGCCGTATTGACCATCATATTCATCAGATTGGTGATGACATTGCGGTGTGTGCCATAAGCACCTTTTGGTGCACCGGTTGTGCCGGAGGTATAAAACAGGGTGCAGAGGTCTTCGGGGTCGAGGTCAACATCGGGGGGTGCTGACTCGGGCAAGCTCGCCCAAGAGACGGACTCGCCGATCAAATCTTCCAAGGCGATCGCGCCAGCGGGCCGATCATCGCCGCCGCGCGCCACGATCAGGGCCTTTAGGTTCGGGATATTGGGCAGCTTTTCTGCGATACGATCCGCGCGCTCCACATCGACAATGGCGATCACAGAACCAGAATCGCGCAAGCCATATTCCAGCTCGTCTGCCGTCCACCATGCGTTTAACGGGCAAATCATCGCGCCAATGATGACGCTGGCCCAAAACACCACCGGCCATTCGGGCAGATTGCGCATCACCAGCGCAACCCGGTCACCCGTTTTGACGCCATAAGTGTCCTTCAAAATATGGGCGAGTTTCGCGGCTGCATTGGCGTGGGCACGATAGGTAATCCGCTCATGGCCATAGACCAAAAACTCAAGTTCACCATGCGAGCGGCCAATTTCGAAAATATCCCGCAGATTTTGTGGGCCGACTTTGTAAACGCGAACATCTTGACCGCGAATGGTCTTGGTTTCGATCTCTAAAGGACCACCTGGACCCGTGAGAATGGCATGAGCTTGAGCAACCGACATGGCTGGAAATGGCATTGATGTTTCCTCTCCCTGAAGGGATTATGTGCCGCCTCTTTGGGCGTTTGATGCAGGTATTCAACGAGAGAAGCAGCAAAGCAAGGGAAAATCATGCGACGCGTGGCCTGATAGCAGCCAAATAATACTAGAGGCGCTATAGCCGCAGCCCGCTAGCCTTTAAGCCGATGACAAGTGACCTACGCATCCCCACATAGATAAACAGAGATTGCCGTCCCTGACGGCCCGTAAAGGAGCAGGACATGCCACAAGAACGCCCAAAAACTCGCCTCATTTGGCTCGCGCTGGCGCTTAGCCTCCCACTTTTGGCCGCAGCCTGTGGCGCGAAAGACGATCAAGTCGGCGGCTTCACCAATGATTTGACCGGCAATGAGATTAAGGTGACGGCGTTGCGCGATCCGCAATTGCCACAAGTCACGTGCTATTTTGGCTCGTTCGACCGCAGCCTGCTTGACCGTCTGGGCAAGGGCAATTGGTTTGAAAACCCGTCCAACACCGCCATTGATTGCCATCAGACCAGCCCAATTGACGCGACCACTTTGGCGACCTTACCAAAGAATTCGGAAGTCTTCTCCAAAGGCTCCAGCCTGTTCTTCAAAAGCATCGCTTTGCGCCGGATTGTCGATGTGCCCAACCAGTCGATCATTTATGTTTCTTATAGTCGCGAATTGGTGGCAGCATCGGCCAAATTGGGCATGAGTGTTGTGCCCGTGACCTTTACGGCCCCGGCATCGCCGCCCGCAGCAGCGGCGCCTGCCCCGAGCGCAAAGCCCTAAAGCGAAGGGGCCTTGCCTTCTGGCGCTGTCGCGTGCACCTCAGTCAGACCATGTCTAAGGCCGATTCAACTCCCCTGCCCGATCTAGCCGACCTGCCGGGCGAAGCCACCCCGCTGAAAGGTGTACTACTGGGGGTTGAGGTGATCCGCGATCATTTGCGGCGATTACCCGGCAAGCCCGGGGTCTACCGCATGATCGGGGTAGATGGCGAAGTCCTCTATGTCGGCAAAGCGAAGAATTTGAAAAATCGCGTGACCTCTTATGCCCGAGGTCTTGGCCATTCCAATCGTATCGCGCGCATGATCGATCTGACGCGCGCGATGGAATTTGTGGTGACGGCGACCGAGACAGAGGCGCTGCTCTTAGAAGCCAATCTGATTAAGCGCCTTAGACCGCGCTTCAACATCCTGATGCGGGACGATAAGTCTTTTCCCTATATCGCCATCCGTCGCGATCATGCCGCCGCGCAAATTGCCAAGCATCGCGGCGCGCGCGCCAAGAATGTCGATTATTTCGGCCCTTTCGCCAGCGCTTGGGCGGTCAATGCCAGCCTTACCACCTTACAAAAGGCGTTCCTGCTGCGCTCATGCACCGACAGCGTGTACGATGGGCGGTCGCGGCCCTGCATGTTACACCAGATTAAGCGCTGTTCGGCCCCCTGCGTCGGCTTGATCAGCAAAGACGATTATGGCGAATTGGTCGATGAGGCGACGGCATTCTTACGCGGCAAATCGGTCGATCTGCAAACGCGCCTCGCCGATGATATGCATGAAGCTGCCGAGACCTTAGATTTCGAACGCGCAGCCCGCTTGCGTGACCGCATCAAAGCACTTGCCAGTATTCGGGCTGTTCAGGGGATCAACCCACAAAGCTTCCAAGAAGCCGATGTGTTTGGCTTGGCTCTAAATGGCGGGATGAGCTGCATCCAAGTCTTCTTTTTCCGAGCCGGTCAAAATTGGGGCAATCGCGCCTATTTCCCTAAGCACGAGAAGGAGGCCACCGAGCCTGAAATCCTCGATGCCTTCATGGCACAATTTTATGACGACAAGCCCGCGCCAAGCCTGATCCTGACCAGCCATGCTCTGCCCGAGGAAGCCTTGTTGGCCGAGGCCTTGAGCCTGCGGATGGATGCCAAGGTTGAGATACGTTGCCCCCAACGCGGGGAGAAGCGTGACACGGTCGCCCATGCGACCTCCAATGCCCGCGAAGCACTGGCGCGCAAAATGGCCGAGAGCAGCACCCAGACGAAATTGCTGGATGGAGTCGCCGATGTGTTTGGCTTGGCAGCCACTCCGCAGCGGATTGAGGTCTATGACAATTCCCACATCCAAGGCAGCCATGCCGTTGGTGCAATGATTGTGGCGGGGCCTGATGGGTTTGAGAAAAGCCAATATCGGAAATGGACTATCAAGGACGCCAAGGGCGGCGATGATTTTGCCATGATGCGCGAAGTCTTCACCCGCCGCTTTGCCCGCTTGGTGCAGCCAGAGCCCGAAGATCTTCCCCCCAGTGTGGATATGGAAGGCAATTTGATCGACGAGAGCGGTCGCAAAAACCGCCAGCAAGACACAGCTTGGCCAGACATTGTGTTGATAGACGGCGGCGAGCAGCAATTGGCCGTCGTGGTGGACGTCGCGAAGGAATTGGGGCTGGAAGAGGACATCACGCTGATTTCCATTGCCAAGGGCGTGGACCGTGATGCGGGGCGCGAATATTTTCATGTTCCGGGCCGCGCGCCCTTCCGCTTGGAACCGAAAGACCCTGTGCTCTATTATCTGCAGCGATTGCGCGATGAGGCCCACCGCTTTGCCATTGGCGCACATCGCCAGAAGCGCTCCATCGCGATTTCGAAAAACCCGCTGGACGAGATTGCCGGCGTGGGCCCGATGCGCAAGAAGGCCATCTTGGCGCGTTTTGGCTCTGCACGCGGGGTTGCGCGGGCGAGTGCGACTGAACTGATGGAAGTGCCAGGCGTCAATGAAGAGCTGGCAGCTCGAATCCAAGCTTATTTTCAAAGGACCTAAGGATGAAGTGGCTCCCCAATGCCGTCTCGATCAGCAGATTGGCTCTTGCGCCTCTGATTGGCTATTTGATCTGGGTAGGACTCGCCAAAGGTTTAGCGAACCGCGAGCTTGAATGGGCATTTGGATTGTTTGTGTTTTCAGCTCTGACCGACTGGCTGGACGGCTTTCTCGCGCGCAAACTAGACGCCAAGAGCGAACTGGGTGGCAAGCTGGACCTTTGGGGCGATAAGATTCTGGTTGGCATCACCCTGCTGGCCTTGTGGGCGGGCTGGATCATGCAGAATAATCCACAAAGCGATCTGATTTCTGGCGCTTTGGCAGATCCTTTAGGCATCGTGGCGGGCCTATTCTTTTTGTTGGCCATTCCGGTGCGCGACAGCCTTGTGACGCGGTTACGCGCGCAAGCCAGTTCGAAGGGCATCTCCTTGTCCCCGACCTTTGCCGCGAAATCAAAGACTGCCGTGATTATGGGGGGAATGGGCGTGCTGCTCGCAGGGCTTGCGACCGGCATGTCTGAGCTAGGCTTTGCCGGATTTGCTATTCTCGTCTTGGGGGCTTTGATGTCGATCTGGACCGGACTGTCTTACTTTAAGGCCGCCAAAGGGACCGAAAACTAAGCCGTCAACATGCGCTGAAGTGCCCAGTTTGGCGCACGCGCGCCCGATAAGGCGATATCGAGGCCGATCACGGCTTCCACGTCTTCATCGTGCCCAAGTGGCAAACGCATCCAAAATCGCACGGAATGCCCATGCACGCCCGCTTCCGCCGGGGCGACACCGCAGGACGGCTTGCGCTCTCGGACTACACGCTGAATGGTCTCCGCAGAGCCTGGCAAGTCTGATTGGACCAAGCAGAGGCGTGGGTCATCGCCAAACACATCACGCAGCGCACTGCCCGCAACGCGCACGCGCGGGCCTTCCAATGCCTTGGTCTCGATCAGGGAGATGAAGGGCAAAAGTGGGCCAAAGGCACGGGGCTGAAAACTCTCACGCGTCGGCATCGCCGAGCAGCCAGCTGCGCTGTTCCAGACGTCGAATAAACGACGCTGTTCTTCCAGCAGCAATTGAGCTCGGAACATTGACACCAATATTAACCCCCTGTTGAGATTAGTATCAGTGATTTGCACCGAATCGCGCAAGAGTCTTTATGTATAGCAAGAGAATATTTTCATCTTTTCACTGCGAATACTTGTTTCGGTAGCGAAATGATCCCTCAATAGTTAACGGCGACCACGTCCCAAGCCGATTTTCTTGGCCAACTCAGAGCGAGCCGCAGCGTAATTTGGCGCGACCATCGGGTAATCCGCAGGCAGACCCCATTTGGCGCGATACTCATCTGGCGACATGTCATAGGAAGAACGCAAGTGACGCTTAAGCGACTTGAACTTCTTACCGTCTTCCAAACAGACGATATGGTCCGGGAAGACCGACTTTTTGGTAGGCACGGCGGGAACCAATTCCTTGGACTCCACGACAGGTGCACCCTCTTGGGTATTCTTCAACGACGCATAAACCGTCGAGATTAGGCCAGGGAGTTCCGAAGAAGGAAGTTCATTGCCAGCCACATAAGCCGCAACGATTTCAACCGTCATCTCGATCAAACTAGCATCCGTGTTTTCCGACATTTATTAGTTCCCCAGAAATTAAAGACAGCGTCCCTAAAGACTAACCTTACATAGGCCCCGACCTAAATAGAGTGCGCCTAGATAAGACAAAGCACCGTACTCTGGCCTTAACCATTTTGCTTTCTCGTTGAACTGAGAAAACCACCGGGGCTGACTTGTTTCACCATACCGATGTAAATGCAAGCACGTAAACCATACTTAGCACGCCGATACCCACGGTAGTTCAAGATTGATCTAATCGTAAATCGAAAAACTCGATTCCTATCTTAAAAAACGACATGCAAACGTTCTCAAATAAACAATCTATACTCAAAGTACTATTTGATTACGTTCAACAAAGTGTTATTACGATTCGTTCATGTTTAAAAATCCCCAATGAGAGGAAAAATTCGATTGCTGATTTTATTTAAAAAATGGCCCAAATTTCGATACCAGCGGGTATCGACAACTAAGGTAACCTTAGGGGGTATTGCCAAACACTAGGTTTGATGAGCGCGCGGCAACCGAATATAGTAATTCGTCGTCGCCTTCCTCGAGCTTGGCAGCCAAAGTTGGCGACATTGCAGAGGTCAGTGCCCAATTCCAGTAACGCAAAACAGTCTGTGCTTTGTTGGTGGAAATTGTATCAAAAACGAGCACCGAACGGCCCCAGGGGTCGGTCAAATCATGATCATCGGCCATTGGGCGACGCAATCCACGCCATAATTGCCGGAAATGCTTCCGTTTCAGACCCGTTGCCTTGCACAAAACAGCGATTGATTCGCCGCCGCCATCCGACAGGATTTGCGCGCCACACATCGGCTTAATCCCTGCCAAGAAGGAAATCTCAACAAAAAGCTCACGCGATGGTAGTTGGTGGTCGAGGGCTTCGATAGCGCCTTCGAGACTCCCGTATGGGCTGCGGGCTGCCGCGTCACGATTACGCTGGCGGCGTTCGATGAATTGCAGGGTCTTGCGCACCAGAGGATCGCGCCACCCATCGCTTGCAGCGCGGGCGAATATATCTTGTGCGGCTTCCAAGAGCGTTAGGCGCTCGACGGCGAACCGTTGCAGGATACGACGCCGTTCTTCCGCATCCGCCCACCAGAACATGGTCAGGCCTTGCGAAGGCTTTAGTTCTGCCCGCTTGACGAGGTAGGGGACAAGGCTGTGCTCTTGCTTAGACAGGGCTGTCGCCTGTTCCATCGCCGGATGGGCAAAGGTGCTGCCTTCATTACGCAACAAAGCCTGAATAACTTCCACTTCGCCCATATTGACCAGAATATCGGTCACAGCTTCTGAAACGACTTTGCGCTTGGCAATCATTACGCGGTGCGGCGTGGTGGCAGAGGGGGACAATGCTGTCGCGATGAGGTCGGAATCGTTGAAGCCTTCGCAGACTTCTAACAGCGGGATCGCAACTTGCAGGGCATCTTTGGCCAAGAAACGCAGAAGAATGGCAGGCGTATCAATCAATAAAGCCATACGTTCGGCACAGCGAACCCGGGTTCCGAGGTCGCTTTCACGCAGAACCTCGATCAACAAGTCGGCGGCAATGTGACGTTCTTGCGGGGTAATCCGAGATCCAGGCAGACCAACGACATCCTGAAGACGCCGCGTCAACATCGCACGCGTCCTCGTTTGCCCCCCTTCTTCGATTTCGAAGCTGTCTATCTCGAACTCGGGGAGGGTTCCGTCGGCCATTTTTTCCTCACAATGACCAGTAAAGTGGCCGAGGAACATTAAAATCCAGTTTACACCTTCTGCTCAAAGTAATGCCCATACTCACTTAAATGGAACGTCGTCCCACCAAGGAAAAAAGTCTGGCATATCTGTCGAAACCTTGTTGGCATAAGCGGGTGGTCTCTTTTCGAGGAAGCTCATGACCCCCTCGCGGGCGTCGACGGTTTGCCCACGTGCGTAAACCCCCCGGCTATCGATCTTATGCGCCTGCATTGGATGGTCTGCCCCCAGCATGCGCCACATCATTTGGCGTGTCAGCGCGACCGAAACCGGTGCGGTATTATCGACAATCTCGCGCGCAATGGCATGGGCCGCTGGCAACAGGTCTTCTGGCGCATGCAGCGACTTCACCAATCCTGCCGCAAGCGCTTCTTCTGCCCCAAATACGCGCCCCGACATGCACCAGTCGAGAGCCTGAGAAATGCCAACCAGCCGAGGCAGGAACCAACTGGAACAGGCTTCTGGCACAATGCCCCGGCGGGCAAAAACAAAGCCGAAGCGCGCTGTGGTCGAGGCAATGCGAATATCCATCGGCAATTGCATTGTTGCGCCAATGCCAACACCGGCCCCATTGATCGCGCCAATGACGGGCTTCAGGCTTTCAAACATGCGCAAGGTCATGCGGCCACCACTGTCGCGAATCCGTTCTAGATCAACGAGGCCGGCTTTGTCCGGGCGGTCTGAGCGATTATCATAGTCAAAGGTCTTAGCCCCGGCAGATAGGTCTGCCCCAGCGCAAAAGGCACGTCCGGCCCCGGTTACAATCACTGCCCCCACATCGTCATTGGCGTCGGTCAGATCAAAGGCTGCGACCATGTCCAGCATCATCTGCCCGGTAAAGGCATTCATCTTGTCGGGACGGTTAAGGGTGATTACAGCAACTTTGTCTGCAATCTCGAGCGTGATGGTCTCAAAGCTGGTGGCGGCTGACATAATGAACTCCCTGACTGGCCGCCTTCTCATCGGCGCGACGCTAACGGTCAGATTGGCCCAGTTTATGGCACCTATGCAAGGCCCAAATCTGGGCCTCCACACCCGTTAGTGCGGCTCAGGCCGCTTGCGACCCGGATCGGCACGATCATCATAACCGTGGCGCGAGGAATAGAAGCTCAACCACATCAAGCCAAAGCCCAATGCCAGCGACAAAACGGTGCCTAGGCCCATCGCGATCCAGCCATGCGTAGAAATGACGGGGAAGCGGCCAACCAAGAAGACGGAGACAAATCCTGCCAAGCTTGCAATCAACAGCAAGACCAAAAACACAATGATTAGCCAAGCACCGCCAGACAGGCGCTCTGGCGGTGCCTTTGGGGCTTCGGGAGGCAAATCACCGGCCAAAGCCTTAATTCGCCTTCGTGGAAGGTGCACAACGGATGACCACGATGTCATCTGCTGTCTGCATCACTTGGGAGTCAGGCGACTTCACACACCAAGTCTTGGTGGTGTCCTGAAAATACTCCCCATTAGGGGTTTTGGTGATCTGACGCAGCGCCGACAACAAAGCAACGCGATCTTCGGTTTCGCCATTCGTCTTTGCCGTATCATTAAAGACACCACGACGACGAATATTGATCTCGTTGATCCGACGCTGCAGGTCCGCTTGGGCAGCCGTGGGTGGGCGTACAAAGCCCAGATAGCCATCAGCTTGCTCGCCGACGACACCAGCAGCCATCGCTTTATCGACTGGGCCATTATTGTCGATGGCCAAGGCAGAAGTCGCGATCAACGCGCCTGCAACCAAGATAGCGGTGAAAATTGTACGTTTCATGTCCATCACTCTCCTTAAGCGCGACCTGTCTTGCGGCGCGCCCGTGTCAGGGGCTTAGAATATGCCAGGATTGGCCTGTGCAGCTTTGTCGAGCTCCCGCTCCAGCTTCACCCGCACGTTTTGCTCAATCTTCATATTGATATTCAGATTGATCTCGATCGGCTTGTCGGGCACTTGCAGGCGGATCGTTGGTGTGCAGCCAGCAATGCCAACGAACCCAACGACGCTTAGTGCAAGAAGACTGTAACGCATGGGATCTTCCTTATCAGCACGGGCCTATCCCGTAAGACAGTCATAGCATGACTATCCCCATGTGAACCCCCCATGAATTCCATCATGCACAGCGGTTCATGTTATAACACAAGAAAACGCCCCGGAATGACCCGGGGCGTGATTGAAGTGCTTAACACGGAGATTTTTTAGTTTGTGATTCGCGTTGTGCCAGAGCCCGTCTGGGCAATCGAGGTCGATCCAATCGCATCGCGGCGCATGGAGTCGATGCGGGCACGGAAGGCATTAAAGCGGGCCATTTGGTCGGCAGGCAGCGCCTGACCGGTTGGCACTCCGACGCCCAGTGGGTTGATTGCTTGGCCGTTGCGGCGGACTTCATAATGCAAATGCGGGCCAGTGGAGCGGCCAGTATTGCCGACGAAGGCAATCACATCTCCCTGCTTCACCCGGTCACCGGGACGCAATCCCGAAGCAAAGCGCGAAATATGCCCATAGCGGGTCGACCAGGTGCCGTCATGCTGGATGTCAACGACATTGCCGTAACCACCCATGACGCTGGCGCGAGTCACAACACCATCACCAGCGGCCAGAATTGGGGTGCCGATAGGCGCACCGAAGTCGATCCCCTCGTGCATTTTGGTGTAGCCCAAAACCGGGTGAACGCGGCTGCCATAGCCAGAGGTCAGACGGGCACCGTTGATTGGCGTCCGCATCAGGAACTTACGAGCCGAACGACCAGCGGCATCATACCAGTCCGACGAAGCAGATCCTGGCGGCTGAAAGCGGTACAATTGGATGGTGCGACCACCGGCAGTCGTCATGCGGGCGAACACAGGCTCGCCTTCACGGACAACTTGCCCACGCAAGTCAGACACGCGGTCATACATCAACTCAAACTCAGTGCCTGGTGCCACTTCGCGTTCGAAGTCGACATCATAAGCAAAGGCTTGTGCGATCGATTCAGCGGCACGGTCAGGTGCGCCCAATTCGCGCACCGCATTAACCAAGCCATTTTGCCCAATGACACCAGCAATACGCAAAGTCTTACGCTGCATGTTGGTGGTCATTTCACGGGCACGGAACACATTGTCGATACCGCGCGTTACAGTGACAGAACGCTCTGCCCCGCTGGCGAGATTGAACCCGGCCAAACGATTGCCGTTTGCGCCCGGTTGCATAAAGACCGTAACCTTGTCGTCGCGGCGGACATCGCGCGGATCAAGGCTGCGGGCCAAAGAACGCACGGCGCTGGCGACATCCTCGCGCATCGCACCAGCACGAATCAAAGCTTGTTCGAGGGATTCACCGGCACGGATCGAAATGGTTTGACGGTCTGACTGACCGGTTCCGGCGGCAAAGGCCATGTGCTCAAGATTTGCATTCTGAGCGGTAGCGGAATGGATAGTTCCAGCGGAGGCGATGAAGCCGATCGCACATCCCAAGCTGAGCTTGACTGCGAGATTGAAGGCAGCGCGACGATTGGTCGTGTGTCTCAAAAGCTAACCCCTTTAGCCGTTACGAGTACGAAACGTACCCTTCACAGATTAAGTTCGGGTGTAAATCCCGCCCCGTTTAACCAAACTTTTGCAGTTTTTTTTATTATTGTGTTGCCTGAAATACACAAGTTTCAGCACAGAGCAACCCCTCCCCTCAGTCGGAGTCAGATTTCGCGCCTGCATTTGCCTCTTTTTGGTCACTTTTGATCGCAGTTTGGTACAGGTTTGAGCGCCTATAAAAGGGGGGTCGAGAAACCGGCCGGAGCAAGGTATAGAGCTTGTATGAATGACCGTGTCCCGCCTCATGATGACCTCGATTCTGAGACCGAGACGCCAAGTGTTAACAAAGTTAACCAATTGAGTCGTAAAACTTATCTGCGAGGAACTTCGCGTCTTTGGGGCCTTGGACTCTTAGGACTCGCCTCTGCCGCGAGTCTGGGCTGGATCTGGCGGACCAGTCTAGCAGAATCAGGTGTGCAGTCGCTTCTGCGCCAACGCGGAATCGAAGGCGGAATTTCTTTCACAAAATTATCAGTGAATGAGGCGAGCATTCGCGATCTTCGCTTAGGGCCTGCAGACAATCCAACGCTGCTCTTACCGACGGCAACCCTGAGCTGGCATGTCGACATCGGCAGCGGTCGCTTGGTGATCGACCGCCTAGAGGCACACGGGGCCAAGCTTCATATCGGGATGACCAAAAACGGCGAACCGGACTTCGGCGCGCTCAAACCGTTCCTGATCCCGTCCGAGAAGCCAAGCCAGGTTCGTCTCGCCGATGTGGTACTACGCGACACCCTCTTAAGCTTTGATAGCCCGATGGGCAGGGGCTCAGCGCGTATTCAAGCCACGGGCGGCGACCTTCAGGGTTGGCGCGCGCAGATGTTGGTCACGCCGCCTCGCGAGGTTTCGGTCAAACCCGGTGATCGCCCCTTAGCCTTTGGGCTTGCGCTCCTACCCGGGCAGAAGGATGAGGACGGCCTGCAGAGCCCAACACAGATTGGGTTGGCGCTTAAACCCGATGGGCAAAGCTATCGCTGGGGCGGTATGCAAGTCGACCGCCTCGCTGGGGTGGCTCAAGCGCTCGTGGTTCTCGACGGCAAGGGCGGCACACACGCAGAGACAGGCATCATAGCCCTGACAGCTCAAAAAGCCCGCATTCCTGCCCTGACAGCTCAATCTCTCTCCGTGACAGGTGGTGCCGGCCAGTGGCAGCACCAAGTATCGGGCAAACGACCCTGGTCGGAGACGGGCTTTGGCACCTTGATTGGTCGAATCGAAGCCAAGTCGGTTCAAGCCGCTCAAGGCACCCTACAAAATGTTGGCGTGGACTTTTCGACGGCGCGCACCCAGACAGGCTTAACGCGTCTTGATGTAAAGGGAAGCGGGGCAAAGCTGCAGACTGCCCCCACCCTTGGCTGGCAAGCAAGCACCGCGGAGATTTCAGGCTTTGCCCAAGCAATTCTAAAGGACTTAACCCAAGCACCCAAAGCGGTTTGGGAAGGCCAAACCCTTGTGGCGTGGTCGAATTTGGTAAAGACCACAACGCAGGCCCCCGATCCGGTATCTGGTCAGGCTGGCATTGCGTTCGTCTATGGGCCCAAACAAGCCGAATTACGGCTCAATCAGCCCTTAGACCTCGCGCTACGCTCTGGCCCGAAACTGCGCTTTACCCCGGATGGCAAACGACCACCCTCGGTCCAGATTGACCTTTCCAAGCCCGATGCCGCCACTTTAGAGGCATTTGGGGCGGGTGATATCGCCATCCAAGCCCCCAATGCCGGCAAGGGTCAGGGCCGCCTAGAAGACTTCAGTTGGAATGCAGAAGGCTGGACCTTAGCCGCCCGCAACCTCAGCCTCCAGGATGTGCCTTTACCGGGCAATGGCTCCGGCTTTCTGGTTTCGGGCCAAGTGGCAGACCTCTCCTTAGCCGCCAAAGTGGGCGGGATTCCTGTTGGTGCTGGACGTGGGACACTTGAGATCGCAGCCAAAGCGGGTGCAGCGGGTCTCGGCCTAGGAGCCGGGCGGGCAAGGCTTACCGGTCAAATTCGAGGTGACGGGCGAACCTTGACCGCTTCCCTTTCAGGCCCCGTTGAGGGCTTTGGCAAGAATGGCCCCGGCGCGCGTCAGGGGCGCATCGCTTTTGACGCAAAGGCCACCCGCAGCCTATCGATCTGGACAGTCGACTTGGATGGCCAAGTCGGCGCTGCAGGGTTCCGCTCACCCGAATTGAATGTGATTGATCTGACAGGTCGGCTAAAAGGTCGCGCCAGAGTGGGCACTTTACCCAATGTCGCGCGCATTAATTCGGGTGCAAAAGCGCCGACCATTGCCGATCTTGCAAATTGGGATGCCAATCTAACCTTTAACGGCTCTGTGGAACGGCTATCTGCGCAATCGCTTGGGATACGGGCGGGAGAAATCTCCATCCCGATCACGGCCCGCGGCGATGGCCGCTCGGCTGAAGGCAATGCGATTGTTGCCCTCGTGGCTGAGACTTTGGCGTATGATGATAGCCACGTCGATGATATCCGGGCAGACTTGCCAATCCGCTTCCGCTCTCGAGCAGGACAAGCGCCACTTTGGCAGGCCGATAGCGATCTGAACGCCACCGCCGCTTCCCTTACGTCTGGCGAGAGCTTCTTAGAGGGCTTGCAGATAAGGGGTCCCGTGCAGGCCGTTCCGTCCGATGACGGATTGGGCATATTGATCCGGGGAGACAGCTGTCTGGCGGTTTCTGCGCAACAAGGACGCTTTCCCGGTGACGCCAGCGTCGGGCCAGTTAAAACCAGCTTCTGCCCCGATCGGTTAGGCCGCTTTGCTAGCCTGACGGGTGGCAACCCGATTATCTATGCTGATGCCCGCTTTGAACCGCTTGAACTGCGGTTGGGCGCTATGGAAGATGGGAGATCGCTACGGCTTGGCGCTGTCCGTGGCGACTTTAAGCCGTCGGCGACAGGCGGCTGGCAATTGGACCTGACGTCCAAAGAGCTTGGCTATACATTCAAACTGCCCGACGGCGGCTTTGCAGAACTCAATGCGCAAGACTCCAGCTTACGCCTCACGCCTGACCCCGACGGCATGACGTTACGCGGGCAATTGGCCGGACTGCGCGCCAAAGGCCTGCCCGTTCAGATTTCTGGAGTCGCGACGGCCGACTTACAGGCGCGGCGCACAGGGCTTGTCGGCAGTCTCGCGTTTGAAAATCTTTTGGTACGCGATGCGCCGACCTATTTCCCGACACCGGACGCGATTGGCGAGCAGATTGAGCGCCCTGCCCGCTTTGGCATGCTGTCACTCACCGGGGAAGGCACCATTAATGGCAGCCAAATCGACATTCAAAGCGATATTAGCTTAGCGGCTTCAAATGCCTTTTTGGCGCGCGCGATCCTAAACCACAATGCGCAAACCGGTCTCGGCCGCCTCGATGCGCTGTCTGAAGCCATTTCATTCGGCCAAATTCCGAAGGATGCGGCAGGCGTTGTGCAAGAAAATCGCCGCGCCTTGGATGCCGATGACATTGTGCCCGCTCTGCAAGGGGTGATCCTTGATGTTGTTGGCGATGTCTCGGGCTCTGCCTCCATGGCTTGGGGCCCTAATCAGGCAACTGTTTCAGACGCCAAGCTGTCGACTGCCAATCTCGACTTCCTAACCATGCTGGGCCCTGTAACCAATTTGACGGGTGATTTTTCGCTCGACGACTTGTTGAAAGTGCGTTCCGCCGGCCAACAAGGCTTTACGGTCGCGCAATTTGATCCGGGCCTTCCGATCCAAGATGTCAATGTCGCCTTCTCTTTGCCCGGCGACAACACCTTGCAATTGACCGACGCCAGTTGGCCGTTTGCGGATGGCAAATTGTCGGTTCGTCCGGCCAGTTGGACTTTCCGGGATGGCGACCAATCTTTCGCCGTCGATGTGGAAGATGTCGACCTCGCCAAATTCCTTGGCCTAACGAAGATCCCGAACCTGCAAATTGACGGCAAAGTGTCGGGAGTCTTCCCAATCGAAGTCCGCAACGGCAGTGTGGAGATTGTTGGCGGAAGGCTTCAGGCGCGAGATGGCGGCGGCAAAATCCGTTACACTGGCCCTATTCCAGGCTCTGACCCTAAAGCACCGCCCAAAAAGCTGCCTTGGTATCAACGATGGTTTGCCCCCAAACCGCCAACCCAGGCCGAAATCGCTGCACAAGCGCTAGCCGGCATTGAGTATGAGATAGACGTGATCACGGTTGATGGCCGCATCACAGGTGATCTGACCTTAGGAGTCGTTCTGGTTGGGGCCAACCCGCAAGTCCTGTCTGGCGTGCCCACAAAGCTCAATGTGAAGGCCACCCTGCCTGTCGGACAATTGACCGACATGGCCAATCGTTTCCTAGAGACAGCCACCAGTGCCGACATGCTGCAGGAGCTGGATAAGCTCGACCGGTCGCAAAATGGCAAAGGCTTCATTCCCACGGAAGAAGAAGAAAAGGCGGCACAAGCCCAAAAGTCTCAGCCTTAAACGGGACAGCGGTCCTACCCGGATTCAGGCTTGACCTAGCCCAAAGGCTTGGCCAAGACTCTGCGCAAGTAAAACAATTACGGGAGCAACGCCTATGGCCTTACCAACTGCATTTCAGGGGCGCTTGCGCCTGCCGATCGTGGCTGCACCGATGTTTCTAGTGTCTGGCCCCGAACTGGTCACGGCCTGTTGTAAAGCCGGTATCTTGGGGACCTTCCCGGCCCTCAACCAACGCACCGGTGAAGGCTATGTCGAGTGGCTCGATCTCATCCAAGCCGCATTGACCCCGCAAGATGCGCCGTTTGGCGTGAATTTGATTGTGCACAAGACCAATCCACGTTTGGCTGCGGACGTCAAAATCTCCAGCGACAAGAAAATCCCCCTCGCGATTACCTCGTTGGGGGCGGTGAAAGATGTAGTGCAGGCCATTCATGATGGCGGTGGCCTCGTCTTCCACGATGTCACCAATATGAAGCACGCGGAAAAAGCGATGGAGGCGGGCGTTGATGGCCTGATCCCCGTTTGTGCCGGGGCCGGTGGCCATGCAGGCACGTTGTCACCTTTTGCGCTGGTCACAGAATTGCGCACCGCTTTTCCAGATACCTGCATCGCACTTTCGGGCGTGATGTCGACAGGTCGCCATGTTGCCACCGCCCGCATGTTAGGCGCGGACTTGGCCTATATGGGCACGCGTTTTATCGCGACCGATGAGAGCCGCGGCCAAGACAATTATAAGCAGATGATCGAGGACAGCGAAGCGGCCGACATTGTCTACACGCCTAAGATCAGCGGTATCCCGGCCAATTTCCTGATCCCGTCGCTCCTCCAAAATGGTCTCGACCCCGTCACCATGGAGCCAAAGACCCATGTCGATATGGGCGAAGAACTCAATGCGGGCAAAGCTTGGTCGACCATCTGGTCGGCGGGGCAAGGCGTCGGGGCGATCCACGACACCTTACCCGTCAAGGACCTCATTGATCGCCTAGAGACTGAGTATCGGGCCGCTCTTGCTGAAGCAAAAGGATTTTAGACCATGGCTAGTTTTGAAGACAAAGTCGCGATCATTACCGGGTCTGCCACGGGGCTAGGCGCATCCACAGCGTTAAAACTATCTGCTTCAGGCGCGCGCATCATCCTGAATTACTCCAAAAGCCAAGCCGAATGTGAAGCGACCGCGCAAGCCTGCTTGGCGGCTGGCGCTAAGGATGTGCGCGTTGTGCAAGGCAATGTCGCCATGGATGAAGATTGTCGCAAGATCGCGGCAGCCGCAGAGGACTGGGGCCAAGTCGATATTCTGGTCAATAATGCTGGCACAACCAAGCACGCGCCCAATCATGGCGATATGGACGCGTTAGAGGCCGAGGACTTCCTCCACCTCTATCAAGTCAACACAGTCGGTCCGTTCATGATGGTGCGCGCCGCAAAGCCCTTATTGCTCGCTGCTTATGCGAAAACCCAAACTGCAAGCTCAGTGGTGATGATCTCCTCCATTGCAGGCGTCATCGGGATTGGATCCTCGGTTGCCTATGCCGCGACCAAGGGTGCCCTGAATACGATGACTAAATCTTTGGCACGGGGTTTAGCCCCAGCGATTCGGGTCAATGCTGTCTGTCCTGGCTTCATTGATACGCGCTGGTTCACGGATGCATTCGGTGAAGACACCACCGCGAAAATCCGAGAAAACGTGAAGAAACAAGTTCCTCTGCAAGTTGCGTCGGGTCCGGACGATATTGCCGACACGGTTGCCTTCTTTTGTTCCTCCGCTTCACGACACATCACCGGTGAAACCTTGCTCGTGGATGCCGGACTCCATCTCGGCGCAAGCATCCGTGCACCAACATAAGTGTTCGCACGCTTATTAGTCATTTTTTGATGTTTTATGATTAAAGAAGATGCACGACGCGACTAATCGCGTCCGCCTTATGTTCAGTGCGATTGCAAACTAAGTGTTGCGCTGATGTCATAGCGGCGAAGCTCGAACTTCGCCAAAAAGGCGAAAGTAAATTACAAGGGGTCGCACCTTCCGCGGCTTCCACAGGGGACTAAAATGAAACTTAAAGCACTCCTTTTGGCAACTGCCTTGGTTTGTGGCGCTCCCGCCGTCGCTTCCGCTCAAGAAACCACCACCAGCGTGAACATTGGTGTGGCTTCTAGCTACCAATTCCGCGGCGTGACCCAAGCATTCGACGAAAGCCTTGACGCTCAGCCGCAAGTTTTCGGCGGTGTGGACCTGTCGGCTGGCTCTTTCTACGTCGGCACCTGGTTGTCGAACGTTGATTTCGGAACCGAAGCCAATTTGGAAGTCGACCTCTATGCTGGCTACAAGCCACAAGTCGGCCCTGTCACTTTGGACATCGGCGTTCTGGCCTACACCTACCCACAAGAGAGCAACCTCTTGGTTTATGAAGCCAAGTTGGCTGGTACTGTGGCCAGCGAGTCTGGCGTTTCGCTAACCGGTTCAATCTTCTACTCGCCAGAATATGGCAAAGATGGTCCTTCCTACTGGTATTACGAAGCTGCTGTGTCGGCTCCAATCCCAGGCGCAAAAGTTGGCCCATTTGCACTTTCCGCAAATGCCTCGGTCGGCACGATGGATCTCGAAGAGAATTTGCTGTTGGATTCCTATACCAACTGGAAAGTCGGTTTGACAGCTGCAACTGAAAGCGGCTGGGCAGTGGACTTGTTCTACACCGACACCGATGTGGATGGCTTGAAGCCATTCGAAGGCAAGGGCGTCGTTCAGTTGAAGCGCACCTTCTAAGAACGACTTCTAAAGTCACAACGAGAGGCCGTAAGCGCAAGCTTACGGCCTTTTTCTTTGCGCCATGACTGGACGCCTTACTCCTTGTCGCTGGCCACTTCCGGCGTGATGCGGATTGCCAAAATCTGATTGCGATGCTTGCGCAAGATCTGGAAGCGATAGCCGTGGAAGGCAAAGCGTTGGCCGGGGTCGGGGATAGCTTGGGCCTCATGGATCACAAGACCGGCGATGGTCACAGCTTCCTCGTCGGGCAAATCCCAGTCCATGGCGCGATTAAGGTCGCGAATAGGCACAGCCCCATCCACATTGACTGACCCATCTGGCTGCGGCCGTACGCCTTGAATGGCGATATCATGCTCGTCCACAATATCGCCAACGATTTCTTCTAAGATGTCTTCCAAGGTCACGAGGCCTTGTAGCGCACCATATTCATCGACCACACAGGCGACATGGCTGCGACGCTTGAGGAATTCTTCTAATTGTTCCTTCAAGGTCGTGGTATCGGGCACGAACCAGGGCGGGCGAATGATGGCCTTCAGGTCAATTGCATCCAGATCGCCCTGTGCGTCGGCAATGGCTTGCAACAAATCCTTGGCGTGCAAAATCCCGACGATGTTTTCTTGATCACCCTCATAGAGCGGCAAGCGCGAGTGCTGGGTCTGCAGCACTTGCATGACGATTTCGCGTGGCGGCAATTCCACATCAATCGTCTTCATATTCTTGCGGTGGATCATGACGTCTGAGACGTCGAGCTCTTCCAAATCAAGAACGCCTGCAACCCGGTCCCGATCCGACTTCTCCACACTGCCTTCGTGCTTGCCGAGTTCAATCGCGCCGCGAATTTCTTCCATTGTCGCGTCTTCATCGGTAACGCGGTCGAGCTTGACGCCAAAGATCTGCAGCGTGGCCCGGACAATCCAACGCACCGCCGTTACAATCGGGCTCAAGAGCGTGACGGACCATTGCACCGGCAGCGACACCCACCGTGCTGTCGCCTCTGGATATGAGAAGGCAAAGGTCTTGGGCATGACTTCGGCAAAGATCAAAACAATCGCCGTTACCAAAGCCGTTGCAATGGCAATCGTCGTCGGTGCTTGGCCGAACAATTGGACCAAAAGCGCCGTCGTCAAAGCACCTGCCAAGGTGTTGAGAAAGTTATTGCCCAGAAGTAGGGAACCGATCAAACGGTCTGGGTTCTGAATGAGGCGATTGACGCGAGCAGCCCCTCGGTCGCCTTCCTTCTCAAGCTGAAACATCCG
>JAJTGP010000232.1 GCA_021299265.1 Hyphomonadaceae bacterium | reverse complement strand
CGCCCCTCCAGATAATCCCAAATAACCAAATACCCCGCTTGTCCCAATCTAAACCATATGCAAATACAAAATCACTAAGGAGATGATTATGAAAGAAAATGTTCGTGTAGTTGGAGAAATGCCAATTAAACGCGCAAGATAAAAGAGGGTAAGTCGTGAGGCTTGTATCTTCATGATCTTATTCGTGTTTTAGGTGTTTTGTGTTGCGCCCTATGACTTGCCATGACTTACTGCTGAAACGCCGCTGATGACTTACATTTGGCGGCGTTCTGGAGGGTCTGGCGATGGGTCGGATGGCAGGACAGAGCAGCGGTGAACAGCCAGCTAGACTGGACGCCCTGCCCTTGCGCCAGATGATCGAGCGCCGCTTGCGGGATGATCCAGAGGATGTTTCGCCGCGACTGCCCAATCGCTTGAAGCCTGCCTCAGGGACGGGTGTGAAGGCCTCGATTGCGCGGCGACTGGCGACTGGAAAGATGTTTGGTGGGGGTGCTCGGGATGGCTCTGTTGGAGCTTCAACTGGCCGCTCCGGCGATGGGCCTGCGCTCTATGTGGGTGCCCGGCAGCGGGTCATGGTGAAGGCCTTTGTGGGCCGTCATGGTGGCGCTGGCGGGGCCAGAAATGCGGGTCAGGCCGTGTCACGACATCTGCGCTATCTGGCGCGTGAGGGCATGGGTGCTGATGGAACCGAGACAGGATTCTACGGCCCAGAAGGTGGACTGGAGCGCGATCATGTACACGAGGCGTGCGCGTCCTGGGATGGCGACCGGCATCATTTCCGGCTGATCATCAGTCCGGAACATGGCGACAAGATTGATGATATGGACGCCTATGTGCGCGATGTGATGGGGCGCGTGGCGGTTGATTTGCGCGAGCCGAAGATGGCTTGGGTGGCGCTCAATCATCACGATACAGACCAGCCCCATGCCCATGTCTTGATCCGGGGCAAGCGCGCAAATGGGCGCGATCTGGTGATCCCGCGCAAAGTCATCAGCTATGGCATTCGCGACCACGCCGAAGATCGGGCGCAGGTATTGCTTGGCGATCAGAGCCGCTCGGAAGCAGAGCGCGGTCTGTTTGCGCGCACCACTGCCGACCGCTGGACCGACATTGATATGAAGCTGGAGAAGCTGGCAGCGTCCAATGACGGCGTTGTCCCACGCGCAGAGATTAATCGGCGTGACACCTTTGGCGCGGTCTCGCGTGCCCGCATTACTCACCTCGAGCGCCTCGCTCTGATAGAGGCGGACACACACAATGGGGTGAAGTTTGTCGACGGCTTGAAGGGCAGGCTGGACCGGCTACAGGCGGCTCAGGATCAGATCCGGTCACACTGGGCGGCCAAGCGACTGGAGGCATTGGCCGGTCTGTCTGGGGGCAAGCTAGAGCGAGTAGTGCCAGAGCGTGAAGCTACAGCCGAGCCTGTTATCGACACTCCGTCATCAAGTCCAAAGCCATCCCAAGCCATAGCATTCGATCCAACCATCGACCGCCTGACACCGCTCGATGTCGAACTGATGCGACGCGGCCAGTTGAGCGCCAGCGCAGCCAGTACGACGCATATGGGCCATGAGGTCGAATCCGCATTGAAAGCCCGCGCCGACCAACTTGTGAAGTCCGGCCAAGCCATCCTCCAAGGGCAAGGTCTTGGCTATCAGCCAACTGCCTGGGCAAGGCTGCGCGAAGCTGAATTGAAGCACGTTATGGCCCGCGACCTTGGCATCACAGCGCCCGGCCAAATCAACTATGGCCGAGCCGAGGGCTTCGTCGAAGGGCATGTCACTACCAGTCTGGGCAAGCATGCCATCATCAATCGCGGCGTGGGCTATGCTGCCATGGCCGCGCAGGCTGGACAGGAGTTGGCCGTTGGGCAGGCGATTGGTCGGGTAATGGGCGTGGAGCGGTAATCTTCAGTAGTGTCTAAGTGTGTCCAAAATGTCGGCTAGGTCTAGTCTACCGTTAGGCGAATGCCTATGGACTGGTGAGTCCGGCCCATACCCTGAGGGTCGATAAGGCAGGATAGACTGGGCATTTGCGGAAACGGCTAGTTCCTCAAAAATGCGGCTATTCTCGAATGCGCCAGGGGGTGGTCGTTTGGGTAGGTTTGGGCGATTGCGGTAAGCGGACATTTACTGGGCCTTGTATTTTCCCCGGCGCTTCACTGTAAGAGCTGTATGGTGTTGATCCCGGATCGGCGGAGGTCGCCAGTTCAGCGCAGGTCTTCCCGCGGTTCCAAAACTGACTTTGCTACCCTGGTCGACAGGATAAGCTACGATCACCGTTTGCTTTTAAGCTTCAGAGCAAAGGCCCACAGGCCGTAAGCACCGAGCAAGGCGAGCCCAAGACCCGTGAGGCTTGTTACTAAATCGATCGTACGTGTCGCAAGCTGGCCGCCACCGACTTTAGCGGCGTGGAGCGGCCAGATCGCATTCCAAGCGCGGTCGCCTGCGCCGAGCGCCGCGGCATCGATCTGCCCAACGATCCCAGATGTCGCTGGATCAATCCAAACGACGGTCCGCCCATTAGAGTGCCATTCGCTTGGCTGGCGCAAGCGGATGGTGGCGGGTTTGCCAGGGGCTGACGGCCAGATAGCGATGCGAATGCGAGCATCGGGAAACCGGGCTTGCGCTTCAGCCATGGCGCGAGGCCAATCGACAGCGCCGATCCCGGTCACTGGGGGTTTGGGTGCGGCCGGTCCCGGCGCAAGCGTCTGCAAAGCTGGTCGGGTGAAATCGTCAAACACCAGCATTGCGCCTGTGGCTGTCGCCATCAGGATCGGTAGCGCCACGATCAACCCAAGGTTCCGGTGGGCGGCAATCAGATCGCGCCGCTTCGCTCCCGCCGGCACAAATCGCCCCGCAAACAGCCGCAGCGCCGGCCAGGCAATAGCGAACCCAGTGATCGTGAGCATGAAGCCGGCAATCCCGGCAACACCCGCCGCGATCTTCCCGGTCTCGCCGGTCAGCAGATGATGATGAAGATCAAAAAGCCAAAGCTCAACCCGGTTGGCACCTGTCCAACTCGCGACAAGACCGCCATCGGCTGACAAGTATGCACCAGCGTCATCTGCTAGCCCGAGCGTATGGACGCCAAGCGTGTCGCTTGCAAATAGGATGGAGCGCGGTGGGCTGCCGGAGACACCGGCTTCAGCGCGTGCGGCAACTTCGCCAAGTGAAGCTGGATCCAAAGCCGCCATGGCGCGCGCTTCCGGTATGGTCGCGCGCAAATAGTCGTCCTTCCATACCAGCAAGGCCCCAGACAAGCCCAGAACGACCAGCATCAGAGAGACGACAGCGCCCGCCCAGGCATGGACCAGCAGGATCAGCCGCATCAAAACCGCCGCTCCACCTGCAGGCTAATGGCCCGGCCCCGCCCGGCAAAGAAGCGCAGATTGTCGGTCGGGCGTTCGGTGTCAGAGTTGTAAGAGATGTACTGCTCGTCAAACAGATTTGACGCCGACAAGGAAACGGACCAGTCCCTGAACGTGCGACGCACAAAGGCGTCGGTCAGGGTGTAGCCTTCAAAGTCGTTGCGGGCATCAAGGCCAATGCCGGTAAAGGTGCGCCCGGAATAGATCTGATACTGGACCCGCGCGGTCCAAGGGCCGCGAGCCCAGTCGGCTGCGATCAACACCCGGTCGGGCGCGATGTTCGGCCCGGTCATGTCGGTTTCGACGCTGCCATCGCCATTGTTGTCGGTTTTGCCGATGAGGGCGGAGGCCGCAACCTGAACGTTTAGACCCTCAATCGGAGTACGGGCGCGGATGTTGAGGTCAAAGCCGCTGATCTCCGTGCGCTGGCGCTGGACTTCGTAGATGTCGCCCGCTCGCAGCACCAAAAGCGCGCCCTTGTCGGAGTTGGACCAAAAGTGCGCAAGGCTCGCCCGGATCGGCCCGGCATCGAGCTCGAGGCCCACTTCGGTGTTGCTGGAGATCACAGGAGAGATGTCTAGGAATGTGTCGACGTCCTGACCTGACCTGGTCACCGCCCGCGTAATCCGCCCGATGTCTGCCATGGTGAAGCCCTCGGCATAGGACGCATAGGCGGTGAAGCCTTCCACAAGCTCGAAGGTCGCGCCCGCATTCACCAGCGTCTCGCGGAACTCCGGCTTGCCGCCATCGACTCGCTGAGGGCCATAGAAGAACAGCGTGTCATAGGTCGGGATCTCGACGGTCGCACTCTCCTGCCGAATGCCGACGGCAAGATTGAGCCGCCCGTCGAGCAGCGCCTGGTTAAGTTGCACGAAAGGCGAAAGCGCGGTGTAGGTCGTCGGAGGCACCCACGGTCTGTCAGTGGCGATCAGCTCCTGCTGGCTTTCGTCACGCAGGCCATCGAGACCAGCTGTCAATCGTAGTCCGCGGACAAATGAAACGGGTCCAGACCAGTCGAGCTTGAAGCCCTGTTTGTCCGACAGGTTCGAAGATTGGTCGAACAGGTTCCGGGTTGGATCGATGCGCGGGTCCTGGAAATCGGCAAACACTCCGCCGCCGAACACGCTTTCGAAATCCGTGAAGAAGGCTTGGGCCGTTAACGTCCCGCCAAACACGGCGGTGTCGCGATAGCTCAGAGATCCGGTCCAGGCATAGTTGACCGGTGCCACGCCCGTTTGCGTGCCGCGCACAGAGGATGTCGGCACGCCAGTCGCCCGGCTTCCCGCCACCACGACATAGGAATTGTCGCCGGCGAGCTCAAAGTAGTTAACCATGCCTTCGAGGTGCCGTGTCTCCCCAAGGGCCAGACCCACTTTTGAAAACACTGACCACGAAGTCGAATCCTGCAACTCGCCCTGGGTGCCATCGACGCCGATGCGTCGGCCGTCGCCGTCGTAGAAGGCACCTCGTGTCTCAAAGGCAGCCCCTAGCATCACATCGAACGCGCCAAAATCCCGCCCTGCCCGTGCTGCCACCTTGCCGCCCGTACCGTCATTCTCGAAGCTGCCAGCGAAACTGGCCTGCGCAAGCGCTGCGCCACTCCATCCTTCGGAAACCGCTGCTGGCCGTGCTGTGACGTAGTTGATCACGCCGCCTGCTGCCCCAACGCCTTGGATGGCGTTCGATCCGAAGATCACTTCCACGCGATCCACAAAGAACGGATCGATGGTGAATCCGTCACGGCTGCCATCGCGCAACGGTGTTGACTGCGGAACGCCATCGATCAGGAACAGGGGCGAGCGGCCGCGCAAAGTCTCACCTGCCCCGCTCATCTTCTGGCGCGTGGGGGAGAACGAAGGGACGAGGGCCGCCACGGCGTCGATCGCGCTACCCCCGATCTGGGTCTGAATGCGGGTCTCCTGCGGACTGATGATCTGAATAGTCGATGGCAGAGCGCTACGCGGCACTCCGACCCGGGCCGCCGTGACCACAATGGTCTCGACCGTGTCAGCCAAACCGGGTTCCCCGACAGTCTGGCTGGCAGACTGTGCCAGTGCCGGATTTGCCTGCATCAAGCTGGCGAACACAGCAATTGCGGTGCAGAGGACATCTCTGCGACAGCTACTCATCAAATTCAGATGCCCCATCGGCCCCTCCAGTTGCAACTCATTCGCAACTGAAAGCCTATTTGCAACTGACTCGCAAGTGCAAGAAGCAGTTGGGCCACGATTTGGGTCGGTATGCGCTCAGCGCCTCAGGGTGCAAGCGGTTCGGAATGGACCGTCCCATATTCCACGAGGGACACTCAAGCTCGTCTTTGAACGTCCGCTTTCGCGGTTTGCGCTGCTGAAACCCGCCAGTCCGCAATCGTGAAGGGTTTCGGATGCCTTTGGGCGTCCGAAAGTGTCCGGAGAACGAATCTTTGTTGTTGAGGGCTGGCGCTATGGGGATTTCGGCTGAGGGCTTGGTTGGGTGTGGCTGCTTGGGGCGTGGAATGGCTG
>JAJTGP010000205.1 GCA_021299265.1 Hyphomonadaceae bacterium | reverse complement strand
AGGCCAGCGCGAGGCTGGCCTTTCTGAATTAGTGCTGGACTGGTCTTAGAGGTGGTAAGCGCGCTCACCATGCTCTGCAATGTCGAGACCTTCTTCTTGATCATCGACCGAGGCTTTCAGGCCAATCGTATACTTGATGATGAAGAAGACGATGGCCGAAGCGACACCAGACCAAGCTACCGTGACCAACACACCCTTCAACTGCGCCATGACTTGGTCGCCCATGTCATAGGGGAGCGCTGGGCAGACGGCGAGGATCTTGCCGGCTTCATCGAAGCACTTGGTGTAGTCGACAATGCCCGCGCCACCCAAAGCTGGCGAAACCACAATGCCGGTGCCGATAGCACCGATGATGCCGCCGATGCCATGGATACCGAAAGCGTCCAAGCTGTCGTCATACTTCAGCGCGGATTTGACGACCGAGCAGAAGAAGATACAGGCTGGCGAGACCACGAGGCCGAGGATCAGCGCACCCATTGGGCCTGCGAAGCCAGCGGCGGGGGTCACAGCCACGAGGCCAGCGACGATGCCCGACGCCAAGCCCAGCATCGAAGGACGCTTGCGGGTGACCCACTCATACAACACCCAGCTCAAGCCAGCCGCAGCGGTTGCAATGAAGGTATTGGCCATGGCCAGGACGGCATAATAGTTGGATTCGAGGTTCGAACCAGCGTTGAAGCCAAACCAACCAACCCACAGAAGGCCCGCCCCGATGAAGGTCATGACTAAGGAGTGTGGCGGCATGGGCTCATTGCGATAGCCAGAACGCGCACCCAGAATGATACAACCAACCAATGCCGCGATCCCAGCGTTGATGTGAACCACCGTACCGCCGGCAAAGTCCAAGGCACCAAAGCTCCAGATCAAGCCAGTGGTGAATTCGTCACCTTGGGCCGAAGCAGCTGCCAGGCCGTCAGGGCCAGGCCACCACCAAACCATGTGCGCCATTGGGTAGTAGGACAACAAAGGCCAAAGAACCGCGAAGACTACGACGGCTGCAAACTTCATCCGTTCCGCCACGCCACCAAGTACCAGAGCCGCCGTAATGGCTGCGAAGGTCATTTGGAAGACGACGAACACGAGTTCTGGGATGTAAACACCCGTTGAGAAGGTGGCGACAAGAACGGGGTTTCCGTCTGCGTCCAAGCCAGCGCCATTCAAGAACAAGCGGTCAAAACCACCGACAAAGCTGTCAATCTCGCCGCCTGACGTGAATGCCAAGCTGTAGCCCCACAGCATCCAGGCGACCATGCCGATTACCATCACTGTGGAAACCTGCATCAACATGGACAGCATGTTCTTGGCGCGCACCAACCCGCCATAAAACAGGGCAAGGCCAGGAACGATCATCAAAAGAACTAGAAGGGTCGACAGCATCATCCACGTGATATCTGCTTTATCAACCACTTTATCTGGTAAAGTTGCCACTAGCTTGGCGGCCGCTGGGGCCGCTTCGGCCGCAGGTGCCGCGGCTGCGGCTACAGCATTGGCAGCGTCCTGCGCATGTGCTGGCGACAGCAAGCCACTAGCCATTATGAAAATCAATGCTGCTAGGGCGGCTAGCCCTGTTCGTACCAGCGCTTCGAAGCTAAGCTCCGGTCGTGTGCGTGTTGCGATACGTGTCACGTTCGTCGTGCTCCCCACAAGGTTTGCGATCTTGAGCTCACAATTAGCCCAGTCTCCATCCAAGGCGCAGCGTTAGGAATTGGGCACTTTTGGGCAAGCGTCCGCCTGCCGCTTCCGCACTATCGCAAGGATTAGCACATTTTTTAAGCAGCCAGTCTGCTGCCTGCCTGCAAACAGGGCAGGGCGGGGTGTCCAAATTTTGGGCGAACATCTGTGTAAGGATGCTTTAAAGCACATCTTTAGCCATTTGGTTCAAAGCTGGGGTGGCAAATCTATGCACGCGGGTGGGCTTTGGAAAACACCGCAATCATGTGAGCAGGGTCAATTTCCATATAGCGTTGCGTTGTCGATAAGGATGCGTGGCCCAACAATTCTTGAATAGATCGTAGGTCGCCGCCTGATTGCAACAAATGGGTCGCGAAAGCATGCCGCAGTGCATGAGGAGTAGCGGAATCTGGCAGGCCTAATTGTCCACGCGATCTTGCCATGCTGGCTTGAACCAGTCTCGCGCGGAGCGGTCCGCCGCGCGCGCCGAGGAATAACGGCCCATCGGCTAAGATTGGATACGGGCATAGTTTGGCATAAGCAGCGATTGCCTCCCGCGCGACCGGCAAGGTCGGAACCAGACGTGTCTTTTGACCCTTGCCGAGAATGCGCAAGGTGGATGGCAATGGAAACTCAGCGCCGGTTAGGCCTAAAGCCTCTGAAATGCGAAGTCCGCAGCCATAAAGTAGCGTCAGGACAGCCGTATCACGGGCACCAATCCAAGGCTCTTCAGCCTCTTCAGCCAGATCAATCAACTCAAACGCTACCTCGCTACTAACAGGGCGCGGGAGGGCCGGCTTGATCTTTGGACCGCGCACAAAGCTTAAGCTTGTGTTGGAGAGGCCTCTTCGTCGGTCCAAAAAGGAAAAGAAGGATCGGATCCCGGCAAGCGCACGGGCTACCGAGCGATCGCCAAACGGCGTATTGGCCTGACGCCGCCGCGACAAATAAGCGCGTAAATCCGACGCCGTTAGGTTTGGCAGGCTTGCCAAGGTTAGAACTTCACCGTGATGTTGTACCAGAAATCCTAGGAAGGTATCGACATCGCGCTGATAGGCTTCAAGGGTGTGGCCCGCGAGTCGGCGTTCGTGCTTCAGCCAGTGCATCCAATCCAGACGCGCCCGGTCCAAGCCGTCGCCTGCGTCTTTGGGCAAGTCCGACTGACGGACTGTGTCGTTCACAGCAAACCGTCAGCCGCAAAGCGTGTCAGAACACGTTCTAAAACCCGCGCAAAGAAGGTCACTAATTCACCGCCGTGATCCGCCCTGAAGGCATCGACGTCGCGGCTGGCAATGGCCAAAATGCCCAAGCGCCGGGTGGGGCCAAACTCCAAGCGGGCCAAGGCTTCTGAGTGGACGAGCTCGCAGCGATCTCCATAGAGCCACGCGCGTGGACGCTCTATTGGGCCCAACATAGTCGGCTGATGGGTTGGCACGAGGCGTTCAATAGCCGAACCTGCCTTATCGAGGGCTTGGCTAGCTGCGTTGGATTCAGAAACAGCTAGAACGCAGACGTCGGCAGCTAAGGCAAATGCCACATGGCCGGACAGGCGCTCGTTCAAATCTTCAGGGTCCTGGCTGTCCAAAACTGCCAGAATGGCCTCTTGTACGCGAATTTGGGCTTCGTAATTAGCGCGAGCCGTTTCCACGATTGATGCAAACCGCGACCGAGCCGCACGGGTCTCTCGTAGCATCCGCTCGCGCGCAAGGTCGGCAATTGCAATCACATTTCCGGTGCTCGGCTCAGCCGCGATGCGGTTCAGAAGCTCTGTGTCTTCACGCACAAAGCTTGGATTTTGCATCAGGAAATCGCGGATCAGATCTAAATCGAGTTCTGGTTCAGCAATTAGTGCGGCGTCTTGGTAGGCCATAAGCGGGCAGGATCCGGGACAAGGTTACGTGTCCCGACAGTTTGCCGTGAACAAGGTGAACACGTGGTTACGGAAATCGAGCGATTGCACTTTTTTCTGCACATCGTGCAGTAACTTTGTTTCAGCAACCTAATTTCCCTTAGGAAAGGGCTAAAGGCCCTTGGATTCCAGCCATTCGCAAATGTCTGCGGTTACTGCAGACGTCTTTGGTTCATCGATGATCCAATGGGCCGCCCCATCATATTCGCGGTAATCCCCGCCAATTCGCGCGTACTTCTGAGCTACTTTGCGTACGGCTTGAATGACAGTCGCGCGATCCTGAACCGCGCCAATGGTTAGGATCGGGCACTCAATCGAACGTTCATTGATGACAGCAACCCGGTGTGGGTCCATCTCGGGCTTGCCGAGGTGCTGATAGACAAGGCCGGAGTCATATAGAGCGGAGGCATAAATCTCATCATGCCGCTCTGGCGCGACCTGATTCAGCACGCCCCAGCGAAAGCCAGTTTTCCAGACTTTATAAGATAGTTTTGGGTCGCCCTTCAGAACGACATTGGCAAAGGTGAACAAGACGCGCAAATCTTGCACTTGGCAGTCGACTGGTTGGGCTGGCGTTACCAGAATAGCGGCCTTACCAACGCCTTGCTCTGCCAACTTCTGGACAATCAGACCGCCCATCGAATGGCCCATCAATACAGGTTCTTCGCCGGTAGAGCGTTCGATGGCCAAAGCTTCGGCTTTGGCTGCTTCAACATAGTCGTGCAAGCCAAGCGTAGAGAGTTGACCAGTTGGATTTTCTTTGACGCGAAACTGAGGGTAAAGCGTCGGCGTATAGGGCGTCCAGCCCTTGGCTTGCATAAGTGGGGCCATAACGGACCAAGCGTCACCGCCGCATCCAACCCCATGTATCATCAGAATTGGCTTTTCCACCTGCACTCTCCGTCGCTTGCGATCAGACGGTCATGCCACAAGAAGCTAGGCAGCAGCAAGGTGGCCAAAGTCTTGTACAATGCGTGTATAGACTTCGCGCTTAAACGGCACCACCAACTCGGGAAGGGCTTCCAAGCGCTCCCATCGCCACGCATCAAACTCAACTTGCTTATGGGCATTTAGCTTCACATCGCGGTCAGAGCCTAAGAAGCGCAAAGCATACCAGATTTGTGCTTGGCCTTTGTTACGGCGAAACTTTCCGCGCTGCATCTCTGGCGGGAAGTCATAGGTCAGCCAGTTGGTCGTATGACCGATAACAGAAACCAAGCTTGCGCCAATACCTGTCTCTTCGCCGAGTTCGCGAAGAGCAGCAGCTTCGACATCTTCATCGCGATCACTGCCCCCTTGTGGT
>JAJTGP010000001.1 GCA_021299265.1 Hyphomonadaceae bacterium | reverse complement strand
TAAAGTATCGCCTGCGGGACAGGCACGGGAGGATAGCGATGTCGGTAGACGCAACGGATCGGCGGATCTCACCAGATGATCTGATTTCAGCGGCTCTGGCTTTTCCAAGCTTTAAGTCAGGCGACCATCTCGAAGCAGCGGCCGAATCCTTCCTCAGCCAGATTGCTCAAGATGCCACCGAAGACGATGTGCAGGGCCTAACCTCCGCAGATCTCGCAGCCTTGGCAGATGGCTTCTGGCGCTGGACCTCGCACAAGCGGGCCGATGCGCAAGAGATTCGCCTCATTGAAGCCAAGGGCGCGCAGGGCCAGTCGCTAGGTCGCGATATTCTGGAAATTTGCGGTCCGGACATGCCGTTTCTGGTCGATAGCGTCATGGGCGAAATCGGCGCGCAAGGCGTGGAAGTGCGCGCGATGTTCCACCCAATCGTTTCCTCCAGTCGTGACCCCGATGGCATGCGCTTACCCGGCGGCGTGCCGCTGACCGAATCCTTCATCCAAGTCCATTTACCGCCCACACCGCCGTCAAAGCGCGACGCCATCCTGATGGGCGTGCGCGAGACCTTGCAGGACGTGCGCCTTTCGGTCGCCGATTATCAGGCGATGAAAAGCCGGATGAATAATGCGATCAAGGAATTGGCGGTGGCCAACACCAAAGCCACGGCGGATGAGATTGCTGAATCCATCGCCTTCTTAAAGTGGCTGGCTGCCGATCATTTCGTTTTCTTTGGTGTGCGCTCTTATGATTATCCCCGCGATAAGAATGGCGCTTGGATCAAGGACGAACCTGATATTCGCGAAGATCTGAATTTAGGTATTTTGCGCGATCCGTTGCGGATGGTTTTGCGCCGCTTGAATGAGCCTTCTGTGCTGAGTGACGCCGTCCGCGCCTATATTGAAGAGCCCCAGCCCATTATTGTAGCCAAGTCCAATTTGCGCTCCCGGGTCCATCGCCGTACGGTGATGGATTATATTGGTGTGAAGCGCTTTGGCGAAAACGGAGAGGTCTTGGGCGAAGACCGCTTTGTCGGCTTGTTCACTGCGGAAGCTTATGACCAGATGGTACGTGATGTGCCCTTGCTGCGCGGCAAGACCGAACGCGTGATTTCGCGCGCAGGCCTCGTCCCCGGCAGCCATAATGATAAGCGCCTGCGCAATATCGTGGAAAATTATCCCCGCGATGAATTGTTCCAGATCGAAGAAGAGGATTTGCGTCGGATCGCTTTGGGTGTTCAGCATCTGATGGACCGGCCACGGACGAAAGTATTTGTACGCCGCGATCGCTTTGACCGCTTCATGTCCATCCTCGTCTTTGTGCCGCGCGACCGCTATAACTCCGATGTCCGTGCCAAGATTGGTACCGCCCTAGCCGAGGCCTATGGCGGTCGGCTCTCTGCCTTCTACCCCTTATTTGGTGACGCCCCCTTGGCGCGCGTCCATTATGTGATTGGCGTTACCGCCAACCAGCACGCCAATCCCGATGTGGAGACGCTTGAAGCCCGCATCGCCGATATCACCCGGACGTGGGAAGATGGTGTTGAGGCCTTGGCCGAAGGCAAAACGCGCGCCGTCCAACATTATATTGGTGGCTTCCCCGCCGGCTATCGCGATGGCTTTGATGCCGCTGAGGCGCTGCGGGACATTGAAGAGCTGGAGCAAGTGCAAGGCGAAGATGTACGCGTGCGCGCCTATCGCCGTGACGATGATCACGAGACAGCTTTGCGGGCCAAGCTCTATAAAATGGGCGACCCAACCGCTCTGTCGGCTGCTGTGCCAATCTTTGAGAGCATGGGTCTCTACGTCGTCAGCGAAACCCCGCACAAGATCAAGCGCACTGTGAACGACAGCGATGAACTCGTCTGGGTGCAAGATGTCTCCATGCGCACCGCCAATGGCCGCGCACTCGACTTCGCGGTCGTGGAAGGTTCATTTGAGGAAGCGGTCTCGGCCATCTGGGCAGGGCGGGCCGAAAATGACGGCTTTAACCGCCTGATCCTAAAGCTCGGGGTTTCGTGGCGGGAGGCAGCCCTCGTGCGCGCGCTCGCCCGCTGGCGCGGTCAGACTGGCCTCGATCCGTCAGAAGCCGTGCAGCAACAGGCGGTGGCCGAATATCCTGAGATTACACGCGCCATTTTGAACCTGTTCAAAATCCGCTTTGATCCTGATTTTGGTGCCAAGAAGACGCGCGAGACCGCCGCTAAGGCAGAAATGGCCTCCATCCTCACCATGTTAGACGGCGTGCCCAGTTTGGACGCAGACCGTGTTCTACGCCGCTTGGCGCAATTGGTCATGGCCATCCAACGCACCAATTATTACCAGCCCGACGCTGCTGGCGGACATAAGTCCTATATGAGTTTCAAGATCGCCACGCGTGAGATTGACGAAGTACCCGACCCCAAGCCATACCGCGAAATCTGGGTGTGGTCGCCGCAGGTGGAAGGCGCGCACTTGCGCTTTGGCCCAGTCGCGCGCGGTGGCTTGCGCTGGTCGGATCGTCGCGACGACTTCCGCACCGAAGTTCTGGGTCTGGTAAAGGCCCAACAAGTCAAAAATGCCGTCATTGTGCCCGTGGGCTCCAAAGGTGCGTTCTTCCCAAAAACCTTGCCACGCGGGGGAAATCGCGACGAAATCCAAGCTGTTGCGATTGAGGCCTATAAGACCTTCCTGCGCGGACTGTTGGACCTGACCGACAATATTGCGGGCGATGGTGGCATCGTGCCGCCCCGCCATGTCGTGCGCTGGGACCAAGATGACCCCTATCTGGTGGTGGCAGCTGACAAGGGCACCGCGACCTTCTCTGACATCGCTAATGGCATCAGTGCCGATTACGGCCATTGGCTGGGCGATGCCTTTGCCTCGGGCGGTTCGGTTGGCTACGATCATAAGAAGATGGGCATCACGGCACGCGGTGGCTGGGAAGCCGTCAAGCGCCACTTCCGGGAAATGGGTCATGACACCCAGACCCAACCCTTCACCGTCATCGGCGTGGGCGACATGTCGGGCGATGTGTTCGGCAATGGCATGTTGTTGTCTAAGCAGATCAAGCTGGTGGCCGCCTTTGATCACCGTGACATCTTCATCGACCCAAACCCAGACTTGGCCAAAAGCTTTGCAGAGCGGGCGCGCATGTTTGCTTTGCCGCGCTCCTCCTGGGCTGATTATGACCCCAGCCTGATTTCAAAGGGTGGTGGTGTGTTCTCGCGCAGCGCCAAGTCCATCCCGCTCTCGGCAGAGCTCAAAGCGCTAACAGGCCTTGAAGGCCAAGAGGCTTCGCCCACCGATATCATGCACGCGCTTCTAAAAGCACCCTGCGACCTGATGTGGTTTGGCGGCATTGGCACCTATGTCAAAGCCCAAGGCGAAAGCCAAGCCGAAGTCGGCGATAAGGCCAATGACATCATCCGCGTCGATGGTCAGGCCCTGCGCTGTAAGGTCATTGGCGAAGGCGCTAATCTCGGCCTAACCCAACGCGGCCGCATCGAAGCGGCCCAAGCGGGCGTGCGCCTCAACACGGACGCCATCGACAATTCGGCCGGTGTGGATAGTTCTGACCATGAGGTCAATATCAAAATCCTGCTAAATGGCCTTGTCCGCGCGGGCAGAATGACCGTTGAAGCCCGCGATATCCTGTTGGCTGAAATGACCGATGACGTCGCCATCCATGTTCTGCGGCACAATTACGCCCAGACCTTGGCCATCAGCCTGCAAGAGGCGACAGCCCGCCAAGACCTTGATGCGCATGAACGCTTTATGGAGCGGTTAGAGGCGTCTGGCCGCTTGGCGCGTAAAGTCGAGTTCCTGCCCTCAACAGAGGAATTCCGCGCCCGCCGCGCCAATCGCACCGGCCTAACCCGGCCAGAGCTTTCGGTGCTGACCGCTTATGGCAAGCTTGCGTTGTTTGACGATCTGATCGCCTCAGACGCACCAGATGATCCTTGGTTTGAAGATACGCTGGTGACCTATTTCCCGCCCGGTTGTCGTCAGTTTAAGGACGCCATGGCCAATCACCGCTTGCGGCGGGAGATCATTGCCACGGTATTGTCCAACAAAATGGTCGATTTGGGCGGCGCCGCCTTCATGGACCGCGTGCGCGAAAGTGCGGTGGCGGACACGGGCTCTATCGTGCGTGCTTTTGCTGCTGCCCGCGCCATCTTCGGTCTGGATGAGGCGATTAATGCTGTCAATGCGCTCGATCTAAAGGTACCTGCGACGGTGCAATTGGACCTGATGATGGAGATTTTGACCGTCCTGCGCCGGCAAAGCTTCTGGCTTGCCCGCCGCGCCAGCCGCGGCGATGGGGCAGGGCTGCGCTCGGTCGGCGATCTCGTGACCGCCTATGCCACCGGTGTTCAAAGCTTGGCCAGCATGATCTACGAGGTGGTCTCGCCGTTTGAAAAAGCCCGCATCGAAGCGCGCAGCACGACGTTGAAAGCGGCAGGGGCACCAGAGGCTTTATCCAAGTCGATTGCAGGCCTTCTGCCTTTGACCTCAGCGACCGATATTGTCGATATCGCTGCAACCAAAAGCCTGCCGGTTGAAGCAGTCGCGCGCCTCTATCACGCACTCGGGGCCGCTGTCGGCTTTGATGAAATCCGCGCCGCTGCCGGGCAAACCTCCACCCCTGACCATTGGGACCGCGTGGCAACCCGCCGCTTAATCGAAGAGTTTATGGGTGAGCAGGCGAGCCTAACCGGTTCGGTCTGCGACCATGCCCAAAAGCTGGGCCAAGCCGGCACCAATGCTGCCTGGGCCAAGGCCGTTGTAGAAAGCTGGTCCAAACTAAACGAAGCTGAACTCAGACGGACAAGCTCCGCCCTTGGCGAACTCCGCGCCAGCCAAGGCGGCTGGAGCTTCGCCAAACTCGCTATTGCCAATACGCAGTTGAAAGAATTGTCGGAGACGGCGCGGGCTTAGGGCCGCCAGGGAAGGCGTATGAAGTCCGCACGTGGCCTTGCTGAAGGACGCGGTCTGCTTTGCGCCAGCTGTTGCCTTTCGGGGTGGGTTGGCGGTTGCTCGAAAGCGGACGTCGCTTGTGCCGTGTATTGTGGCTGCGTCCCTCTGAAAGTCCTGAACACCCTTGGTTGGATTTTAGCGGGCCGGGTCACCGCCAATGCTCCCGTAACAAACATTTCCAATTCTAGTTTCGAGGAACCAGTTCACTTTAGTCCTGCGCCTCGAATGACAACGTCATATTTTGACTTTCATCTAGAGATAGACTGAAGGCTCCGTTCTCGTAACTGAGCACATATTGCAGAATAACATTTTCGCCATTCTCTCTCCTCAATATCTGCTTCAAGTTTATAGATAGCGAACGGGTATCACATTTACCCGACCGGGTGACGTCCGTCACCACGGTAGCCAAATAAAAGCGACCTTGCATTTGCTGATACGATTGTTGGGGGACCTCAATGGCAGGGCCAGTGCAGCCGACTGCGGAAACTGAAACTAACTTTCCGGAGGCGCGCCCACTTTCTGCCTGATCGAAACGAAGTACCAGCTTCTGCGGAAAGTATTTTGCCTTGTACTCGTAAGACACAAGAGCTGGCTCATAAAACAATGTTGGCGATACTATAGCGCTGATTGGAGTTTCTGTCGCAGGCGACAGTATTTGTGCCTTATCCAAGATGCTGCATCCACTCAACGACATGGAGAGCAGCGCAAGAACTAGGACTGAGTTTAGCCCAAATGTAGAACGGCGGTTCATTGCAGTGGGGTTCTGCTGCGCGATCTGCGCGAAAAGTCTACGTTGTACGGAAGTACGGGAACCTTGTCAGGTGATGGCGGTCGCGGCTCATCAGGGAGGCGAGGAGGCACATCGGTTTCTTGGCCAAATTCCCGAACTGATCCATCAGGCCCAACGATCCACATTATAAAATCGCTCTTGCCGGTAAACCTTTCGAAGGCACCCCACGCATTCATATCATTTCGGGACGGATAAAGGTTTCGGTCAAAGCCAAGACCACTAAAATTCGCCGGGGGATGTGAGTGGATGAGGCCAACTGCATTCGCTGGAATTTGAATTTCCCCGGGCTTAGCGTCCGAAGAGAACGTGCCAAGCGACTCACTGTCGGGACCTACGATTATCTCGCTTAAATCATAGCCGGTTCCTACTTGTAAGACAAAAAATCCAAGTTCACGATTACTTCGATTTGGGTGGGCGCTCATTTCGGAGACTGCAGCGCTAATTGCATCTTCTTTAGAAGCAAACCTTGGTGTTCTGGGTGCGGTAACAACAACCACTTCCACATCTTCAGGTGGCGGTGGCACAGGTGGTGGTGGAGTTGTCAGCTTCGGAGCTCCGCCACCTATGCGAAATGGAGTGAATCCATAGCCACCGGGCGGAAGCCTCACTCCAGTTACAGTAATTCTGTCGACAGGCGTCTCTGGTGCCGGCGCTGAAGGTGGTGGCCCCGGTGGTGCAGGTGGACCAGGTGGAGGGGAAGGTGGGGGCGGAGCCGCATTATAATCGTTGGCGAAACCAAAATTGAAACCAAATCCAACAATATTATTGGTCATTACGCAGTCCTTCGAAAGCACACGATCTTTAGTGTTATCAAAGATAGTTAATTTTGTATGAGCCGACCCAACTCTCCAAGCGCAACAGTAGCCCACTGTTATAAGCCATCAAAGACCGCGCTGATTGCCACAAAAGGCGGTTAGGTTTGGCCAGGGTGGCGGTCGGCTGGGACAGAAAAGCGGGCGGCCATCTTTAAGATATATGCCCGGCTGACAGGCCCCGTTTCGCGGCCGACATTTCAGCCTGCCGCAAACCGTCTCATATCTCCAACCAACAATTTCCAAGTTTGGTCTTTGGTCTGCTTTGCGCCAACAGTTGCCGTTTGGGGCGGGTTGGGGGTTGCTTGAAAGCGGACATTCGCAGTCAGGTAGGGTGCAGTCCCATGGGACTGCACCACCGCAACGACGATGGTCTTCGTTTTGAATGTTTCAACTAGGACTGATGGGGTGGACGCCCCCTGACGGCATCTATGTGCCAGTATGTGGATTGTTGGAGTCACATACGAAGGAGGCGTCCGTGGAAGAGGTTAGCATAATTGGGTTAGATTTGGCCAAGCGTATTTTTCAGGCGCATGGTGGGG
>JAJTGP010000282.1 GCA_021299265.1 Hyphomonadaceae bacterium | reverse complement strand
TGTTCCCGTCTTCGCGACAGCCACCCAGCAGGCAGAAATCATCACACTAAAATCGTTGTCTTGTTGGGTGAGTAATCGGCTCGCGAGTGGCATTTGACCCCAGCTTCGAAAGATCTGCGGGATCTCTGACCCATGGCCGGCACCTGGCTGGCGATCCCGTCGGTTCTCCAAGACATAGTCATAATGGTAAAGGAACGAGGGCGCGCCATTCGCTGCTTGCCCGGCAATGAAGCGCGCTGGGCCAACGAATGTGGCATCGCCAAAGACTTGGCGTGCAAACTCTGCGTCCGAGATGCCGGCCCCGCCATAAGTGGCTCTAACGCTTGCTTCCCGATTTCCGAGAAACGCCGTGATGGCACGGTCCGTCACATTAAGCGTCTCCATCACACTGGCTTCATTGCTATTGGCACCAATCAGCAAGGGGACATCGGTCGCTTGGCCTGTCAAAAAAGCCTGCGCGGGCGATCTGAGTACCAGTCTGCCATCTACAAATGGACCAAATCCGAGTCCTTCCAGAGGTTGCAGAGCGACCAGTCGACTGGCAGGAATGGCGCGCAGATCCGAAACCGATGCACCAGCTGGAAGTCCCAGCTCACTGATTGATTTTTGTCCGTCTGCTTCTGTCGCGGCTAGGTCTTTTGGCACCTGCAATCCACCACCAGACTGCACAATCGCCTGACTGAAAATTCCTTTTGCCGATGGCGTCGCCAACAAATACAAAGTGCTCGCCCCACCAGCGGACTCACCAAAGACTGTAACTTTATTAGGATCGCCGCCAAACTTCGAAATGTTGTCCCGGACCCATTTTAACGCCGCGATCTGGTCCATCATTCCGTAATTTCCAAGCGGGGCGGCCGGGTCTGCTTCTGCAGTTAAGGCGGGGTGGGCGAAATAGCCGAGCAACCCCAAACGGTAATTGATGGTGACAAGTACGACGCCTTGACGCGCCAGTTCCGTACCATTGTAGAATCCAACTGATCCGGAGCCTACACGATGTCCACCGCCGTGGATCCAAACCATAACCGGTGCCCGTCCATTTGGATCCGATGTCCACACATTCAGGCTGAGACAGTCCTCGTTTTGAGCAGCCGTTTGCCGAGCGTTCTGCATGTCATTACGCACTGGCTGGGGGCACGAGGGACCAAAGGCTTTGGCGTCTCTTGGCTTGCTCCATGACGGTGCTTGGGCAGGCGGCTTCCAACGAAGTTGATTAATCGGCGGCGCTGCATAGGGAATTCCAAGGAACGATGAAACATTCCCATCCTGGCTCCCGATCAAGACACCTTGCTTGATCGAGATCTCAGTTGATTGAGCCAAAGCGGGGACGATTGAAGCCGCGGCGGCAAGCACGCCGAGCACTGCAATCGCGGTATGACGTACGCGCACAAATGCAAACATTTGGGGTCCTCCATTACTCAACCACAGGCCTAAAGCAGCCAAGAGTTTACCATGCCGACGACGGTTTTTCCGAACATGTCGCCCTTCACAAATCGCCCTTGCCATAGGGCACCATAAATTGGGATTTGGTAAGCGAAGCGGGTTTCCAGCAGGATGGAGCGGTCGACCCCTCCCTCGGTGAAAGAGAATTTGGATTCGGTCTGCGTCAGCTCCGCTTTCGGCGTAGAGACCGCACCGGGGCGACCTTCATTAATGACATAACCACCGCCATTGGGCGGGACAATCAGAAGGGTCGAGAATAGGTCTTTTGACCACAGACTTGACAATACAAACGGCGTGACAAAACGCGCGTCCGTCTGCGTCTGCTCATGAAATTGCGAGGGCCCTTCAAACACAATTTTCTTTCCTGCGATGTTCAAAACAAATTTCGCATGCCCAAAGGCTTCTGTTCTTCCGGTTAAAAGCCCCGCATAACCCGACAGCGGTTCAAATTCTGCGACGAGGGATACTCGCGCGCGGTTCCCGAGTCGCGGGCCTTGGCCTTGCGCGGTGAAGCGCGCGTTTAGCTCGGCTTTTTGAGGGGCTTTCAACGTGCCAGTGCGAACGAACTTGGCGTCTGCCTCGCTGGATTGCGCCCGATAGTTTGCGGTGCCCGCGTCGTCGGGCGACAAAGTTGGCCCCTGCCAAGGGAGCTTGTTGGAAGAAAACTGATACACGCCTTGCGGTGTCGCCACTGTGCACCAAAGCCAAGTGATGCCCGCTTCGGGATACTGACAGGCGCGCACAGCCACAAAATGTGTCCCGGTCTCGTCAGCTCCTGACAGCATGACCGATTGTGAGGTACCCGTTTGGCCCTTGGCCGGAAGGTCTCCCATGACCAATTCCGCGCCTTTCTCGCGGCTGGTCGCACAGCCCGCCAAACTTAACCCTCCAGCTAGCAACGTGCGACGCGGTATCATGGCTTCTTGCAAAGCGACACTCATTGTAGAACCCTTTCCACCCGCGCGAGCCAAGCTGCCATGTCAGGCACTTGTTCGAGCTTTTCGACCTCAGAGAACAGCCAAGCGCGCTGGCGATCGTCAAGTGTGTGGCGGGTCAAACTCCTGAATTTGGCCATACGCGCTTTTAGCATGACAGGCTCAGTTTGGCGGCTGTCACTTTCGATCGAGGTCAGCACCAAGGGAGTACCAGACTTGGGAACAATGGTTAGCGTCGCGGGGATCTCGGCGGTCAATTCAAAGCGAATACGACGCGCCAGATTGTTGATGGCGGGGTCAAGCAAGGCCTCGTCAGTGAAATCCCCGGCCTCCGCACTGCCTTTGATCAAATATAATGCGACAACAAATGCATAGTTCAGCTTGGCACCGATTTTGGAAGGCGGTGGCGTGTAGGCATCGAGTTTACTTTGGTAGATCCCTGCAATGCTGGGTCCACCGCGCAGGACGATATGATCTATGTCCTTGGCCTTAATCCTGCGTTCTTTTGGTGTCTGGGCGAGTGCGTCAAGCGTTGGAATGATTGAGGCTGAAGCGGCGTAAAACTTCGGCACGAGCCTCAATGGCCCCTCCAGTGCATCGAAACCAGCTGTGATGGGCGCAATGTCAATCGGTTTACCATCGAGGCGACCTAAAACCGGATAGAGGCCGGCGTGACCCTCAAAGATACGAGCGGCACCAGTTTCACCCCGACAAGCCAACATGGCTGCCTCGACACCAGCACGCGCTGCACGCGCTACCACCATACGTTTATCTTGGGTCTGGTCATAAAAATATTGGAAAGATCCGCCGCCAGCGCTGGAAGCCAAAGCGATTGCATTAGCGGTTGCGACCCCATCCATATTCAGCAAGCGCGCACTCACCGCCGCCGAGGCAGCAGGCCCCCATACGCCAGAAGACATGAAACCGCGGGGCTGCATTGGACCCAATGGGGCAGCCAATCGACCCAGCACAGTATATCCAACCGATAGACCCAATAAAAAATCACGCCCGCTAATGCGTTGCGCCTGCGCCATCGCAAGTGCAGGGCCCATAACAACGGGAGATGCTCTCAGACTGGCACGAAAGTCGCTGTCATCGGTTTCTGCGGCATGGATCAGCCACGCCATACCAGCAGCTGCGTCTTCAACAGGCGCTCTGATACCAGTCCCCATCAGGTGCGCTTCTTGGGCACCGCCGCGTTGGCGAGCACGTAAGATGTAAGGATCGTCGCGTGACTGGTGCGCGGTATAAGCAAGGGTCGCGAAGTTATCCAAGACGGTCAGCTTAGCGCGTTCAACTACTTCTGCGCTCAGATTCTCAAACCGAGTAGCGGCGACAGCCCTGCCAATCGCACCAGCAAGAGCCGGGTTTATGGCTGCTGCATTGCGCCCTTCAACGCAGCGCAGGGCTTTCGCGCTAACCATCGAGGGGGCGACGGTGCAAATCGCCGCCACAAGCCCGCCAACAAGACGTGTCCGTCGAGCAAAAGCACGCCGGGCACGCATGTCATCCATCGGTCAGGCGCTCGATGGCAGGGGGAAACCAGCGGCCCTGTTTGACTTCTGCTCGCGGCAAATATGCTCGGAAGGACAAGCGTAGCGGGCCATTTGGCATCGGCAACCAATTGCCCCTAACCTCAGCACGGGGTGGATCACGCGAAAGGATGATCACGATCGATCCATCCGGCTCCCGGATAAGCCCCGGTGACCGATCGCTTAGCGCGTAGCGATTGATCGCATTGGGCACAAAAAAGAACCGCCCGTCGGGCTCCGCAGAATACATGGTGAGCGACCAAAACGCATCGACTGGCACGCCACTTGGCGATACTCGGAAGCGGTAGCTTTTCGAAAAATCGTAGGCTTGACCTTGGGAGTCCGCGACCGAGGCAAAATACATCGCCTCGTCTTGGCTGAGTGCAGCAATCCCGCCCAATGCCACCGTCGCACGTTCGAGATCATCATTGCCGAAATTTCCAGTGATGGCGCTTGAACTGGTCCAGCCGTTTTGCGCCCGCCCCTCTCGACCGAACCGCCCCCGCAAACGGTCCACGCCACGGGGTGCGGCGGCCAACCAAGCCTGCTGAAGATCGGGCGAAAGGCCGGCGAAAGCGTCCCGGGCACCGGGCCGGATCCCAAGTTGCCGCATCTTAAGCGCCCGCGCAGCCTGACCGGTCAAGCGCCTCTGGCGACCCAATACCTCATTGGCAGCACTGAGTATTTTCTCACCATTTAAATTGTCGTCTGTGGCCGCTAGGATAGGAAGATTAGGACCCCTCCCGACAGGAACATTAAGCTTGATCGCGTCTTGTATGGCGCTTGCGGCAGGCACATCTTGGGGACCAGTTACCAAAATCCGGCCAAGCATCCAGACGTCATTTGTTTCCGAACGAATGAGCTGTGCGCCGGATGGCACCGGCCCGCGCCAATCGGGTCCGACAATCCAGAATCGGCCGCCTTTGCCTCCGGTCGCTCTTGTCCCGATGTAGGCAAAGTTATCGGTAAACGCGTTCATAAAGGCGATTGAAAAATAGCGATCCAGAATATCGGGAACGATCAGTTCCAAAGGCCCACCGGAGAGTTCCAAGAATGCCGAGCTATAGACTGTATCATTATTGGGTGCCGTGACACCGCGATTGGATGCGGTCGCTAATCCACGCCGGGTGCCCAGCCGGTTCAATCGCTCGGCCGGCGTCCGTGTATCGCCACCGGCACCGCCCGCGCGCTGACTAAGGCGAGCGAACTCATATAACGTGAAAGCATAGTTGAAAGCGGCGTCTATGGCTGCGTTGCTGACAGCCGCCAATGAAGGGGTTGCTGTCGTAGCGGCTGTTGCACTGATCCCAGCAATGACCTCGCGTCGATTCATGATTATATCTCTGTCCTCTGGGATCAAAATTTCTTGCTTACCTCGACCCCCCAAGTTTGGGGTTCTCCCATGTAAGCGTTAAGCGACCCAGCTTGCAGTGTCGAGTTAAAGGTCACGATGCGATAAACTTCATCGGTGATGTTTGCGCCCCACACCGAGACTTCAAAACCACTGCCTTCGTGACGAACTCCAAATGAGCCGTTTAGAAGACCAAAAGCAGGTTGAGCTTTAAGAGGATCAAGATCACCGCCTGTGATAGTCTTTGACTGGTGGCGCCAGTTTACGCGGCCAAAGCCAGTGAGTCCGGTCGCAATCTGTCGCTCCCACGCGGCTCCGAGTTGGGTTGTAAGCTCGGGCGCTGCATTCAGTTGTTTGCCTCGAATGTTGACATCTGACACTTCATTGCCAAATTTCGCGAAATTATAAGTTGTGGCTGCAGTCAATGAGACACCGCCACCAACATAAAGTCTGGTATCAAGTTCTACACCATTGGAGCGCACCTCGCCTTGGTTGGAAAGCAAGTTTTCGGTTCCAGTGAAGACCACGCGCTGAAAGTCGGTGTAAGTTTGATCAAAGAACGTCAGGTTCGTGCGTAAACGTCGTCCAAACCATTGGGCTTTTATCCCAACCTCAAAACTGTCAGATTCCTCGGGATCAAAGGTTGCCTTCGATCTATTGCCGGCGTCTCTATCCAAGCTAACGCCGCCTGCTTTGAAACCACGCGAGAAGCTAGCGAACAAAAGCGCGGTTTCACTAACCTCGTAAGATACGGCCAAAACGCCACTCGTCTTTTCATCTGTTTTACTTGCTTGGTAGTCTTTCGTTGGACAGATTAGACGAAGCGTTGCGGGGACCAAAGTCGATGTACACGAGCCTGCGGACCGCGTGATAAACGTGCCGCCACCGGTTTTCTCATCATTGCTCCAACGCAAACCCAGCGTTAAGGCTAATTGATCTGTAACATTCCAGATATTATGGGTGAATACAGACCACCCGCTCGCATCCAAATCGAAGCGCCGAAGCTGATCTCCATCGCCTGCGGCATAAAGCGGGATGATCGCGGGTCGGGCAGCAAGTGCCGCAGCAAACCGACCTGCATCAGCACCTAGCACTGTCGAACTTGACTGCAGAAACGTTTGATCAAAACCGAAAGCACCGACTAACCAGTCCACTGGACCTGCCGTTCCGCGCAGCGTTAACTCAAACGTCTGAGTTTCATCCTCGGTCAACTCATTCAACGTGTTGGTCAAATCGACATCGGAGAAATCCCCATCTGCATTGCGTAGAGAGGAGAATGTGCGTGAACTCGCCAACCCTCTCAGCTGAGCCCAATTTAGGTCCCAGTTTAACTCTAATGAAACACCCTGGTCTTCAACTGACGACGTCGGAGCCACGTTTGTGGCGACGATATAATCTGCTTCCCGCGTCGGATTAAAAACTGTGCCGCCAAGTGAGGAGATCGTTGCAGCACGAACACCGTTAAGAACATAAGGTGCAGCGCAACAAATGTCGTCTTTTTGTGATCGATCCGCGATCAATCTCAGTGTTACTTTGTCTGTCGGCGTCCAAAGAGCTTGGCCGCGCAGCAGCCATCGGTCACGACTGTTGAGTTTCTGGTTGAGCTTCACATCTTCAACATAACCGTCGCGCTGATTCACACTTCCCGAAAGTCGTAAAGCAAGTCGATCGTCGATTACTGGGCCGGTAATAGAAAAGCCACCGCGCTTTGAGCCGAGGGATCCAGCACCAGCAAACACTTCGGCCTCAAAATCAAATTCTGGCTTTTTGGTTGCAATGGTAATTGCGCCAGCTGTTGTGTTCTTGCCAAACAACGTTCCTTGTGGCCCCCGAAGAATTTCAACGCGCTCGACATCGACCAGTTCATTCAGTGCAATTCCTGATCTTGGCAGATAAACGCCATCAAGAAAGACGCCTACGGTTGGTTCTAGACCAGAATTCTGGCCGGCTGTACCGACACCGCGAATGCGAACAACGCCTCCCGTTGTCTCCGAGTTCGACACAGTAATGACGAGAGAGGGTGCTAGCGCTTGAAGGCCTTGGGTATCTCTGATCGCAGCTTCGCGTAGGGTTTCACCCGAAACTGCCGTGATTGAGATCGGCACTTTTTGCACAGACTCAGCGCGACGGGTAGCGGTAACGATGATGGTCTCTGTCCCATCCGCCGGTGCGGGGGCGGCCTGCCCGGTGCTGCCGGATTGGGCCAGCGCAAAACTTGAAAAGCCGCAAGACGCACACAGTGCAACCAAAGCCGTTGTGGAACCAAGCCGTTTCATCTCGTCCTCCCATCGCGAGTCCATGTGACCAAAAGCCAAAGTCTCGTCGTTTTTCTAAATTGTCGTCAATTTAAATTGGCGCTAATTTTTAACGATGTCAATTGGTGCGCGAAGCCGAAAAGGTTTCAGGCGCTGCAGCCGTCGACATCGCACTGATTTTCTCTAAAATCGCTTTACGGCCGAACGCCACCGATGCGCGAGCCAATGTTTCGGCGGCCTGTGCGTCTCCGGCGCGAAGGGACAGCAGCAGTGCACGCAAAATCCCCACGGCCGGTTCAAAATAATCGATGCTCTCTGCCATCAGGAGTTTGTTTTGCCATAACGCCAAACGTCCAATCTGCACCAACAAATCATAGCCAGCGCGGGAGGGGCCCAGTTTGGCGATATATCGGCCGAAGTTGAAAGAGGCATCAATCGCCGCCTCTCTCGCCCCCCCTTGGGTTGCCAGAAATGCTGGGGCGAGAATTGCTTCTAAAGTATCGCAGTCTTGGGCTGTTAGGTAGGCCGCTCCCTGCCGGGCAGTGACGCCATAGACAACTTCAAGCAGGTCAAAAATATGATGGGTCTCCGCGATGCTCAGCTCAATTACTTGGGCACCGCGCCAGGGCCGAACAACCACAAAGCCAAACCGCCCAACTTGGCGTAGAGCCTCGCGCACGGGTGAGCGCGAAACGCCAAACCGGTCCGCAACGTCCTGCTCCCGGATCCACTCGCCTGGGCGGTATTGCCGGTTGAGAATGTCGACTAGCAGGGCCTCCGCAATCAAGGTGTCCAGAGGAAGGTTGCGTTGTTTTGCGCGTTCAAGGAGCGAGACGGGGTAGTGATGTGTCATATCATTTGGATTTCTTACGGACTCGTCGTCAGATTGGTCCATCCTAGCAGATCGGTAAATTGCCGACAATATCAAAACTTGGCACCAATGGCGTTGAGAATATTACCCAATGGACACAGCAGACAATAATGCTGAAAACATCCGGCTAGTGCCAAAAGTGGCGACACAGGCCCATGGAGGGTAGTAGCCGAGGTCTTCGCTGTCGGCCGCGTAGTCACGCTCAACTGGCTCCAAACCCACCCCCATCTGTCAATAATCCTAACCACCAATGCGGCGGCCACAATGACAACGTTTTAGCTGGCTCCGGATTGACAGCTTTAGCCCTCTCTGAATTCCAATTGGGACCGTCTGCTTTCGTGAAGGGTTTCGGATGCCTTTGGGCGTACGAAAGTATCCGAAGAACGAATCTTTGGTGTTGTGGGCTGTGGCTATGGGGATTTCGGCTGAGGGCTTGGATTGGTGGGGGCTTTTGACGCCTGGATTGGCTGGGCTGGGGGCGGCATCTGTATACGGCGTGGTGTCAGTATCGACTTAGAAAGTCGCTTTCTAGACTGGATCGTACCATTTTCTCGCTCATTTGGTGCTCTGTTTGTGGCTTTTAGGACGTTGGGGTCACGGGCGGCATATCGCCAGATGTGGGTACATTTGGCGGTGCGGTGCGGTTGTATTGGCGCAAGCTCGATCATGGCGGCCTCCCATGTTTTGGTTGCGCATGCGGCGGTGCGCGGGGTTGGGCTTTGCATTGGAAGATGTCGATGATGACCATGTCGCCGCCGCAGCAAGGGCAGATGAGCCAGGGCTTTTTGGGTGGGGCGTCGGGTGTTGTGGCGTTGTCAGCTTCTTTGGGCGGCCTTTCAGGCACGCCAAGAAGGTGGCGAATGGCCATGATCTCTCTGACCCGCACACCGCTGGATAAGAAGCCATAGTGGCGGATGCGATGAAAGCCTTTGGGCAGGACATGGAGTAAGAAGCGGGAGATGAACGCGTCAGGTGTGAGCGTCATGGTCTGTTGCTGGTTGCCAGATGGGCGGCGATAATCCTTATAGGCAAAGGTGATGCCCTGATCCTTGATGGCGATCAGACGCTTGTTGGAGATGGCCACACGGTGCGTGTAGCGGGCAAGGTAGGCCAGAACCGCGTCTGGCCCGCAGAAAGGGGCCTTGGCGTAGACCACCCACTTCTTAGCGCGCATGGACGCCATAAAGCTGGCAAAGCGCTTGGGGTCAGCCAAGGGAGCCTGATCACCA
>JAJTGP010000201.1 GCA_021299265.1 Hyphomonadaceae bacterium | reverse complement strand
GTATGCACGCACGGATCCCTTCGCTTTGGCCAATTATACAAGACTTCGAAGAACCGATAGCCGCATGCAGGGCTTCTTTGTTTACAATCACATACACCGCTGGGACGCTGTTATGTCCGATCTGGCGGGCTGGATCCGTGAAGGCAAGCTGAAGCCGGTTCAAGACATCATTACGGGGTTCGAAAACATGCCCAAGGCCTTGGCCCAACTTTACTATGGTCAAAATGTGGGTGTGCAATGCTGCTCGGTTCGCGGCGAACCAAAGGATTGGCGATGACGGGTCTTCGCTTCCAGCGCGGGAATTATGTTGTCGCCGATTTGGATCGGGCGTTGACCTTCTATCAGGATGTTCTGGGCTTTCAGGTGACCTACATCCTGCCTCCCAATCCAACGAGCTACTCCTATTCGGTGTTCGCTATTCCGGCCGAAGCCGTGATGCGCTTTTGCGTGCTGTCAACACATACGCAAGTGCGCGTTATGGCGCTAACTGAGGTTGCCAACCTTTCCTTGTCTGCAGTCCCCCACCCTCGCAGGTCTGCCATTGTTCTGGAGATTGGCGAAATTGATGCAGCAATTGCTGGCGCGCTCGCCTTAGGTCTTACCGTCTATGATGAGGAAGTTTTGCACACCAACGATGGGCGCATCGGCCGCGAAATCGGGATTGTCGACTTTGACGACAATCTTGTTGTGCTCTACAAAATTCTAGGAGAAGCATGATGGGGGACCGTTATCCAACAGCGCGGGCAGGCTGGACGCTCACCGTTATGCTGACCATTGCATACATTTTTTCTTACCTAGATCGAAACATTCTTGGCTTGTTGATTGGTCCGATCAAGCAAGATCTGGGTTTGCGAGATGATCAGTTAGGCTATGTCATTGGTCCAGCTTTCGCGATTTTCTACGCGACTATGGGCCTTCCTTTTGGCTGGCTGGCAGATCGCGTCAAACGAACCCGTTTGGTCTCAGCCGGTATTGCCTTTTGGTCGTTGGCAACCGCTGTGACCGGCTTCGTGACCGGCTTCTGGCAATTGTTCGCTGCCCGAATGGCCGTCGGGATTGGTGAAGCGGTATTGAGCCCATCAGCCATGTCGCTCATCGGTGACAGCTTTCCTGAAGAAAAGCGCGCCCGACCCGTTGCTTTCTATTCTGCTGCGCTCTCGCTAGCGGTTGGTTTAAGTGCCATCGCGACCTGGGGCATTATCAGCTGGGCCAAAGGCTCTGCCACTATTGCCGTGCCACTACTCGGCGACCTAAAGCCGTGGCAATTTTCCTTCGTTGCAGTCGGTCTACCGGGATTGTTGATCGCACTGATATTCCTGCTTCTGCCCGAACCACCGCGTCAGCCAGCCGTCAAAGGCGAGGAAGGTAATGGTGTGCGCGACGCTGCACGCCTGATCGGCGGGAATTGGCAAGCCTATTTGGGTGTGATTTTGTTGGTTTGCGTCATGACGACAGTGACATATGGCCAAGGTAGTTTTGGTCCTGCTGCGTTTAACCGTGCCTATGGTTGGCCGACAGAAATTTATGCGCTTTACAATGGTATCGGCACGATGATCGTTGGACCCGGGTCACTTGTTTTGACCAGTTGGCTGATTATGCGGATGCAGGCCAAAGGCATGTCTGATGCCCCTTATCAGGTTAGTATGTGGGCCTTTATCTTGATGGTTGTGCTGTGCACTCTGCCGTTTCTGGTAAACATGCCAGTGGCCACGTTGGCCCTGAACATTCTAAGTACCATTCCCCTGTCGATGCTAACTGCTGGGGCGATGCTGGCGCTGTTGGCAATCACACCATCATCCGTGCGCGGCCAAGTGGTGGCGCTTTATTATGTTGCGATCAATATCACGGGCTTGTTCCTTGGACCTACAACGGTGGGCTGGCTATCGACCAACCTGTTCGGCGAAGCCAACTTACGTTGGGCGATTGCCATATTGCCGGTCATCTTTGGCGTTATTCCTCTGATTTTGCTGCCAGCGATTGGTCGAGCCTATCGTTTACGCCTTGCTGCGCTGGAGCCTGCCAGCACATAGGCCTTAATCTTGAGTGCTAGACTGGTCAGATGTCAGCGATTAAGGGCGGACGGCGTGCTAGGGGGCAAAGCTGAATTCTCTGCATCTACAGATGACTATAGGCCTATCACTAGGCCAATTCGCTAAGCGGCGTATCCAAATTTCATGCACGCTTAAAGAGTCGCGGCTATACTGGCGCGCATGACATCCCCAGTCGATCCCAAGACAGTTCTGCACGATGTGCTCGCCGAGGTGGGTGGTGTCCGTCAGCTTGCAGTTTCCATCGCCGCACTATCCTCCTTCCTAGTCGCGGCCGTCCTACCCATCCCGGCGGTATACGAGCTGTGGCGCGTAGGTCAGGTGGCCGAATGGCGCGTAGTTCCCGTCAGGCTCGATGCCGTGGAAAAAAAGCGGCCGACCTTTGGCAAAGGCCCTTCCACTTGGCGCTACACTTTCACTGATCCTGAAACCGGCAAGCCGCACGAGACCGCCGACATCGAGCCGGGCGATTTTCCCTTCACCGTCATGGGCTGGTCCACCATCGATGCCACCGGGCGCTCCTATCAGGCTAGCGTTGGACAGACTATCTACGTGCGCCGCTCGGACCATGGCGAGCAGTATTTCCTCCGCTCTGGAGACCGAACGACCATGACCGCTCTGCTCGGCTTCAGCGGCCTTTACTGGTTATGGCTGCTATCGGTCTGGCGGCACAGAAGGCGCAGGGGCTGACCGTGGCGCATAAGAGACAGGCGGCATTTCGGCAATAGTTGGCCGAAGAACGAACCCGCTCCGCGGGAGGTTTGTGCGTGATGGTCTGGGGTCATGGATCTGGGTTGATTGCGATTTTGATTGAAGAGGTTGG
>JAJTGP010000099.1 GCA_021299265.1 Hyphomonadaceae bacterium | reverse complement strand
GGCATCGCCTTCGCGCTGACGGCCCTCAGAACCATGGTCCCAGCACTGAATGCCCTGAACGCCACCGTCCCACCCTTTGCCCTGGCGTGGCTGGTCGCGCTCGCCGTGACCTTCTGGCGCGGGGTATCAGGTCAGGCGCTGAGGAGGCTCGGCAACATGCCCCATGAGATGCGTACAAGCGGGGGCGTGTCGGGAAGCGGTGCGAACAAGACGCATTGGCCGCTTGTTCAAGCAAGCCGCCACCAGCCGGCGCAGCCAGAAGCCGCTTATTCACGTGGGCGACCGCTCGTTCAATCGCCCGATGCGGGATTCCGGCCCGCCCCTATAACTGCCGCGGCTGATTCGCGCCCGTTAAAGGGTGCGGCGCTTTTGGTTTTGCCTAGTGGTCCGATCGCTGCTGTCGATTCCCGACAGCAGCGTGAATCGGCCCACCAAATTTGGGGCTAGTGGTGTGTGGGGGCAGTTTTGGATTGGGAAAGGTTAGCATGAATCGCACCACTAGGGGGATTGGGGCGGTCACCCGCGCTTGGCGCGGGTGATGATGATGGCGACCGTGGCGAGCAAGACGATGCAGATAGACGCCAAGGCAACGATCCGCCCTTTGCGGCCATCACTGCCCAGGCGGCGGCCGCTTCAAATCTTCGCGCGCCCCAAGGCCGTGAATCGCGGTAATCGCCAGATAGGCCGCCGCCTCTGCGAGTGAGCCAATGGCCAGCTTGAAGCCCGCAAGCAGGCCATGACATACGCAACACCAGACGTTATGATTCCGAAGCGCTTTCTCCATTGGGCCGGTCATTGTCGCGGTCTCCCTTGGTTGCAATGCACCGCTTGATGCTAGCCCTGTGAGCCAGCAGGTTTTCAAGCGAAGTCGGCGAGAATATCTGATTTGTCTCGAAAGGATGGTTTGATGTCCAAGACAGATGCGACAAAAAAGACAAATGCGACAAAGTCGGATTTGCAGCTTGTTCTCGAGGAAATTTTTCGGCATTGGGCAGCACATCAACCCAAAATCACGGACGGTCGGCCACTCAAAGCATTCGCAAAGAGCTTCGATATCGAGTTGCCAACTTTCACGCGCTGGCTGAACGGCAAGCATGTGCCTCAAGGAGACCTATGGGCTGGTTTCATTCAAAAACTGCGGACCGTAGAGAAGAAGGCAAATGCGCAAGGTGGAACGACTGGTCAGAAGGAGTTGGTCTTTGATGAAAGCTGGGTCGAGAAGGCTGAGAGTGCACGTGAGAGCGCAGCGCAAGCGGAAAGGGCAAAGAAGCAGCCCAGGAACGCAACCGCGCCGGGCGCTTCTTCGGCCGGCCAGCAACCACCGGCACCGGCACCAGCACCTCCCGCCAGCCCCGCGCCAGCGCCGGCGCCTTCCGCGCTGCGCTTCCGTGTAGAACGGCGCGAAACCGTGACACCAAATCCTGATCAATGGTTCCAGCTGATCCTGCACGACGCACCGCAGGATGTGCCGAACCAACTCTGCTTTTCCATTGACTACACGTCGCAGACAATCAGTCTGAGCCGGGAAGGCGGTGCGCCGCTCCGCTTTCTGGTCAGCTTGCCCGCAGTTCGAATCATGCCCGCCTGGGGAGCGGTAACAGCCTCAAAGGATAGTATCAATGTAAACAACGCGAGCCCAACCGTTACCTACAGAATGGGCTGGGAGGTCTTTTTACCACAAAATGCGAATGCCTTGGCGCTTGATCACTTCGAAGCGGCTTTGCTGGAAGCGGGTGCGCCGGGGGATAAATTGCTGCTTTCGGCTTATGCCGGACGAGAGGAGATCGCCGTCACGCGGATCGATGGCCGCCAATCCAGCGGCACTCGTGATGCCGTCATCGCCCAAGCGCTCCGCATGCTTGGGTTTGAGGGTGAGGGCGATCACGCCGAAATCGCCACGGGTGCAATTGTTGCGGAGCAGGACAACAAAACATGATCAAGGATGCTGCGCGTGAAAGCCTTGCGCGCATTATGGATGAGCGAAGTGAAAGCTTCGTGGCCTTGGCGCGCGCCAGCGGCCTTGACCCTGCAACTGGCTGGCGCGGTGCCGATCTACGCGGCGTGGATTTCGGCACTGACGATCTGACAGGTTTCTGCTTCCCGCGTGCGCTGCTGCATGGTGCGGATTTGTCGCAGGCGCGCGGGTTGCGGCGCGATATGTTCCAGGACGCGGCTTGGGACGAGACGACGCGGTTTCCGCCGGGCTTCGGCCTGCCAGCGTCGCGGCTGCGACCGTCGCTGGAGCCCCTGACCCGCTGGCGCGAACCCATCCCCGGCCTGCCTGAGGAAGCCTGGCCTGACATGATAACGTTGCCCGCCGGGGAATTCGTGATGGGCGCGCCAGAGGGCGAGGAGGGCAGCCGCGACGATGAACGCCCGCAACGCCGTGTCACTTTCCCGCGCCCCTTTGCGCTGGGCCGCACGACGGTGACCTTCGCGATGTGGGAAGCGGCCATGGCGGCCGGCTTCGCGCCGCCTTCCGGCACGCACCCGCCTAAAGATGAGGGCTGGGGGCGCGACGGGCGGCCGGTGATCAACGTCAGCTGGCACGACGCCCAGGCCTATTGCCTCTGGCTGAACCAGCGTCTCGGGCTACGCCCGGGCACTTACCGGCTGCCGAGTGAAGCGGAGTGGGAATATGCCTGTCGCGCGGGAACCGTGACCGCCTTCAGTTTCGGCGATACGATCTCGCCCGACCAGGCGAACTTTGATGGCAGCGTCTCCTGGAGAACGGGACAGACTGGCAATTATCGTCGCCGCACGGTGCCGGTGGGTAGCCTGCCGGAAAACCCTTGGGGGCTCTGCGAGATGCATGGAAATGCCTGGGAATGGGTGAAGGATGCCTATGGCCGCTATCCCGCGCAGGCGACCGATGCCAGACCCCTGGTACCGGCTGTTGCTGGTGTGTGTGTGCTGCGCGGCGGTTCCTGGTTCGACGGTCCGCAGGACCTGCGCTCGGCGCGCCGCCGCAGGCTCGTTCCCACCCACCGGTACTTAAACATCGGTTTTCGTGTTGCCAGGACGCCCGGCTGATGCCGGGCTTAATCCTGGATCCTTACCTCTTTACCTCCTGGGTGGGTCCAGGGAGGGCGAGGCCCTCCCTGGACGCCGCCAGCGCACTTATCGCTTGCGCCCATGGATAAGCCAGTGCTGTTTGATGCCCGTCCTTAAAACCTTTCTCGACCGCTTGGCGCGCCGGCTGACAGCGCCTGAGGCCCCCAAAGCATCGAAATGGCATGCCGCGCAGCAAAACGCCCGGCGCCAAAAGTCAAAAAAAGGAGTGGGGGGTTTGGGGGGCGAGT
>JAJTGP010000053.1 GCA_021299265.1 Hyphomonadaceae bacterium | reverse complement strand
CGTGGAGCGGTGCTTCAATAAACTCAAATGCTCCCGCCGCTTTGCAACACGATACGACAAAACCGCAGCAAGCTATCTCGGCTTCACTCATATCATCGCCGCACGACTCTGGTTCAAGAGTTTGTCAACATGACCTAGATCAATGAGACTAAGCGGAATAGGTAAAGGTGCGTCTTGAGTCTGGCTGCCGTAAAGCCTGCGGTCAATTTAGAGCCTGACTTGAACCGCGTGCGCAAAAGCGCCTAAGCTGACCCTGAGAGCACAGGCGGGCAAAATGGTTGAGACGACAGCAGTGATTTGGGATTTCGGTGGGGTATTAACTTCGTCGCCGTTTGAAGCCTTCGCCCGCTATGAGCGGCAACACGGTCTGCCGGAGAATTTCATTCGCCAGGTCAATAGCGTGAACCCAGATACCAATGCTTGGGCTTTGTTTGAACGGGCCGAGATTGATGCCGCAAATTTTGACGCCTTATTCACGGCCGAGAGTATTGCCCTGGGTCACAAAGTGGCTGGACGAGATGTCTTGGCCTTGCTGGCTGGCAACTTGAGGCCCGGCGCAATCGCGGCGCTCAAATCGTTGAAGGGCACCTATCGCTTGGGCTGCATCACCAACAACGTGCCCGTAGGCCATGGTGCCGGTATGGCGGGAACGAAAGAAAAGGCCCAAGCCGTGGGTGAGGTCATGGCCGTCTTCGACCATGTGATTGAAAGCTCAAAAATCGGGATCCGCAAGCCTGATCCCCGCATCTATCAATTGATGTGTGAGACACTCGGCGTGGACCCGGCAGCGTGCATTTATCTCGACGATTTGGGCATCAATCTAAAGCCTGCCAAGGCCTTGGGGATGCGCACAATTAAGGTGACCTCCGAAGCCCAATTGTTGGAAGAACTTGGCGGCCTATTGGGTCGGACTTGGAATTAGGCCGAACACGAACCACCGCCCAGCACGCAGAATTTGGCGCAATGGGGATGGTTCAAACGGACAGATCCAAGGCTTGCCGCTAAGGTCTCACCCATTTCAAATTCTGGCTCGTAAGGCAGTAAGGTACAGGGCAGAACGACCGGAGCGGTTGCCCCTTTGCGCTTGACGATCATGCGAGAGCTCGCGCACATCAGGCCCGTTGGATCTACCCCCAAAATCCCCCAACAAGCTGGGGTGATTTCCGGCACATCGACGCGCGCATCCATTTCCGGGAAGAGCACCAGCGAGAGGGGCTGTTCAACGTCTATCGGCCAATTGCGCGCTGCCACCAATGCCCTAAAGCCTGCTTGACTGGCCTCTTGGCTTTCACCCCACAAGGTTCGCCCGGCAATGGCGAGCTTTGCCCCTTGGGCCGCCAGCCAATCAAGGCCCACACAAGTCTCATCAAAACCGCCCTCACCGCGTTCTTGATCATGGAAGCTGGCGCTCCAATGATCGAGGCTAACGCGGAACGTCAGTTGGTCGCCAAAGCGGGTGATCAGGCCTTGGACGCCTTCTTGCACGCGCGGGCGCATCATGGGTCGCATCGCGTTGGTCAAAAGCAGAACCGGATGCCCGCGCTCCAAAGCAAGGGTCAGGATTTCAATGATATCTGGGTTCAGGAAAGGCTCACCGCCTGTAAAGCCAATCTCGACAGACCCCGGCTGCACCTCTGCCAACTCATCGAGAAAGGGCACGACGTCTTGGGGCGACAAATAGACCAAGCGGTCATTGGTGGGGGAGCTTTCAATATAGCAATTCACGCAGGTAATATTGCACAGCGTCCCGGTATTGAACCACAGCGTTTGAAAGCCATCAAAGGCCACAAAGGCTCGCTCCTCCCCCTTAGCCGTGCGCAAGGGGTCTTGGAATTTCAGTGGGGATAGTGTGGCTTGCATGAAAACATCCGCCGGGCTCGACCAGCCTCAACCTATGACATAGGTCGGAACAATCAAGCTATCCCCTGTCGAAGATCAGTCTCAGCGGCGGGCACTTACCGGAACAGCCAAGGCACCCGGACGTCGGGGATCCGCGGCGCCCAGAAAGAGCCCATTCTCAATCATGATGGACTGCGCACTGCCCATAGTCTCGTCTGAGGTCACTTTATGGCCCATCCGTTCTAGCAGGGCTACCGTGTCTGGATTGAAGTTGGGCTCCACCCGAAGCGTATCGGTCCAGCCCTGATAGATGCGCGGCTGGTGGGTAGCCTCATCAATGTTCAGCTTGAAGTCAATCACATTGACGATAAGTTGGGTGACGGTGGTGATGATGGTGCTGCCACCAGGCGTGCCCACCACCAGCCAGGGCTTGCCATCCTTATAGGCAATCGTCGGCATCATGGTCGACAACATGCGCTTGCCCGGTGCCATCGCATTTAGGGGTGGCGGCGTGCCCTTCTTTTGCGCCTCAAACGCCCCTTCATGATCGAAATTATTCATCTGATTGTTGAGAAGGATACCCGTCCCCTCAATCATCACGCCAGAGCCAAAGTCTGCCCCCAAAGTATAGGTGGTGCTGACGACATTGCCGTCCGGATCGGCCACCGAATAGTGTGTGGTAGATGGGCTTTCAAAGCGAAGCGGATCACCCACCGTGAGTTTTTTAACTTCAGTGGCCTGGTTTGGATCGATACTCTTTGCCCGCTCTTGGGCATAGGCCTTTGAGATGAAGCCCTTCACGGGGGCTTTGACAAAATCGGTGTCACCCAAAACTTCTGCGCGATCGATATAGCCAAGCTTCATCGCCTCAGACATCAGATGCAAAGAGCGCGCAGAGCCTGCACGGGTGGCCGAGAGGTCGAAGTTTTCAAGAGTATTGAGGATATTGAGCATGGTGGCCCCGCCTGCACTGGCAGGAGGTGCGGTCACGATGTCGATCCCACGGTAGGTGCCGCGCAAGGGTTCGCGTTCCACGGCACGATAGGCGGCGAGGTCCGCTTCGGTGATTAGACCCTTATGGCGGGCCATATCGGCGGCGAATCTTCGTGCGACCGGTCCTTTATAAAACCCATCTGCGCCGCGCCGGGCGATTTGGGTCAAGGTCCAAGCCAAGTCTGGCTGTTTCAAGACCTCACCGGCCTTATAAAGACTGCCATCTGGCTTATAGAAAGCACGCTTAGCCGCTTCGCTGGTCGAGAGGCGTTCTTTCGCCCATTCAAACACAAAGGCTTCGTCTGGTGTGATGGCGATCCCATCACGAGCCAAAGCAATAGCGGGGGCCAGAACTTGCGCCCAAGGCAGCTTGCCATGCTTCTGATGGGCCAAATACAGGCCAGCTACCGTTCCAGGCACCGATGGGGCCAGATAGCCCCGGCCCGCAATCGGGCTCTCCTTGCCTGCATTGTCAATGAACATAGGCAAGGTCGCAGCTTTAGGCGCTACGGAACGGAAGTCGATAAAATCTTGCTTACCGGTGGCCTGATCATGGATCAGCATAAAGCCGTCGCCGCCAATATTGCCCGCGCGAGGCAAGGTCACCGCAAGCGCAAAACCTATGGCGACCGCAGAGTCGACCGCATTGCCACCTTGCGCGATGATGTCGGCCCCAACTTTGGACGCAGTAGCATTCTGGGTCACGACCATGCCGGATTGGCCGACAACGGGTGAGTGAATGCTGGGATATTCAAGAAGCTGTTTGCGCTGGGCTTGAACGGGTGAGAACACCAGCGAGGCCGAAACAACAACCCCCACAACCAATCGCATCAGGTGAGATGTTTGCTTCATCGCCGCTTCTTTCCCGCTAAAAATTCAACCCTAACAACCAAGACACAAAGGCCTCTTTCAAGCCGTGCAGATGAAAGAGGCCTCTGAAGTGCTTTGTCTGTCCTTAGAAGTCCTTGGACAATTCCAGATAGAACATCCGACCAATTGCGTCATGCAAGGAACCTAAGAAGCCATAGTTAGACGAGCTAAGCGGTGGCTTTTGGTCAAACGCATTGCGTGCGCCAAAGCGGGCCCGATAGCCGTCCTTCCGGTATTGGACATAGGTGTTGACCGTGGTCATGGATTCTAGCTGATAGTTCTGCCCATCGACCAGCAAGGTGCCGGTATCAAAGACAGGACCAACATAGCTGACCAAAGCACCCACACTGATCGGGCCTTTGCGCCAGGTGAGGTTAGCCGTAGCGCGCCACTCTGGATTGCCATTGACCTGAATTTGGCTTCCGGCTTGGGTAATCGTCACACCCGTGCCGAACTTGCCCGCCGCATTGGCATCGATCAGCTCTTGCTGCAAGGGTGACGCGGACTGTTGGAATTCAGTCAGTTTCGAGCCCGCCAAATCTAGGCTGAAGTTACCATATTTCTCGGTCTTCAGATCATAGCTCAAGCCAATGTCGATCCCTTCCAAGGTGCGGGGGCCGAGGTTGAAGTAATCGTCCTGAACAAAGGAAAGATCGCCGACCACTTGGGTGCCAACAGGGGCCAAGCGGACGACGTTTGGATTGGACTTGCCGCTTTGGCGTAACAAGAGGTCGTAGAGGATCTGGTTCTGAGCGCCTTGGATCCCGATGACGCCATCCGACTTCAAAGACCAAGAATCGATGGTGAAGGTCAGGCCTTTGATCGGCTGGAACACGAGGCCGTAGGAGAAGGTTTCGGCATCTTCTGGCTTCAGCTTTTGGTTGCCGGCGCGCACTTCCAGCGTGCTGACTCCGGTACAAGTTGTGTTGTTCAAACGGCAAGCAGCAAAGTCGGTCCGCGTATTGGCGACTTGCGTGCCCGCGCTATAGAATTGCGCGAGGTTTGGCGCGCGATAGCTTTGCGACCATGAGCTGCGCAGCTTGATCGCATCAACAATCACCCAGCTGCCAGCAATCTTTGGCTTCACCACATCGCCGAAATCCGAATAGCTTTCGCCACGGGCGGCCAATTGCAAGTCAATCGATTTGATCAGGAGCACGCCCATCTCTTCGGATACAACCGGAACCGAAAGTTCGCCAAACAAGGCCGAAACCGTGCGATCCGCCTTGACGTCAGGTGCCGGACTCGCGCCCATAATGTCTGTGCCATAGGTGATACCACTCACCACATCGGTGTAAGTGATCTTCCCATCGAGGCGGGAGTCGCGATTGTCCTGATAGGTTTCTTTGCGAACTTCGACACCGCCGGCAAAGCCAACAGAGCCTGCTGGCAACTTAAACAGCTCTGCCTTGGAGGCCTTAAAGTCGATCGTCGCTAAAGATGTGGTGCCGATCCGATTAGCATTGACCAAGAAGGATTTGATCGTATCGGCATTGCTGGGGGTTGCGTCGCCAAACGAATAGGTCGGCTGCGTTCCGCCATTGAACGGGTTGTAAGCATCCGGCGTCGACTTGGCCAAAGCCTGTTGGAACAACGTGTTGCTGATGACGTTGCGCGTTTCGTCGTTCGTCCGCGCCCAAGAATAGGTGACAGCCGATTCCCATTTGAAATCGTGCCAATCCCCGCGCAAGCCTGCCAGACCGCGCACCATGTCGTCGGTCACCACAAAGGTGCGAGGACCGGCATCGACAGGGCGATAGGTGGTGATCCGCAACGCCAAGCCGGTGGTTGGCACACCAGTTAAGTTGGCCAAACGGTTAGGATTGGCCACACCATTGATCGTGGTTGCACCAAATGGGTTGTAAAAATTGCTTGCAGGGATGGAGATCACCGCGCTCGAAATCGGAGCCGATTGCTCCCGCTTGCCTTCCAACTCGGCATGATAATAGCCAAGCTCTGAGAAGAACTCCATCGAGCCAATATCTTGGCTGAGGGTACCGAACACGGTTGCGCGGTCTAAGCCGCCACGGATGCTACGATCTGGGTTTTCGTCATAGCGCAACACGCGGGAGTTCGCGCCCGTGATGGTGCCACTGCGCAGACACAGATTGCCATTGATCACGGTGCTAGAACAACCTGCCGCAAAATTATTGGTAGGCTCGACATGGAACACGCCCGATGCCGTCAGCGCCGTCGTACCTTGGCGCACAATGGTGGACGCAGGAATGACTGTAAATGACCCCCAAGGCGAGGAGGTAGAGCGGTTATCAAACGACGTGTCGCCAGCCCAAGGCGTGCCGAACAAGGCGGCGCGATGGTCTTCGCTGGCCGAGAATTCACGTTCGCTCGCCATCAAAGGCGTGCGGTGCGTATAGCTGCCAAACAGCATCAAACGGCCACCGCCTGGGGTCTCAAAGCCTGACTTGATCGAGGCGGTGGATTCTTCGGTCCCGTCGGCAAACGCATGACGGAGATCGGCACGCACGCCCTTATAGCGCCTGTCCAGCACCACATTGACAACCCCGGCAACAGCATCAGCACCATAGATCGCGGCAGCACCATCGCGCAGCACTTCGATGCGGCTGATCGCACCAACTGGCAAGGAGTTTGTGTTGGCGGTTTGCACCGGCACAAAGTTTTCTGTCTGCGTGCCCGGTGTCAGGATCATGCGGCGGCCATTGAGCAGCACCAATGTGTTGCCCGTACCAACGCTGCGCAAATTGATCGACGAATTGTCGCCACGCGCGTCATTCAGATTGCCTGTGGTGCGTGATTCTTGGAACTGAACGTCACCTGCTTGCGGGATGGAGCGGAACAAATCGTCGCCCGATACGCTGCCGACCGCGGCAATCCGCTCAGCCGTCAAAACCGACACCGGCAAATCGCCAGCCGCCTTTGCGCCTTCGATCCGCGTTCCGACAACTATCACAACTTCGGCTTCTTTTGCGGCCTCTGGCGGCGTTGGCGCAGGTGCAGTTTGTGCAAAGGCTGGTGCAACGTTGGCGAAGGAAAGTGTCGCCAAAATGGTGCAACACAGCATATTAGACTTCAAAGACATTGGCTTTTGGCCCCCCAAAATGATCCGTATGCGAAACACTGATCTTGAGAGTTCCAGTCAGCTTTCAGCACATGCACTGTCAACTGTCGCACCCCTTTTCCGACTTGCCAACCGAAGAAGATGTATTTTCTCTGGCCACGTGCTGAGCCTGACACCGCAGGACATCTGCCGATCATCCAAGCTCGACACCAAAGCAAAGGCACAATTGGAAACCCTACCAGCACGTCCCAAACACATTGAAGACTGTGCATGGCTTGGCAATTCGCTTTAGGGTGATCTCGCTTGATTAGGAGAGGTGAACTACCATGACCCAAACTGCACCAAAGCGCCGCCTTGCCGTCATCACGGGGGCATCATCCGGCATAGGCGAGGCCTTTGCTCGCGCCTATGCCAAGCAAGGGGTGGACCTTTGCCTCGTGGCGCGCCGCCTTGATCGACTGGAAGCTTTGGCGCTGGAATTGGCTCAGCTACATGGCATTGAAGCCTTTGCCGTAAAGGCAGACTTGTCCAAGTCAGATGCAACAGGACTGATCGTTGCGGCTCTGGAGATGCATGATCGGTCTTGCGACATATTGGTCAATAATGCTGGCTATTCCTTACCCCAGATGTTTCTGGCCACCAAAACCCAGCAGCAGACTGATTTTGTCGCGGTTCTGGTGACGTCTGTCGTCAGTCTCACCCACGCGCTTTTGCCGGGCATGGTGCAGCGAGGCTATGGTCGCATCATCAATGTCGCCAGCATGGTTGCCTTTTCCTCAGGCGCTGCGGGCCATACGCTCTACCCAGCTGCCAAAAGCTTTGTGGTCAAGATGACCCAATCGCTTTCTGCTGAAGTCGCCGACAAGGGCGTGCTGTTAACCGCTATTTGCCCTGGTCAAACTGAGAGCGACTTTGCCAAAGCCAATGGGACCGACCAATTGATCGCGAAATCCAATCTCTACAAGCAAACAGCCGAGGAAGTGGTAGCCTTTGCCATAGCCGCCAATGAGGCGGGCAAAGAAGTGGTCGTGCCCGGCTGGCCCAACAAACTTGCGGTTGCATTTATGAAAATTCTGCCTGATAGTTGGACGGCGGCACTCATTCGCCCGCAAGCCAAGAAATTTGCCCTGCCCGACCCTATAGCCTGACGAGATATCTATGCCTCATTATGACATTCTGATCATCGGTTCCGGCGCCGGGGGCGCTAGCTTTGCCCAAGCCTTGGCTGGCACGGGAAAGTCCATTCTGATCCTCGAGCGCGGCGAACATCTCCCTGTTGACCGCGAAAACTGGGACCCGAAACGGGTGTTTGTTGACCGAATTTATCGCACGGACGAGCAATGGACAGACAAGGAGGATAAGCCCTTTACGCCCAACACCCATTATTGGGTCGGCGGCAATACAAGCTTCTATGGTGCCGCCCTGATGCGCTTTAAGCCTTTGGACTTTGAACGGCTGGAGCATTTTGACGGTATTAGCCCAGCATGGCCAGTCAATTACGAAGACATGCGCCCTTGGTATGAAGTGGCTGAACGTGTGTGGGAGGTTCATGGCGAACGCGGCATTGACCCCACAGATGACCCAAATGACCCGCCCTACCCGTTTCCTGCCTTGACCCATGATCCCGGCATGATCCGGCTCAAGGAGCATTTTGAGAATTTAGGTTGGACACCCTCGCCTCTGCCCTTGGGCATTCGCCGCAATGATGTGACCCCACGTGATGGCAAATGTGTGCGCTGCAAAACGTGCGGGGGTTTCCCGTGTCGTCTGCTCGCCAAAGTCGATGCGCGCACCGCCGCGCTAAAGCCTTTAGAGGCTGCTCCCAATGTTACACTTTTGGCGGGCTATAAGGTTCTAGAACTCAAGACGGACGCGAGCGGCAGAAAAGTCACCGAAGTGGTGGCATCTGGGCCAGATGGGGAAGTGTCGTTTTCGGCCGATTACGTCGCTTTGGCTGCGGGTGCCGCCAATTCGGCAGCCCTGCTCTTAAAGTCTACTAGCCCCCAACATCCCAATGGCCTCGCCAATAGCTCCGACCAAGTTGGCCGCAATTACATGTATCACACCACTTCGGCTGTGATCTCGGTGGCGCTGTCGCATTTCGATTCCAGCTTCCCGAAGACCTTGTGCGTCAATGATTTCTATTATGGCGACTCCGAAGAAGAATTCCCCTTCCCAATGGGTCAAATCCAAATGCTGGAATATATGTCGGGCCAAACGTTGGAAGGCCAATTGGCGGACTTCATCAGCCCCAATCTACTCCCCGACTCCTTCATGGACGCCCTAGCCGAACGTATGGTCAGCTTCCTTGTCATGTCCGAAGACCTACCATTGCAGCACAATCGGGTTACACTGAACAAGAATGGCGGCATCAAACTTGCCTATACCGAAGGCGATTTGACCGCTCATAAAAAGTTGGTGGAGAAACTTGAGACAGGCCTTAGTGGCTTCACGCGTGAGCGGTCGTCGTTGTTTGAGACCAATTTCACCATTGACCAAGAACTGCCGCTTTACGGTACCGCCCATCAATGCGGAACGCTTCGTATGGGCAATGACCCCTCCAGCTCGGTTGTCGACAAGTGGTGCAAGGCGCATGATTTAGAGAATCTCTATGTCGTAGATGCGAGCGTTTTTGTGTCGTCCGCAGCGGTCAATCCGACCTTGACCATTGTCGCCAATGCGCTGCGCGTGGGCGACCACTTGTCGCGAAAGTTGATGGGCTAAAAACGGGCGACCCAGCCGTCGGTTCACAACCTCGTCAGGCTGCCCAATCTTGCACCACGCCTCAATTCAAGCCATGGTGATCCCATGCCGCTGCGTCATCTCTGCGAACCCGTCGAATTAGCCCCGGGCGTGACCGTGTGGGCAGAACGGGTCAATCATGGTCCAGAAGCGCCAAGCCTGGACCGCTTTCCCCATTATCATAGCGTCGCAGAATTGGTGATTTTTGAGTCTGGGAATGGCTCATTCTGGCTCGATGGCGAGGAAACGAAACTGCACCCCGGTTGCGTGGTCTATGTGCCGCCCATGTGTCACCATGACTATATGTTCAGTCCGGGCGAGAAATCCTGGGTCTTGGTGCAATTAGATGCGGATACGGTTCAAGCGCTTGCCCAAGCCCTACCGGAACTCGATTTGGCGCGCCCTTTCTATGGCGTCCCAAGCGAGAGCCAAGCCAAACAGCTCAACACACTCTGTGACCTTTTATTGGACACCACCCAGTCAAGCCCGCAGTCCGCCATCGTGACCCGCACGGCGGAACTCATCATCTGGGCCGCACATGCAACCCGTGTGGCACCAGCCCCCGCACCAGGCAAAGGCCAACAAGTGGCGCTTCCCGTCGATCGCCTGCGCCCAGCGCTCGACGCGCTGCGCGCCCAGCCGGGCAAGGAGTGGACGTTGGAGCAAATGGCCTCGCTCTGTCATATGTCGGCCAATTATTTTTCGCGCCGATTTGCGGAAATCATGGGCATGAGCTTGACCGTCTACGTGCGGGTTTACCGCTTGCAATTGGCAGCTCGGAGACTGGTACAAGGGCGAGAGCCTATTGGGATCATTGCCCAAGACGCAGGATTTGCGAGCCCAGCCCATTTTGCTTTTCAGTTCAAACAAAGGTTTGGACTAACCCCGCGCGCTTACCGACAAGCTGGCCAGACGCGCAGCTTACCTCAGCCCATAAGGACATCTGCATGACCCCTCGTTCGCTCCTCAAAGGCTTGAGCCTCGCTGCTTTGACTTGGTCATGCGTGGCAGGTAGCGGCGCGAGTGCACAGACGACCGGCCCCTTGCATGTGCCGTCGCCAGATTGGCGCGATCAGGTGATTTATTTCGTCATGACCGACCGCTTTGAGGACGGTGACCCCAGCAATAACAACCAAGGCAAGGGTGAGTTTGACCCCGCACAAAGGGGACGTTTTTCAGGCGGTGACCTTAAAGGCGTGGAAAAGCGCTTGGACTATATTCAGGGCCTTGGCGCAACTTCGGTCTGGGTGACACCACCTGTCGAGAACCAATGGCTGGACCCCGCAACGGGCTATGGTGGCTATCATGGCTATTGGGCCAGCAATCTCAAGGCGATTGATCGGCATTTAGGGTCGCTGAAAGACTATCAAAGCCTGTCCCGTGCGCTGCACGGAAAGGGGATGTATTTGATTCAGGATATTGTCCTCAATCATACGGGCAATTTCTTCAATTATGGATCGGAGTTTGATCCAAAGGATCCGACTAAGGGCTATGTCCCTTACCCAAACTCCGTGCCGATGGCGGCACCAACGCAATATCCATTTTCTCTCAATGACCCCCGCAGCAAGGCGGACCGTGAAGCCGGGATCTACCACTGGACCCCCGACATCAAAAACCTTTCGGAGCGCGATCAAGAGCTCAATTACCAATTGAGCGGCTTGGATGACCTAAACACCGAAAACCCAGTCGTGAAGCGGGCCTTGCGCGATTCCTATGCGCATTGGATCAAAGAAGCTGGGGTCGATGGCTTCCGCGTGGATACGATCTTTTACGTCCCGCCCGAGCTTATGACCGACTTCATGTATAGCAAAGACCCGAAAGCGCCGGGGATTGCAGAGATAGCCCGGCGGACAGGTCGCGAAAACTTCCATGTCTTCGGTGAAGGCTTTGGCATGGATCGCCGTTTTGAGGACAAGGTCGCGCGGCGGGTCAATAGCTATATGGTCGGCCCACAGGGTGAGGCCCGTTCGCCCGGCATGATCAATTTCCCGCTCTATGGCACCGCGACCGATGTCTTCGCGCGTGGCAGACCGCCCGCAGAATTGGCCTATCGGATCGAGAATATGATGGCGTTGCATCAGCGGCCCCATCTGATGCCGACATTCCTCGACAATCACGATGTTGATCGGTTTTTGAGTGGTGGCACCGAAACAGGCTTGCGTCAAAACCTGCTGCTGATGATGACCCTGCCAGGTATCCCCGTGATCTATTACGGTACCGAGCAGGGCTTTACCGTGCAGCGCGCCGCCATGTTTGCCAATGGCTGGGGCTCAGGCGGGCGCGATCACTTCGACACAACGAGCCCGCTCTATCGCTATATCGCAAGCCTGACCAAGCTGCGCCGTGAGAACCGCGTACTGTCGCGCGGCGCGCCGAAGGTGTTGGCCGGGGAAGCCGCTGGGGCCGGAGCCTTAGTTTATCTGATGCAGGATGGTGGCGAGACCCTGCTGGTTGCCATGAATACGGCTGACCATCCTGTACTTTTGGACAATCTCGAGCTCGGACAAGCGGCTGGCACAGTCCTGCAGCCCTTGTTTGCCATGGACGGCAAAGCGCCGCTCTTGGTTGTTGGGCAAAACAAGCGCCTGACGACCGAGCTTGGGGCCCAAACAGGCGCCGTATGGCGCGTCACCAAAGCCCCACCGCTCAGCCTGAAGGCTGCCGCAAGCGGTCTCCGTTTAGACCCCCTGCCATCCGGCCCGATTACCGAGCCTACCCTCAAGGTTAGCGGTCAAGCGAGCCCGGGGGAAATGGTTAAGCTCGTACTCGATGGCAATTTGGGCGATGCCCAAGCAATTCAAGCTGACGCCACAGGGCGCTGGCAGGCAAAAATCTCCACCGCTGCCTTCGTCGATGAAACCATCACGCATCGAGTGACGGCTTATTCGGCTAAATCCGGTCAGGCCACAGAGGCCGGCACCTTCAAAGTCCGCCCGTCTTGGAGCCTGCGCAACGACATCACAGATCCCGCTGATGACGACACAGGGCCACCGGGCTCGGCTTATGCCTATCCAACCGACCCGAGTTTTGAACCGCCTACGATGGATTTCGAGGGCGTTCGGCTTTCAACGGCAGGCGGCGCGGTCAAGCTTGAACTGGACATGGGTGCCATCAGCCAAGTCTGGGGCCCTCAAAACGGCTTTGATCACTTAAGTCTTACGGGCTTCATCCAATTGCCGGGTCAGTCGGATACAGGCGCGCGTGTCATGCCGAACCAGCGCGGTGATCTGCCCGATGGCATGCGTTGGCATTACCGCTTCCGCGCCCATGGTTGGACCAATGCGCTGTTCAGCCATGTTGGAGCCAGTGCCACCCAAGAAGGCACGAAGACAGGCCCTGCCCCCAGCATTTCGGTCGATAAGGAAGCCAAGCGGATTACGCTCATCTTTCCAAGCTCAAGCTTTGGCGACCAAGCGGACTTAACCGGCGCGAAGCTGTATCTGACGACGTGGGACTATGATGCCGCCTATCGTGCCCTGGAGCCCACTGCCGGGGCCTATATTTTCGGCGGCGCTAAATCGTCGAGCGATCCCAAAGTCATGGATGCCATCGGCCCATTCTCGATTGGAGCCGCGCCTTCAAAATAGGCCAGTGATCTGACGATCCGCGTCCACCCCGATGGCTTCGGCGGCGGGGGTTCTGGGCAGGCCCGGCATCGTCATGATGTCGCCGCACAAGGCCACGACAAAGCCTGCCCCCGCGCACAGCCGCACATCGCGGACCGTCACGACATGGCCTTGCGCCGCGCCCAAGACTGTCGGGTCGGTCGAGAAGCTATATTGGGTTTTGGCCATACAAACGGGAAGATGGCCAAAGCCTGCCTCTTGCCAGCGGCGCAATTTTGTCAAGGCGGCCTTGTCGATCACGATTTCTGCGGCCCGATAGATTTCTTTGGCGACCGTCTCAATCTTGGCGCTCAAAGGCAAGGCGTCAGCATAAAGTGGCTGAAAGTGCGCACTGTCTGCGGCCACCAACTCAACCACCGCTTGGGCTAGTTCTTGCGTGCCCGCACCCCCGTCGGCCCAGTGACGACAGAGAATGGCGCGGCTACCATGGCCATTCGCAAACGCCTCGACAGCGGCAATCTCCTCGGCTGAATCTTGCGCGAAATGATTGATCGCCACCAAGGTCGGCACGCCAAAGCGGGCGAGATTTTCCAGATGCTGGCCGAGATTGGCGCAACCGCGAATGAGCGCGTCAACATCGGTTCGACCGAGGTCGGACTTAGCCACCCCACCATTCATCTTCAACGAACGGATGGTGGCGACCACGACGATCGCTTTGGGGCTGAGGCCAGCTTTGCGGCATTTAATGTCAAAGAATTTTTCAGCCCCAAGGTCTGCCCCAAAGCCTGCTTCAGTCACGACAAAGTCGGCTAGCCCCATCGCGGTCTTGGTGGCGACGACACTGTTACAGCCATGGGCGATGTTGGCAAACGGTCCGCCATGGATCAGGGCTGGATTGCCCTCCAGAGTCTGCACCAAATTGGGCTCAAACGCCTCTTTCAACAAAGCCGTCATGGCACCGTCGGCCTTTAAATCCGCGCAGGTGACAGGGCTTTGGTCCTTCCGATAGGCGACAATGATTGCGCCAAGGCGGGCTCGAAGGTCTGCCAAATCCGTTGCCAAGCAAAAGATCGCCATCACTTCGGAAGCAACGGTGATGTCAAAGCCCGTCTCGACCGGCTGACCATTGCCGCCAAGCGACGTGACGATAGAGCGAAGCGCGCGGTCATTCATGTCCATCACGCGCCGCCATACGACTTTGCGCGGATCAATCCCCAGCGCATTGCCCCAATAGAGATGATTATCGACCATGGCAGCCAACAGATTGTGAGCTGCCGTAATGGCGTGGAAGTCGCCGGTGAAATGCAAGTTGATTTCATCCATCGGGATAACTTGAGCATGGCCGCCACCGGTTGCGCCGCCCTTTTGCCCAAAGCAGGGGCCGAGTGAGGGTTCGCGAAGACAAATGGCCACTGACTTGCCGAGCCGTGCCAGCCCATCGCCCAGACCGATTGTGGTAGTGGTTTTGCCTTCGCCAGCCGGGGTCGGGCTCATGGCGGTAACGAGAATAAGTGCTGCTTGCTGTGATCGCTGGCTCGCGGCCAAAAGGGTGGTGTCGAGCTTGGCCTTAGTGCGACCATAGGGGATCAAGGCGTCGGCTGGAATGCCGATCTTAGCTGCCACTTCGGCCAATGGCTCTGGTGTCGCGGCTTGAGCGATCTCAATATCAGTTGGCAATGTCCGGCCCCTTCGCACTACGGCAATTGGGCCTCGCTAATGCCATTGGCATCCGGTTGTAAAGCCATCGCTCCAGCGCAGATTAGAGGACTTCAAAGATTTGATAGACAACGCCAGTGGCTTCTTGCGTACCGACGCCAATACCAATCATGTCGTTCAGCCAGTCATATTGTGCCGCACCTGTCTCAAACCGCGTGACGGTACGCAGATTAAACGCCTCCGGCGACAGGGTCTCACCCTTCTTAAACCGCACCATATCCTCTGCCGTTGTGCGCAGCGCGCCCTGATAGGTGAGATAGATCAAAGCCCCATCATCGGTTTTCAACGTCAAGCGCACATCGACCAGCATGCGATCTTCACCGCGATAGAGCGCCCAGTCTGCGCCACCGGGGAGGACGTCGCCCGTCAAGTGTGGGCCTTCAAACCTGCCGCCCAGAACCGGCGCAATCAAGCGATTGCCTTGAGGTGTCTTGCCGATCCGCGCCATAGCGGCAAAATCAACTTTGAGACGGAGGGCGGTCAGAAATTGGCTGTTCAATTGGGTCATGAGGACTTTCTACCCGCATCGGCCGGTTTGGCCAAGGCACTGGCCCGTATCGCTTCACTTCTGCGCTTTGGCTTCGACTTCCCGCATGACGCGCAAGACATTGCCGCCCCAGATCTTGGCGATATCTTCTTCAGAATAACCCTCTGCCATCAAGGCCTGGGTGATCTTCCAAACCTTGGACGCATCTTCGAGGCCGACGACACCGCCACCGCCATCCCAATCAAGGCCGATCCCAACATGGTCGACGCCAATCAGTTTAATGGCATGGAGGAGATGGGCCATGAAATCGTCAAAGGTCGCGCGATTTTCAGGAAATTCCGCATCCAAGCGCACGCGGGCTTGGCGGAAGGCCTCTTGATCTGCTTGGCTGCGGCTGGCGAGATTGGGATAAGCGGCGGCAAGCTTTGCAAGCGCTTCGCGCCGCTCTGGCGATTGCGGCAGGGCCTTCAGATAAGCGCCAAAGGCATTCATTTGGATTACCCCACCTTTCGCAGCCAAGGCCTTGAGGCGGTCGTCGTCCAAGTTACGCGGGTGGTCGTAAATCGCCTTGCAGCCACTGTGCGAGGCGATGATGGGGGCAGTTGACAGCTCCAACATCTGGTCGAGTACTAGGTCAGATGCATGCGACTGGTCGAGGATCATGCCTAAGCGATTGGCCTCTGCCACCAATTGTTTGCCAAGCGGGCTCAACCCACCCCATTCGGCCTTGTCGGTCGAACTGTCAGCCCAGTCATTGGTTGCAAAGTGGACTGGCCCAACTAAGCGCACGCCCAGCTTATAATAGGTCTGCAGCAGCGACACATCCTTGGCCAGAGGATAGGAATTCTCAATTGACATAAAGACAACGCGCTTGCCTTCGGCGGCAATCTTGGCCGCATCATCGGCTTTCAAGGCAAGGCCAAAGACCTTGGGGCTGCGCGCCAGCATTTCACGAACAACTAAGGCGCGCATCAGCCCTGCATCGCGCGCGGCGTTGAGGCCTTCGGGTGTCCGTGGACCTTGGGCCGTATAAATCACCCAGAAACCACCATCGAGACCGCCTTCCTTCATGCGCGGCACATCGACTTGGGCAAAGGCCGTCTTCCAGTCATTATGCTTTAAGATGTCAAAGCCCGGGCGGGCGACCACTGCCGGAGTATCGAGATGGGTATCGAGCGTCAAAATCCGCTCATGTAAAGCCCGTGCAGCCCGCTCAGTCGGCAAAGTCTTGGCGAGCGCCGGATGGCAGAGGAGCGCGGCAAAGCTGAGGCTAGCTAAAGCAAAACTGGCTTGGCGAAGGGCATGTGCACGCATCATCGGGTTTCCGTCATCTAATCAAGCAAGGCATCAAAGGCGATTTTGCGCGTCTTGTCTGGCTTGTCGAGTCAGACAGGACGCGCGAGGTGCGGCGCGCATCCAGCGCCCACGAATGAGGCGCTGAATGCTGCTGAGTCGGGGTCGTAGGCTCAGCCTAGGAGCAAAGGCACGATGACCATGCCGAGACCAATCGTGCTACCGACCCAAACCAAAGACCGAATGGTCTTCACGCCATAGGCATAGAGCGGCACATAAATGATCCGCCCGATCAGATAGATGTGGGCACCCAAAACGGTGATCGTATTCTCTTTGCCAGCCGCAACCGCGATCAAAACGGCCGCAATAAACAGCGGCAAGGTCTCATACAGATTGTCCTGTGCACGACGCAAACGCTCTGCCATGGGCGAAAGTGGTGGCATAGTTTCATCACGCGCACCCATGTTCCATTTCAAGCCATATTGGCCGGTCCGCGCGATATCAAACAACAGAATTTGAACAAAGGCCAAGACGAGCGTCCAAGCCAAAACGGTCAAAAGTGGTGTCATTTTGTATTTCCCTCCCCAGGATTCCGCCCAATCTGAGCGACTTGCCCGCATAGGATGCCAATGTGACGGCAGCGTCAAGGAAAGCGACAGGTATTGGCTGCAGGCCCAGCTATCCACACCCCGATGTCGCGGTACAGCCTCTTTGGAACACTCGGTACTTGCAAAAGAACAAAATAGGAACATAGTGCCGAACATGGTTGCACGTTCTTATCTTGGCCTTCTTGCCCCAGAGCAGGATTTTGAGCGCCTGCGCGCGTATCGCGGTCAACTCTTGACCATGGCGCAAGCCTATCGGCCCGGCGGCGCGGAATATATGGCGCTGTCGCGCGCCGTCATAGCTTTGGATGAAGCAGCCGGGATCGTAATGAATAAGCCGAGTTTCTACCAAAGCCGCCTGCATAAAACGACCTGAAATACGCCACGACCACCATGCTATAGATTAAAGCTATTGATTGACGTTATATAATCGATTGGATCAATGTACCTTCCCGTCCTAAGGTGGCAACATGACTTCACCCATTTGAGGAAGAGGATGTGACAATGGAAACCCAAGGCAAATGCCCCGTAATGCATGGTGGCGGCCAACCCGCTAAAGTCGGGACGCAATCCAATCGCGATTGGTGGCCAAACCAGCTAAATCTAAAAATGCTGCATCAGCATACCAGCCTCTCGAGCCCGATGGCGCATGGCTTTGACTATGCCGCTGCCTTTCAAGCCCTGAACCTCGACGCGCTCAAGGCTGATGTGATGGCTTTAATGACCCAGTCGCAAGACTGGTGGCCAGCCGATTACGGACATTATGGCCCCTTCTTTATCCGCATGGCGTGGCACAGCGCGGGCACCTATCGCACAGGCGATGGACGCGGTGGGGCAGGTGCTGGAACCTTGCGGTTTGCGCCTTTGAACAGCTGGCCCGACAACGGCAATCTCGACAAGGCCCGTCGCCTATTGTGGCCGATCAAGCAAAAATACGGCAGCGCGATTTCTTGGGCTGACCTCATGATCTTAGCTGGCAATTGCGCCCTTGAATCCATGGGCTTTAAGACCTTTGGCTTTGCCGGTGGCCGGGCCGATGTATGGGAGCCTGAAGAAGATATCTATTGGGGCAAGGAAAAAGGTTGGCTGGATGATCAGCGCTATTCGGGTGAACGTGACCTCGAGAACCCACTCGCCGCCGTCCAAATGGGCTTGATTTATGTCAACCCGGAAGGCCCAAATGGCGTGCCAGACCCCTTGGCCTCTGCCTTTGATATTCGCGACACCTTTGGCCGCATGGCGATGAATGACGAAGAAACCGTCGCCCTGATCGCTGGCGGTCACACGTTTGGCAAAGCCCACGGCGCTGCGGACCCAAGCAAATATGTTGGTCCAGAACCTGAAGGCGCGACCATTGAAGAGCAGGGCTTTGGCTGGGCCAATAGCTTTGGTTCGGGCAAGGGCGTGGACACCATCACCAGCGGCCTCGAAGGCGCTTGGACCACTAACCCGATTAAGTGGGACAACAACTACTTCGACAATCTGTTTGGCTTTGAATGGGTGCAGAGCAAGAGCCCAGCTGGCGCGACCCAATTCGTGCCGGCAGAAGCTGATGCGCACGGCACCGTGCCCGACGCACATGACCCTAACAAGCGCCATGCGCCAGTTATGTTCACCACTGACCTCGCGCTGCGGTTTGACCCAATCTATGGGCCGATCTCCAAGCGGTTCCATGAGAATCCAGATCAATTCGCCGATGCTTTTGCGCGGGCTTGGTTTAAGCTGACCCACCGCGACATGGGCCCCCGCACCCTGCATTTGGGCCCTTGGGTTCCAAGCGAAGAGCTGATCTGGCAAGACCCAATCCCGGCGCGCGATCATGCGTTGGTCGATGAAACCGACATTGCAGCTTTGAAGGCTGAGATCGGCGCATCGGGCCTGAGCATTGCAGAAATGGTGTCCACAGCTTGGGCCTCTGCTTCGACGTTCCGGGGTTCAGACAAGCGCGGCGGGGCCAATGGAGCCCGCATTGCTCTGGCCCCGCAAAAGGACTGGGAAGTCAATCAACCTGCACAATTGGTCAAGGTGTTGGATCAGTTGCGCGCCATTCAGGCCAAGTTTAATGCCAAGGCCGCTGCTGGGAAGAGAGTCTCCTTGGCGGACTTGATTGTTCTGGCTGGGTCTGTCGGGATCGAAGGCGCTGCAGCCAAAGCCGGTCGGCACGTCAGTGTCCCATTCACAGCCGGACGGATGGACGCCAGCCAAGAGCAAACTGACGTGGACTCGTTCCAAGTCATGGAACCGGTCGCTGATGGCTTCCGCAACTATCTGAAGCCTGATCTCTCCATATCGGCAGAGGAGCTTCTGGTCGATCGTGCGCAACTTCTGACGCTTAGCGCGCCCGAAATGACGGTGCTGATTGGCGGCCTGCGGGCTTTGGGTGTCACCACAAAGTCTCATGGCACCTTGACCACGCGACCTGGCACCCTGACAGCAGATTTCTTCTCGAACCTGCTCGATATGGATGTAGTCTGGGCCCCTTCGGCCACGGCTCCCGGAATCTATGAAGGCCGGAACCGCAAGACCGGTGCCATCGTCTGGACCGCGTCACGAGTCGATCTGGTCTTTGGATCGAACTCGCAGTTGCGGGCTTTGGCAGAAGTCTATGCAAGCCAAGATGGCGAAGCCCGCTTCGTCGATGCCTTTGTGGCTGCTTGGACCAAGGTCATGAATTTGGATCGCTTTGATCTGATCTAAAGCTTCATGCGACCTTTAAGCCCTTCACCGCGCTCCTTCGGTGAAGGGCTTTTCTTTTGGCCAACTCAATCGGCCCCAAATTCCCAAATCAATCTGAGACCTGCGGCGAGAGCGTCTTTCGTAGTCGCGTCGACACCTGGGTCGAGGACATATTGAACATCGCCTTGCAGGGAGAATCCGCCGCCAATCGGCGCCGCATAGGTCATCTCAAAATTGGTTTCTGCCTTTGAGAGCCCAACGAAGCGAGCCAGCGGTGTAGTCCGTACATGGGCAAAAGCTAGGCCGAATTGATCCTCAGAGCGGGCCTCCAACGGCCCAGTCCAGACGACACCCGCCCCGACATAACGATCCACAGCATTGATATCTGACTTCGCCGTTCCCGCCCGCAAGAAGGTGGTGGTCGCAGGGTCGAGATGATACTCCACCGAGCCATAGAATCCTGAATTGCCATTTTGAAGGCGGGCGAGTGAGTCACTACTGGCTTGTGAATAGGCCCAACCTCCAAGCGCCCAGCGCCAAGATTCTGCTTGTTGCTCAACTTCCAGCACGCTCAAAAGGCCGTCGTCCTTGCGCCAACGAAGATCGGTGTGGTCAGGCCTGAGGGGATCGCCCGGCACAGGATCAAAGACGCCAGCACGAAGCCTGAAACCTGCCCCTAAAGCCGCTTCACCGACGACAGCCCAGCCCAAGGTTGGGAAGATAGACGGCCCATTCAGTCCAGTCTGGGAGAAACTTGGCACGATCCCATGTGAGGGATTGACGAAGAGACTGGAGGCACCAGGCGCATCAAAGGTGCCATTGAGATCGATCAATCCCAACTTCAAATAAGAGCCCGAGTCATCGAATTCCTTCGCGATCCATACTTCATAGGGCCGCAGCGCCTCGGTCCCAGTTTCAATGTTGGAGATACCTTGTAGATCGCCAACAAGGTCGCCGGAGAAAGCCTCCTTGCCATTATAGAGCGCGCCAACACTGGCCTTGATCCCACGAAGGCCGTGGGCGGCACCATCATAGTTGACCTGAATCGCCACATTATCGAGTGTCCGTGACCCCTCTTTGATTCCGCCCCTGAGATTGGAGAATACATCTATCGTCACATTGCCTGTAAGGGAGAAGGCTTTCGCCGCCTCGGCATCTTGGGCTAGCGCCCGAGATGTTGCTGCGATTGGGATAAGCGCGACGGCGACTTGCAAAAACCAGCGGGCACGCATCTTAAGCCGCCTTGATATCGCTGAAGAAGAGGTCAGCACTCTCGCGCAAACGCGCGGCTTGGCGGGCAACATCTTCAGCGGCTCTGGTTACCGCCTCTGAGGCACCTGCGGCATCGGAAGCAGCGGCATCAAGCTCACCCACGCTGGTATGGGTCGCATCCGTACCGTTCGAGGCGAGGCTGGCACTATGGGCAATCTGTTCGGTTGCGCCCGATTGCTCCCGCACACTATCGGCGGCCGCACGCGAAAGGTTTTGCATTTCTTCGATCATGGTGATGACATGCAGCACCGAAGACGCAACATGATCCGATGCCTGTTGGATTCGGCTGATGCGGCTGACAATGTCTTGCGTCGCGTTACCGGTTTGCGCCGCAAGGGACTTCACTTCGCCCGCAACCACCGCAAAGCCTTTACCTGCTTCGCCAGCCCGTGCAGCCTCGATGGTTGCGTTAAGTGCGAGGAGGTTGGTCTGGGTTGCAACCCCTTCGATCAAGGCAACCACTTCACCGATTTCTGCAACCGCTTCCGCAAGGCCCTTCACAGAAACATCGGTCTCCCGCCCCAGTTGGACGGCATCTTCGGCCAAGCTCGCTGATTGGGCCATGCGGCCCGCGATCTGCTCCACCGAGGCGGTGAGTTCCGTCGTTGCCGCAGCAATCGACGATACGCTGTGCGAGGCTTCTTGTGCTGCAGAGGTCGCAACATGGGTCAGCGAGCGGGTCTGGGACGCCATAGCACCTAACTGGCAGGCGCTAGCCTCCAGTTCTTGGGATGCGGACGCCAAGGTAGACAAGCTCTCGCTCATCATGGCGGAAAACTCCTCCGTGAGGGCGGCAAGTTTCGTGGCCCGAACCTCGCGCTCACTGGCGCTCAGGGCCGCCGATTCCTCCAGCTTGACGCGCTCAATTGCGTTGATGCGGAACCTTCCCATGGCGGCCGAAAGAGAGCCAATCTCGCCGCCAGCATCCGCGTGTGGGGCCTCAACCGATAGATTGCCCGCAGCGAGGCTATTCATCGCCTCCGTCAAGTCGGCAATCGGCTTGGCAACGGTGCGGCGCATGACGAAATTCACGGCCGCCGCAAAAACAAAGGCAAATAGGAGAACCGCACCCATGATATATTTGGTCAGCCGCGCCTCTGCTTCAGCCTGTGCGGCGGCTTCGCCGCCTTTCGCTTCGATCACTTCCGCCGCTGCCGCCATGGAGTCCTCCAGCGCGCTAAATTTCTCCAAGAAGGCCGGCATGGCCGCGCGCGTGGCGGCAGGATCGGTGGCAGATTTTGCAACAATCGACTTGGCCGCTTGAACATAATCGGCGAGAGGCTGCGCCAAATCATCAAGCGCTTGTTTGACCCGGGGGTCCGTTGTCGCCTCTTTGGAATCAGCAATTGCCTTCTCAAGAGTGGCGATATGTTCTTCGGTGTTGAGTTTGACTTCAGCCGGCGAATAGATCGCCGAAGCTGGATCTGAGGCAAGCAGCGCTGCGAGTGTGTCGGCGCGCAGCGCATCATGCATCATATCTGCCTGCATGTGGTTGCGCAGCACCTGTTTGGATGAAACCGCGCTTGAGACGCCGTCATAATAGCGCGTTGAAACCCAAAGTCCTGCCGCGGAAGAAGCAGCTGACAAAGCTAAGAAGAGCGCACCTGCGAGCGTAACTTTGGCACCAATTGTATCGAATTTCATGTGTTGTTCCCCATAAGGTTGCTTTGGTCAGCATCGAGAACACACAGAGAATGCACCTTACCCAAGGTTACAGATCAAAAGTTTTAGCTTGGTTAACTCAAGAAAATAGGTTGGAAGACGAATTTATAGGTTGCAAACAGGAATTCCGTCGTGAAGTTGACGTACAGCCATGCTAGCGCAAAAAGCATGTTAAATCGTCGCGCCTTTCTGACTTCCGCCGCTACAACAGCTTTGGTGACCACATCTTTGATGGGATGTGCGCTCTCGCCAACCACTCTACCGCGACTGCCCGGGTTTCCCCGTGCGCCCGAGAGTCCAAGCTTGGCGAACAGAACCCTGTCGCGGATCGCCCTAACGTCTTGTTCGGATCCAACAATGGACTTGAGCCTGTTCGCAGATGTCAAGGCGGCCAAGCCTGACCTCGTCGTGATGATGGGCGATAATGTCTATGGCTCTGGCTCGCCAACCAACCCAGACCTACCCAGCCTTAAAGAGGCCTACGGTAAGCTTGCAGCATCAAAACCATTCCGGTCACTGGTGGCATCAACACCAACCGAAGCGGTTTGGGATGACCATGATTACGGCATTAATGATGGCGGCGGCGACTTTGCTTATAAACAACGCGCGCAATCCATGTTTGCAAGCTTTTGGAATGTACCGGCCAATAGTCCCATACGGCAGCGCCCCGGTATCTACCGTGCCTTTCGTACAGGACAGTCGGGCCAAGTCTTGCAAGTCATCCTCCTAGACACGCGCTATTTTCGGGACCCATTGCTACCTACCGATGAGCGCAATGCACCCGGCAAAGAGCGCTATATCCCCCATTCGCCTAGCTCTAACGCTGATGTCTTGGGGGCGGCGCAATGGGCGTTTCTGGAAGAAGAACTGAAAAAGCCTGCCGATCTGCGCCTGATCATCTCCTCCATCCAAGTCATTGCCGATGGCCACGGCTGGGAGCGTTGGGGCAATTTTCCGCGCGCGCAGCAGCGCTTGTTCGACCTGATTGCACAGACAAAAGCCCAAGGCGTCGTCTTTGCCTCTGGTGACCGCCATTATGGCTCGATCCACCAGCAAACGATCGGGGTGGCCTATCCGCTGACTGACTTAACCGCCTCTGGCATCAATAAAGGCTATCGCACGGCACCTGGTACCGATTGGGTACGGGAACCAGATACCAACCGGATTGGCGATGGCTATGGGCCAATCAATTTCGGCCTTATCGATGTGGATTGGGCGACGCGCACCCTAGATTTGAAGCTGGCTGGTGTCGGCGGGACCGTGACGCGCGCGCACCGTTTAGCTTTCAGTGACCTTCAGCCCTGAGGCTGAGCCTTCAAAGGGCATTGTAAGCCAGCCATTTTTGTATGATCGTGGTGCTCACAAGAATAAATTGGGAGCGACGCTTATGGATCATTCAACCCCCATCGCAATTATCGGCGCGGGCCTTGGTGGGCTTGCTGCAGCGATACAACTCAAGCAAGCGGGCTATCAGAACCTCACTCTGCTTGAAAAGGGGGCGAAAGTCGGCGGCACTTGGGCGCAGAACACCTATCCGGGCTGTTCCTGCGATGTGCCGGTCGCGCTCTATCAATATAGTTTTGCGCCAGCGATCCACTGGACCAATACCTATCCCAGTTCGGCCGAGATCCAAACTTATTGCGAGCAATTGGTGACGGGCTTTGGCATAGAGCCACTCTTGTCCCTGAACACTGTCGCAACGTCAGCCGTTTGGGATGAGGCGGTCCAAAGCTGGACCTTGATGACAAGTGACGGGCAGGTCCGCCAGTTTGGGGCCATCATCTCTGCGCTTGGCCAATTGAACCGCCCGTCAATCCCGTCGATTCCGGGCCAAGCAAGCTTCCAAGGTGCCAGCATGCATTCGGCGGCTTGGAACCATGATATTGATCTGACCGGCAAGCGCGTTGGCGTCATCGGCTCGGCGGCCAGCGCCGTGCAATTGATTCCCGAAGTTGCGAAAGTAGCTGGTTCGCTGGTCGTGTTTCAGCGTTCTGCCAATTACATCGGGCCGCGCGGCGACCGGGAAATTCCAGCTACCGAGATCGCGCTCTTGCTCAGCAATCCGCAGGCAGCGATGGACCTTGGCGCACGTAATCGAGCGATGATCTTTGATACGGCCGACACCTATTTCTGGCAGACCTTTAGTTGGACAGCCGAAGGCCGCGCCGCCTATGCCGACATTGCCAAGCGACACTTGGAAAAGCAGATTGTTGATCCGGAACTACGCGCCAAGCTCACCCCAAACTATGCTGTCGGCTGTAAGCGATTCTTGTTCACGGACACCTTCTATCCCGCCCTGACGCAAGATCACGTGACTTTAGAGACTGGAAGGATTGAAGGCTTTGATGCGACAGGTATTCGTGTCGAGGCCGGCACCCATTATGATTTGGACGTCGTGATCTATGCCACCGGTTTTGAAACAACCGGGTGGCATTGGAGCTTGGATGTGGTCGGCCAGAACGGCACCCACCTCGCTGATCAATGGGCAGAAGGGCCCGAAGCCTATCTGGGCATAACGACCTCGGGCTTCCCCAATTTCTTTATGCTCTATGGCCCACATACCAATCTGGGCCATAATTCGATTACCTACATGCTGGAGCGTCAAATTGAGTATGTTGGGGCGATGCTAGCAGGGCTGGCCGAGCAAAAAGCCCAATCAGCCACCGTCAAGCCAGAGGCCCAAACGCGCTTTATTGCCGATTTGCAAGAAGCCTTGGGCCATACAGTCTGGGCCGATCCAAATTGCAATTCTTGGTACAAGAATGACAAAGGTCAGATCACCCAAAACTGGGGCGGCAATTGTAAGTCTTATGCAGAGGCAGTTAGCCTCGTGGTTTGGTCTGACTACGAGGTTCGGTAACTTACGCCAGAAGGGCTATTGTACATGGCTTTGCTGCAACAGAGAGTCCAAAGGACTTGACAGAAAGGTGACAGATTGTCACACAAAAGGGGCTTGGACTTCGGTCCGGCGGCGTTTCGGGGAGGAGACGCCCTTTTGGCTCTCGCGAGAGGGTGGCCGCGCCTAACCATGGCGCGGCCTTTTTTTTATTTCCCAACTTGCCCATCCATCCAAACTGACAGCTGGACTGCGTCCTGATCTGACGTAGAACTGGTTTAGACTGTCGCCCTGTGTGTGAGCCCGGCACCAGCTGTGGCACAAACGCGTCAGACTATTTTCAGATTGAGTCGCAAGGACATCCACGACATGGCCCCCTCCTCGAGCCCCGAAGCATTGAGTCCCGAGTTTATGAATTTAATGGCCGTTATTGGCCTTTATGTCTTAATCCTTTTGGTCACGCTTTTTTTCGCGCTAACCCGGTCTAACCGGCCTCTGACCCAATTGGGTCGGCGGATCGAAGACATGAATGTGCGCTTTGTCGACTATCGGCAGGACTTGCAGACGGGTATCACCTCGGTCCGTGAAGAGGCGGCGCGGCAGAATGTCCAAGCACGCGAAGAAATGGCCAGTCGCATGGCAGGGATCGCCCAAGACCTGCAGCGCTTGATTGACGTGATGTCTGCGGCCCAGCGCGAACGCCTCGACGGCTTCGGGGTGAGCTTGGCAGAGTATCGAGCGGCCACCAGCGAAGACAGCCG
>JAJTGP010000065.1 GCA_021299265.1 Hyphomonadaceae bacterium | reverse complement strand
TTCGTTTGCGGTTTGGTTGACCAGAAGGGTCACCAAAACGCGTCTAGATAAGTAACCATCCAAAACGATGCCATCCCCGCCGGAACGAAGTGGAGAGCGGGGACCTCAGGGGACTTTGCGGCAAGAGATCAGGGACCTCGGCTGCGCCGTCCGGGATGACATCCTTGGGGTAGTTTTTTCATCTGGAAGGCTTTGGTGCAGGCCCTGCCAGCACCAAAGGCCAACCTCGATTGCCCGGCCACGCTATTCAAAGCGGTTGGGTGACCAGACTGGGCACCAAAGCGCGTCCAGACAAAAGCATCTTTTCCCAACCACAGCCGCCACTCGCTCCCCTTTCCCAATAGGAGAGCGGAGAACGGACACGCTGCCGCATGCGCCGAAACCCCATGAATGGGGAAGCTGGTCGCGAAGCGGACTGAAGGGGTAGGCAGAGCACCAGAGGGACCGCGCAACACGAGTTGCGCATGCAAACGCGACGACAAGCGCAACCCTTATTGCCACCCCTCACGTATCTTCGCGCAATAGCCCCTGGACAAAGCCGCCCATCCAAGGCTGGCGGGCGCGGCGCATGCGTTCAGCTTCGAGGATGGTTTTTAGGCGTGCATAGCTTTGGTCTAAATCTTCATTGACCAGCACATAGTCGAAGTTTTCCCAGCGGCTGATCTCGCCATAGGCATTGGTCATGCGCTTTTTGATCACTTCGGGGCTGTCTTGCCCGCGCGAGATGAGCCGGCGTTTTAGCTCAGCCATGCTGGGGGGTAAGATGAAGACTTTCACCACGTCTTCTGGCGCAGACGTGCGCAATTGCAGCGCGCCTTGCCAGTCGACGTCAAACATCAAATCGCGGCCGGATTGCAAGATGGCAAAGGCGCTTTCGCGCGGGCTGCCGTAATAATGGTCATGGACTTCGGCCCATTCCAGAAAGCCATCTTGCGCGCGATGTGCGCGGAATTGATCTTTGTCGACGAAATGATAATGCACCCCGTCAATCTCGCCTGGCCGAGGCGCGCGCGTGGTCCAAGATACCGACAAAGCAATGTCGGCATCCTCATTGACGAGGCGGCGCGACAACGTGGTTTTACCTGCCCCGGATGGACTGACCAAGGCCAACATCAAGCCGCGACGCATATGGAGGATAGGCTCACTCGACATTGGCTGCCTGTTCTTTCAATTGATCGACGCTGGCTTTGAGGTCAAGTCCAGCCCGGGTCAGTTCCAGTGCCGCAGCTTTGGCGGTTAAAGTATTGGACTCGCGGTGGAATTCTTGGGCTAGGAAATCGAGCTTACGGCCAATGTCGCCGCCTTGTTGCAGGAGGGCACGGGCTTCCCCACTGTGGGCACGCAAGCGGTCCAGCTCCTCGCGCACATCGGCTTTGAGCGCCAATGCAGCAGCTTCTTGCAACAGACGTTGCTGGTCATAGGGCACATCACCCAACAATTCCGCCGCCCGCTTTTGGACACGGTCTCGAATGGCGACGACTTGGGCTTCTGCGGCGGCTTCGGCCTGCTGGGTGGTCGCCTCAATGCGCGACAACAACGCATTGAACAGGGTGAACAGCCCCTCGCCTTCGCGGTGCCGTGCCGCCAAAAGGGCGTCGAGCGCGCTATCTAGGCCGACAATCAAGGCAGCTTCGCGCGCGGCCTTCACCTCATCTGGCTCTACAAAGTCTGCGCTTTCCAAGACGCCGCGCAATTGTAATAGGCCATCGAGACTGGGACGGCCGACCCGGCCCTGCTCGATCAAGGCTTGGCCTTCAGAGAGATAGAATTCAATCATGTCCTGATTGACGCGGATCATCGGGCCAATGTTGGTGCTGTCGCGCTTGGTAGCAAGCGAGATTTGGATTGAACCGCGTTTAAAGCGCTTGGCACAGCCTTCGCGAATCTTGGTCTCAAACGCTTCATAGCCGGGTGGCAGTTTGAATTTCACGTCCAGATTGCGGCCATTGACGCTGCGCGCTTCCCACGCCCAAGCGACATCGCCGACTTGGCCTTCGGCGCGGCCAAAGCCCGTCATCCCCAAAAGCGGTGTCACAGGTTTCATTCGCCACCCCCTAAGAGGCTTTGGCCCTTTTTCTCTTGCTCGGCTCGCCAAGCCCGCCAGCGCTGCACATTGCGATTATGCTCGGCATAGGTTTCAGCGAAGACATGGCCGCCCGTACCATCTGCAACGAAGAAGATTTCACGCGTGCGTGGTGGATTGAGGACCGCGGCCAGAGCATCCTTGCCCGGATTGGCAATCGGCGTGGGCGGCAGACCTTGGATCACATAGGTGTTCCAAGCATGGGGGTTTTCAATGTCGCTTCGGAAGATTTTCCGCCGCAAGGGTGCACCCTTGGTGATGCCATAAATGATGGTTGGGTCCGACTGCAGCTTCATGCCCAGACGCAGGCGATTGACGAAGACTGCCGCAACACGCGGGCGTTCTTCTGCAATGCCCGTCTCTTTTTCCACAATGGAAGCCAAGATGATGGCTTCTTCCTTGGTGGCAATGGGCAAATCCGGCGCGCGTTTCAGCCACAATTGATCAATCAAGGCCTTATGACTTTCCTGCATCCGTTTGACGACGCTGGCGCGCGTATCGCCGCGCTGGATCGGATAGGTGTCGGGGTTTAATGTGCCTTCCGGCGGTGGTGGCGGCAGCGTGCCCGTCAAGAAACGGTTGGCCTCTAGGCGCGTATAGATTTGACTAACACTCCAGCCCTCAGGCAATACAATTGCGCGCCGGACCCCCTCGCCACTGGCGAGGATTTTGGCGATGCGCGCAGGCGTTGCACCGGACGGGATCTCATATTCGGCGATTTTTAAATTAGCAGCGGAGCCTGTGATTTTGACCGCCAAGCGGAAGCCAAGCGCTGATCGCACCAGCCCTTCCTTTTGCAGGCGGACCCCCACCGTGCTGGCGGAATCACCCTCTTGCACGATGAAGAAGCTCGATTCCCCCTCTTTGGCTTTCGGGCCCGGTCCCAATAGGAACAGGCCCGTGCCGAGGACGAGCAGAATGGACGCAAGGCCCAGCCCGATCCAGATGCGCTGCCACATGGCTTTCGCCTGTGCCGCCTTTTTACCACGCACTTTGGCGACAGGATCGGTCATTAGACCGCTTTCAGGACAAGTGCCGCATTGGTGCCGCCAAAGCCAAAGGAATTGGACAACACAGCCTTAGCCACCACCTTCTTTGCTTCCAGCGGGACGAGGTCAATTTGGGTCTCTACCGATGGATGACGCAGATTAAGGGTCGGTGGTGCGATCTGATCGCGCAAGACGAGCAACGAGAATATCGCCTCAACAGAACCAGCCGCCCCCAAAAGATGGCCAATGGCTGATTTGGTCGACGACATCGTCAGGCCCTTGGTATCAGCGCCAAACAGACGCTCTACCGCGCGCAACTCGATCTCGTCACCCAAAGGCGTCGAAGTGCCGTGCGCATTGACATAGCCGATGTCGGACGTCGCAAGCCCTGCATCTTTCAATGCCGATCGCATGGCACGGAAGCCGCCATTGCCGTCTTCCGAGGGGGCGGTGATGTGGTAAGCGTCACCAGACATGCCATAGCCAGCCACTTCGGCGTAAATTTTCGCGCCGCGTGCCTTGGCATGCTCATATTCTTCCAAGACAACAACGCCCGCGCCTTCACCCAGCACAAAGCCGTCACGGTCCTTGTCATAAGGCCTAGAAGCCGAGGTTGGATCGTCGTTAAAGCCATTGGATAGAGCGCGCGCGGCGGCAAAGCCTGCAATGCCAATCTTGCACACAGCGGCTTCGCAACCACCGGCAACCATCACATCCGCATCGCCATATTTGATGATACGTGCCGCATCGCCAATGGCATGGGCCCCGGTCGCACAAGCCGTTACGACGGAGTGGTTCGGCCCTCTAAAGCCATGCTTGATCGACACATGACCAGACGTCAGATTGATCAAAGCAGACGGCACGAAAAAGGGGCTGATCTTCCGGTGGCCTTCCTTCTCGAGCAGCAGGGCATTGTCAGCAATGGTGGAGAGACCGCCAATGCCTGAACCAATCATCACGCCTGTGCGCTCTTGCTGTTCTTCGGTTTCAGCAACCCAGCCAGAATCGGCAATCGCCTCATTGGCAGCTGCGACCCCGTATAAGATAAACTCATCGACACGCCGACGGTCCCGCGAAGACATCGCGGTTTCAGGATCAAACGACCCTGCTACATCAGCACCGCCACCACCGCGCCCGGTCGTCCAAGGGACTTCACAGGCATAGCGGACTGGCAAGTCCGACGCATCAAACGCAGTGATGGTGCCTGCCCCGTTTGCACCGGACAACAGGCTTTTCCAAACGAAATCGGCCCCGACCCCGATTGGGGTGACGAGGCCGATTCCCGTCACGACAACGCGACGCATGTTCTGATCAGCCAGCGTTGGCCGAAATGAACTTCACCGCGTCGCCGACGGTTTGGATCTTTTCAGCAGCATCATCTGGAATCTCAACGCCAAACTCTTCTTCAAAAGCCATGACGAGTTCCACTGTGTCGAGGCTGTCTGCGCCCAGATCATCAATGAAGCTCGCATTTTCAACGACTTTTTCCGCATCAGCGTCCAAGTGTTCAATTACGATCTTTTTTACGCGGTCGAAAACGTCAGACATTGTTGGTCCTCGAATCCTGCCGAAATCCCTTCGGCGTTGTTATAGTTACCGTTTTGCCAACATAGCGCCACGGGAGATGAACGAATTAGCACCTTTGGCTTGAGGCCGCTAGCGCCAAAACAGTATCTAAATCATCGCCATTCCGCCATTTACGTGCAAAGTCTGCCCTGTAACATAGCTGGCTTGATCGGATGCTAGATAGACAACCGCAGCAGCAATGTCATCAGGCTGACCAAGACGAGCGGCAGGAATAGACTTGGTAATCGCTTCTTTTTGCGCCTCATTGAGGGCATCGGTCATGGGAGACACGATAAATCCGGGCGCGATGCAATTGGCGGTAATGCCCCGAGAAGCCAATTCTTGGGCGATGGATTTGGTAAAGCCGATCATGCCTGCTTTCGACGCTGCATAATTGGCTTGGCCGGGATTGCCCGTGACACCGACGACGGAGGTAATCGCAATGATCCGGCCCAAGCGGCGCTTCATCATGCCCTTGGAAGCCGCCCGAGCTAAGCGGAAGTAAGAGCCCAGATTGACGTCGAGCACGCGCTCAAAATCCTCGTCCTTCATGCGCAGAAGTAAGCCGTCCTTGGTGATACCGGCATTGGCCACCAGAATATCGAGCCCGCCAAGCGCTTCTTCCGCCCGACCAATCAGGCCGTCAGTCTCAACTGGGTCAGATAAATTGCAGGCCAGTGCCACACTACCCGGCAATTCTGCGCTCAACGCATCCAGCGCTTCTTGGCGGGTACCCGATAAAGCCACTTGCGCACCAGCGGCGTGCAACGCACGCGCAATCGCCCCGCCAATACCACCCGTAGCCCCCGTCACGAGCGCCTTTTTGCCTGTTAGATCAAACATCTGCGTTCCTTCTTTCGTCTTAGCTCAAAGAAGCGGCAAAGGCCGCAATTTCATCTGCACCGGTCAAAGCGATGGAGGTGGCATCCGGGGCGATGCGCTTGGACATGCCGGTCAGGACGCTACCAGCGCCGAGCTCCACGAATTGGGTGGCACCTTGGGCAGCAAACCAGCCAATCGATTCCCGCCAGCGGACGCGACCGGTGACTTGCTCAACCAGCAGCTTAGCGATGGTGTCGGGGTCTTGGGTTGGCGCGACCGTCACATTGGACAAAACGGGCACCACGGGCTTGTTGATGGTGGTCGCGGCCAATGCCGTGGCCATTTCTTCTGCGGCTGGGCCCATCAAAGGACAATGGAAGGGGGCAGAGACCGAAAGCGGAATGGCGCGCGCGCCCATTTCCTTGGCTGCCGCAATCGCGGCATCTACGCCTTCTTTCGTGCCAGAGATCACGATGTTTCCGGAATTATTATCATTAGCCACCACGCAGACGCCTGCTTTGGCCCCAGCAGCAGCAGCAGCCTCTGCCAGAGCCAAGTCGACTTTGGGGCCAATCAAGCTCGCCATCGCGCCAAGGCCCGGTGCGACCGCCCGCTGCATGGCTTGACCGCGCAGACGCAAAAGACGCGCTGCATCGCCAATGGAAAAAGCACCAGCGGCGGTCAGCGCTGAATATTCACCCAGCGAATGACCCGCCACAAAAGCAGCCTTATCGACGCCAATCCCAAAATCTGTGCGCAAGACCGCCACAACTGCCATACTGACGGCCATCAGGGCAGGCTGGGCATTTTCCGTCAGCGTCAGGGTCTCAATCGGACCTTCGGCCATCAGGCTCGAGAGCTTTTGCCCAAGCGCGTCATCAATCTCTGCAAAGACCTGCTTTGCGGCGGGGAATGCTTCAGCAAGGGCAACACCCATACCGACGCTCTGGCTACCTTGGCCGGGAAATTGGAAAATCAGCATGATTTGGCGTTAACCTCGCAGGCGTGATTAGGCAAGTGGGCGGCAAGAGGGGCGTCAGACAGGATGGGCTAGTCCATCCCAAGCGAGCCAAGCCGCAATGCCCAACAGGGCCAAGGTGAAAAAGATGTTCAAATAGGTGCGGCGCTTGCCAGCACTCAGCCAAGGGCGAAGGCCGCCAGCGGCTAAAACAATCGCCAAATGTACCCCGGTCGCGACTCCGATATGGGTGAGGCCCAGCCAAAGGCTCTGCAGCCAAACCTGTTCACCGCCCTCCTCCACAAAGCGCGGCAGAAGCGTAACGTAAAAGAGCGCTGCTTTTGGGTTTAGGATATTCAGCGTCAGGCCGCGCATAAAATGCCGCCCAGCATGGGTCGATGGATCCTCGGTGTCGCCCAAGGCCAGTTCCGGGCCTTGTCTAGCCCGCTCAATCCAAGGCTCAAAGGCCAAATAGACCAGATACAGCACGCCCAACCAACGTAAGCCTGCCAACAGCT
>JAJTGP010000241.1 GCA_021299265.1 Hyphomonadaceae bacterium | reverse complement strand
GCTCCGCCCAAAAAGTGCGTGCTTCCAACGATGTATCTACGCCTTCCATGCCGGGATCGGTCATGACGCGCTTGGGAAACGCTCTCACCCCCGCTTTAAAGCTGGCATTAGGGAAGGGGGCGTCATAGGCTGCGGCTTCATCTGCACTCAAATGTGGGGTCGAACGCTGCATCAAGGCCCCGACTGCCAAATCCGGCCTCGCGCCTGAGTAAGCGCGCCATGCCATAAAGCCGTCACTGGGCGGGTGACCCGTCGCCAAAGTCGTATTCATGATGATGAGGCGCTTGACCCGTGCCGCGATACCTGCGTGCAGCGGGAGGGTGAGGCCGATCAACCCGCCCCAATCTTGCACCACGAGTGTGATATTCTTCAGATCCAGTCGTTCGACAAGCGCAATCAGAAAATTGCGATGAAAGTCAAAACCATAGGTTTCTTCATCGCTTGGCTTATCCGATCGACCGAAACCAAACAGGTCAGGCGCAACGACGCGCGCACCAGCGGCCACAAATACCGGGATCATTTTCCGGTAGAGATAACTCCAGGTCGGCTGACCGTGGAGGCACAAGAAGACTTCATCTGCCCCAGCAAGACCCTCATCTACATAGATCGCACGCAAGCCTTCATAACCAGCGAGGTCGCTGACATCGTGTGGCGCAAAATCGAAACCAGGCAGGTTTTCAAAACGGTTGTTTGGCGTTCTGAGCGCGTCCATGTGATTTTCTCTCTCCCGCATGTGCCGAGAAGCCTCTCAGCGTTTAAGTGCCCCGCTTCGTATGAGGCCAACCAGATACATTGCTGCCAGAGCGGTGTTAGGGATGATGTTGAGTGCAAAGCCTGTAAAGATTGAGCAAATGCCGTCAATGACATACCAAGCAATCAAGCCGGCAGTAATCGCATCCCATAGCGGCCTGCCCTGGCCGCGCAGCGTGAAAGCCACCCGCATCACGCCATAAATCATTACGGCCCAGCCAATGGTGATGGCCCCCATAAGCCCCAAAGAGAAGCGAAGGGCAGGGGTGAAGGCAATGACTTCGCCGCCAGACAGCACCTTCATTAAGAGTGCGACGGGGCCGCTGGATGGCGCAAAGGCACCCGCACTCAAAATCGCGCCGAATAAGACCAGCGAAACACAAAATATGCCAAAATAGGCGCGCCAAAATGCGGACATGAGAACCTCTCCCGTTCGGCATTAAAGCCGATTATGTTCTTGTGAGAACCAGATTGGCTGACGAACTGCATCTCTGCAATTACCTCTCACGTTATTGAACTGCCGCTTTGCCCATGTAAGTTTGACCCGATCAATTGGGGGCAAGCTATGACGATCTCCGTCCAGACACGACAAGTCGAAGGCGATGGCAGCTTTGCGAAGCTTTTGCGCGACTGGCGGCAAAAGCGGCGTCTATCGCAGCTCGATTTGGCGCTGATGTCGGGTGTCTCGCAGCGCCATGTAAGCTTTTTGGAATCGCGCCGCGCCAATCCCAGCCGCAACATGATCCTGCAATTGAGCGAGACGCTGGAGGTTCCCCTGCGTGATCGCAATGCGTGGCTAACCGCAGCAGGCTTTGCGCCCATCTTTAAGACCCGGAATCTGGATGACCCTCAGATGAGCCAAGTCATGTCGGCCATTCGCGTGATGTTGTCAGCGCATGAGCCTTTTCCTGCCATCGCGCTAGATCGCGCTTGGAATGTGCGCTTCTCTAATCGTTCATTCGACCAATTGGGGGCGATGCTAGGCGAAGATATCTGGAGCCGCGTCGGCGGTGAAGGCCGCAATCTGATGCGCTTGTTCTTCCACCCAAACGGCATTCGGCCCTTCGTCACCAATTGGGCGGCAGTTGGTCCATTGATGTGGCAACGGGCTCAGCGCGAGGCTGAAGCCTTGGCTGGTGCGGAAATGAAAGCCGTACTTGCAGAACTCGCGCCTTTTCAAGACCCCCATATCTTATGGTCGGCGGCAGAGGCGTCGTTGGTACCAGTGATCCCATTCAATATGGACATCCAAGGCCTGAAAGTGTCTATGTTTGCCGTAGTGGCTACTTTCGGTACTGCCCAAGACATTACGGCCGACGAATTGCGCCTCGAAACGCTCTTCCCAGCTGACCCAGAAACTGAAGCTATGTTTCGCGCCGCTGCGCAAGGGACCAGCCAATAACCCCCGACGTAATTGCGCCCGTGCTTGATTACAGGGACGCTATGGGCCTAAGCTGTGGGGATCCCATCATGACAGACACCAGCACCCAATCGATCGAAATTGTTCGCCGCTTTCTGAAATTGATGGAGCCCTTGGACTATGACACGGCCATGGCTCTCGTCTCTCCAACCTGTGTCTATATCAATCCCCCGCCGATTGGCGAGGTCGGTGGTCCTGAAGGCATTCGCGTAGTTCTAGAGCCCTTCTTTTCGCCGACGCTGGAGAATGAGTTCAAAATCCTGCGCGAGTCTGCCAGTGGCGGGATTGTGTTTTTAGAGCGTCTCGACCGTCACCGTCTCAAAGATAAATGGGTCGAATTGCCAGTAACCGGTGTCTTTGAAGTTAAGGATGGCCTGATTACTTACTGGCGCGACTATTTTGATGCGGCAACTATCCTCGCCCAATGGCAGACGGGGTAAGGCCAATGAGCCACGCTTTCCATAAGTTCTGGTTGAAAGTCACAGCTGTTGGCGTCGGTTCCTTTGGTCCAGTGTTCTTTTTAGGAACCATGGCCGCGACACTGGAGCCTGCCAGATGGACCTTGGATTTGCTCAGCTGGCCACTGGATGGTGCGACAACCTTCGCCTCTCCCGATACCCGCTTTCTTTCCGCTCTGACGGGCGGATTTCTGGCGGGCTGGGGCGTGATGATCTGGTGCTTATCGGTTTGGGTCTATGATCATGCGCCCGAGGCCGTGCGACGTACCGCACTGGCAGGGATTCTGACGTGGTTATGTCTCGACAGTGCTGGGTCTATCGCCTCGGGCAATTCGTCGAATGCGCTCGCCAATATACTTGTACTCCTGATTGCTGTCGGTCCCTTGTGGTGGCCCGCCCGCCAGCAGGCGACCACAGGGAGT
>JAJTGP010000115.1 GCA_021299265.1 Hyphomonadaceae bacterium | reverse complement strand
GGCTCGCTTGCTCGGTCATCTTGTCGAAACTGCTGCGGAAGTTCGTGGTGGCGCTAGTCCATCTTAGACCCGTTGACGGTTGGAGCAAAATGTCGCCCAGCTCACCAATACCCGCGCCGCTAATATGGGTGTTGGAGAAGCCCATAATCGAGCGGGCTTGATACTGATAGCCGCTCGAATAACTCCAGCCGCGATCTTCCATATCAGGGCCAGGTGCCACCATGCCAAAGGGCACCACAGCTCCGGGGAATACGTGGCCTGTACCATCGGTCCCTATAAATGGGTCCACATACCGCGAGGGCTGCTTTTCGCGTGCGGCAGCGCTCGTGGCTATCGCAAGGTAAGTTAGACTAAGGAGCCAAAGGGCAAAGAGTTTTAGAGCCTTCACTTTGATCGCGCTCCTTTGCGTCATTGAGCGAAAAATAACAGCGACCGATGAAGGTTGGACTTCCAATAGTCCCAATCATGACGGCCTGGAAGCTCTTCGTACGTGTGTGCGATGCCGGCGTTTGTCATTGACTGATGCAAGCTTCTGTTTGCCGTCAAAAGCTGATCTTCTGTGCCACAATCAAAGCGCATGCGTGGCAATGGTCCCTCCGCTCCTTGCAAGGCGGCGAGCACGTCTTGGTCGTGCGGATCAGAACTCCAGCTCTGGGTCGTCTCTTCGATGATACTGGCCAACTGGGTCTGATGGGTCGCGGAAGAGTGAGCGCTGACAGCCTGATAGTTTTTAGCATATTTTGCTCCGAGACGAAGGGCGGCAAAGCCTCCCATCGACAGGCCGGCAAGATAGCGCGGTGAATTCAGATCGCAGTCCTTTGTCAACTGGAAGGCAATCGTTGGAACTTCGTCGACAATCCAACTTTCATAATTGGCATCCGCATGTGGAACATATCCAGACCCGTCGCCCCAAAGCCCATCCGATGGCATCAAAAGGACCATAGGCGGGATCAACTTCTGCTGGATCAAGGCGCGCGCCGTGAGATGCGCTTCTCCCTTAAACGCCCAAGCCCAATGCGAGCCAAAGACACCATGCAACAATGTAACGATCGGCAGTGAAGTTCCAACCGCCATGTCTTCGGGAACAAAAGCCGTGACATCTGCGCGCCGACCCAAGGCCCCGCTTTTCACTGTAATGTGGGAAAGGCCTTTCGGGTCAATTGTTAGGTCAGCATGTTCAAAGGTCCTAAACATGTGCCCTACCATTCTCAAATATGACGACGCCCTTGGCGGTTCGCCCGGCCAACATATCCTCGAGTGCAGTAGCTAAAGTCTCTAACCTATAAGTTTTGGAAATCATGGAAGGCAAATCGAGTGCGCCCTCCACCGCCCAACGCATTAAGCGGGGGAAGTCCCGGTCTGGGTCACAACCGCCATATAGCGGCGTTACATAGCGCTTATCCCACCAGAACCACGGCATAGGCACCTCAACGGGTCCATGCGCCCCGCTGACTTGGACGGCCATGCCGCCATTTCGAACTAATCGCAAAGGCAGGAAGGCCAAAGCCGCAACACCGGTCGCTTCAAAGGCAAAGTCCACGCCACGCCCAGCCGTCAATGCTTTGACCTGCGCGGTCAATTGATCGTGGTTTGGGTCGGAGGAACTTGCCAAAATCAGGTCCGTTGCGCCCATTTGCCGGGCACGATCCAAACTGTCTTGCCTCAAATCAATCGCAATGATCTTGGCAACACCAGCCAGCCGGGCACCCTGCACTACGGATAAGCCAACGCCTCCGCAACCCACAATGGCGAGACTGTCACCAGACTTTGGTTGCGCAACATTCAGGACCGAGCCCACCCCAGTCATTACGCCACAGCCGAGAATACAAGCCTGTTCCACAGGGATTTCGGGTAGAAGTGGTGTGACAGCGGAACGGCGCACCAAAGTGAACTCTGAAAAAGTGCCGAGGTTGAATGCGCGCTGAACCGCCTTGCCTTGCCAGATGGTGTGACCGTCACCGGCGCCGCTGGAACCTAAAACCTCCGGGTCAACGCCGTGTGAGCGTTCGCAGATGTTAGCATGGCCACTATCGCACTGCTTACAGTGACCGCACGGAATTGCCCAATTGAGCAAGACTGGGGTACCAATTTCTAGGTCGCGAACATTTGGGCCAATGGCTTCTACCCATCCGGCCCCCTCATGCCCGGCGACCAATGGTCCGTCCCAAGACAAAGAGGCGTAGTCTGTATGGCAAATCCCGGCAGCGCCCAAGGCAACCCGGACTTCATCACCGATGGGCGCGCGGACACTGACCCGGTCAATCACGAAGCCACCTTGGCTATCGGTGATGGCAGCAAGGCCCGTGCGTGACGTGAGATCGCCCCGAGCTTTCATGCGACGCGCTCAAAGATGACCGGGTTCTTTGGCGTTTGGATGATCTCGCCAATGCGCGCGTTGGGGCACCATTGGGCCCAATCACCTTTCTGTATGTCATTTGTTGGCTTTTTCAGGACCATGTCGACATCCATATAGATAACAGTCATCACGCTGCGGGGCTGAACTGACACATTTGGCCCAGCCTTATGAAAGGTCCAGCCCAAGTGGAAGCTTACATCACCTAAGTCAAACGGGCTTTGGACAAATGGGAAGCCGCGCGATTCCATCATGGCTGTAATCGCAGCCTCACTTTCATCAGAGATACCAAGGTCCCGACCAAAGGCTTCATGCTGGCTTCCGGCATAGAAACTGAGCGGACCCATTTCAGTGGGGACGTCTTGTAAGGGAATCCAAGCTGTAACAGTTCGATCCGTCGAAAGCGGCCAATAATATTGGTCTGCATGTGCGGGTGTGATGCCGCCGCCAGGCTCCTTATAGAGCGATTGATCATGATAAAGGCGCACGCCACGCACCCCCATAAGCTCCGCAGCGATCCGACCTAAGGTCTTACCTAACACGAAAGACTTGACGCGCTCACTTTGCTCCCAAAGATTCATGACCTGCAGAAAGGCGCGGTCATAGGTTGTGCGCTCTTCTAAGGGTTTAGTCTGTGTGTTGAGCGCGATCGTCAAGCTCGTGATCTCGCGGCCATAATCAGCCAAAAGATCCGGGGGCAGAACGGATTTGAGATGAATGAAGCCGTCCCTCTCAAACTGGCGGATGTGCTCAGACTTTAGGTCAAAAGGTCGGTCTAGGTCCGGGTCGAGAACAAGGGTCATGATTGGTGTCCTTGGATTTGCATTGGGTTCTGGGAGATTAGAAAGGCGGAAACAGGCCCAAGTGTGATGTCAGACTCGGTGAAATCAACCGCACCAACGGCTAAATCCGGTCCTTGGCAATTCTGCAGCAGGCCGCTGATGGTCTGGGCTTGCGGCGAGAAATTGAAGCCGGCGAGGCAGGATGCGTCTCCCAACCTGCGAGCGAAAATCAGGCAGGCCTCATCCTCATACAGCACATTGAAGTCGCCGAGACGCAAAGCGGGGTTTGACTGACGAAGGGAAATCGCGCGGCGCGCAAACGTCAAAACGGATGCTGAATCTTGGACTTGGAGATCTACGCTCTGAGCCCGATGCGCTTCAATGATTGGCAGCCAAGGTTTGGCGGTCGAGAAGCCCATGCCGGTAGGACCGTGTGCCCAGGGCAGAATCGTACGGCAACCATCCCTGCCCTTGTTTGCTGGCCAATTGGCAATTCCCAATGGATCGCGCAAATCTTCATAGGCCAGCTCTGCTTGCGTAAGGCCCAGTTCTTCGCCCTGATAAATGAAAATCGTGCCGCGCAGCGCAACCAGCAGCGCTAGCGCAAACAGGGCGATTTGGCTTGTTGGTGCCTCTAGTTTCCATCGACTGGCGACTCGAGCGCAATCATGATTACTGAGCGCCCAAGACGGCCAAGCAGAGGCGCCCGCCCCTGTCGTCCAAGGCTGCATGGCTTCATGGAAATGTTGCGGATCCGCTCTGTCGCTCAACAACTGAAATGAATAGGCCGTTTGCAGATGATCGGTCCCAGCAGTGTACTCGATCATGCGGGTGAGATTGTCGTCCGAACCGATTTCGCCGACAACAAAGGTACCCGGATAGAGATCAAGAAGCGCCCTAATTCTCTTTAAGAAGGGAAGGTTCTCTGGCTGGCAGACATTGTAAATATGTCGCTGCATGGTAGCCGGGCTATCACCGGGCTTCGGCGGGTTGTTTCGAAGCGCTAGGTCGTGGAAGTAATAATTGACCGTGTCGAGCCGAAAGCCATCAACACCACGGTCCAACCAAAACCGTCCAATCGCCAAAATGGCATCTTGAACGTCACGGCAATGGAAATTGAGGTCGGGCATCTGAGGCAGGAAGTTGTGCAAGTAGTATTGCCCACGGCGAGGCTCCCACGTCCAAGTGCCGCCCCCCATCCAACTTTGCCAATTGGTTGGGCACGACCCATCCGGCAAAGGATCCGCCCAAACAAACCAATCCGCCTTCGGATTATCGCGGCTTTGTCGGCTTTCCTGGAACCAAGCATGCTCTATTGCTGCATGTGACCAAACCTGATCGATGATGACCTTTAGGCCCAACGCGTGGGCGCGCGCAATCAGCGCGTCGAAGTCAGCGATGGTGCCAAACATGGGATCAATTGCGCAATGGTCGCTGACATCATACCCAAAGTCGCGCTGTGGCGACGCAAAGAAGGGGGACAACCAAATGCCGTCCACACCCAGCCCTGCAACATAGTCGAGCTTTGAAGTCACGCCCCTCAAATCCCCGATGCCATCATCATTAGAATCGGCGAAGCTGCGTGGGTAAATCTGGTAAAGCGTTGCACCGCGCCACCAATGAGGATCGGAAGATTGCATAATCAAATTAGGGTCTTTGGGCCAAAGCATTGCCGTTCATGAGGTACGCACTGAGTTTAGCGAACAATCTGTCCGCTTGTTACATCCTATCCCATCATAAGATATGCGAAAAACTATCGCGCCTTCACCTTTGCACCCAATCCAGAGTGTATCTTGGAGCTAAAAGAGCGGTGCAAAGACACCTGCTTGGGAGGCGGATCCGCCCCGTATGTTTTACCTAAGATCTTCTAATGCGATTCAGACCATCAAGGGAAACACAAAAGGATTAGAAGAACAGCGGTTTTTCCGCGATTTAGCCATCATTTAAACGATTGATACACCAGTTTCTGCTTATCTACTCCTTACTGCACAAGGGTAATGAAGAGCTGTTTTGTTTTCGAAGGGACGGAAAACTGATCGACGCGGCGAACGCGGCAATTTAGCCGTGATCACTGGCTTGATTGCCGTTCCTGTAGCTATGATCGTCGTAATCACGATCGAGATGGTCTCCCTCAGTAGCGAAAAGGCCCGCATGCAAGCCGCCGTGGATGCCGCTGCTCTGGCCGGTGCCCGTGAAATGGCAGTCGCGGGGGGCACGGCCCGAAACGCCAATGGCTTCGCCGAAACGTTCGCGATGAACCAAGTTGTTGACCTTGCGCCGCGTATCGCAATGAATTTCACGGCTAATCTGAATTCAACCGGAGGCTTTGAGGTTGCTGGCGTCGGCGTGCGCGGGTCGTTCTTCGGGAATATGGTGCCACCTGGCGGCTTTACGATCCGCGTCAATGCGATTGCCGAAGCGCTTAATCAACAGCCTCTCTGTGTTCTGGCACTGCCAGAGAACGAAGACGACGAGGATGAACCGCCGGGCTTGAGCGCAATAAAACATAGCAGTGTCCAAGCGAACAATTGCTTGGTGCACTCCAATGGCAATATGACAACGCAAGACAAGGGTGCGGTTACCGCCGGGACAATCAAGCGTCGCGCAGCGCAACAGGGACTGGCTTTAGTCCCGCTGCGAACAATGGGGCTTTGCGTCTTACGGATCCATTCAAGGGCAGAAAGATTAGGCGCTCAGGTGTTTGCCCCAAAAATCCGGTTTCCCCCCGAACAGTTACTGGCAATACTACATTTATGCTAGGTGCCGGGATTCATTGGGAAGAACTCATAGTAAGCGGGAGTGCAATAGTGACCCTTGGGCCGGGAGATCATTACTTCTGTGACGCAGTTACTGTGAAAGGCAATGGAACCCTTCAGGGCACCGATGTGGTTATGATTTTTCATGATGACAAAACATTTCACGCGACTGACAGTTCGAAAATCTCTCTAACGGGCCGAACGACTGGTGAATGGGCCGGGTTCGTGATTGTCGCTTCACGCGACAATGAAGAGCAAATGGAGATTTCCTCTGGTCTTGTCGACAGGTTACTCGGGACAATTTATCTGCCGAATGCCGGATTAGTGATCAACGCTACGGGCGCAGTCGCAGAAGACTCCAAATGGAGCGTTGTGGTCGCCAAGGACATTTTCTTGGACAAGAAGGCCCGACTGGTGATCAATACAGACTACACTGGGTCGGGCGTCCCTGTTCCGCTCGGCGTTGGCGACAAAAAGGCGAACAACAGCGGAGCTCGGCTGCGTCAATAATTTGTCCACGCGCCCAAGCTTTTAAGACTTCTTCGACAATTTAAGGCCGCCACTCAGCAATGTGGGGCGGTCACGCCTCGCGCCATTTATGCCGCGCCTCGCCGCGATCAGCCTGCCATTTCCCCCCACATTTAATCATTCAGTAATTTTGTTACCATATAGTAATCGCTCTACTCAGTGCACTTGTGAGTTCTCGCACGCTCAACAAGGGCCAAACAGGCTTGATTCATCATTCACAGATCGCATGCAAGTGCCAGCGAGGCCAGCTGGCTGTTATAACTGGTCTGGTCGCGATGCCGTTGGCTATGATTGTCGCCATGTCGTTCGAAATGGTTGCCCTGACAGCCGAACGTAGCCGGATGCAGTCAGCGGTTGATGCCGCAGCCCTCGCAGGTGCCCGCCAAGCCTCACTTTCGTTGACCCATGGGAGCGTCAACACCTATGTGTTTAACTTCGCCAACCAGCAAGTTGCAGATTTATCTCCCCGTATGAAGATCAGCTTTACTGCGGCGCAAAGCGCAAACAATACTGTTCAGGTTAACGGAACGGCTAATCGAGACTCATTGTTTGGCAATTTAGTTCCGCCAGGTGGCTTTACCATTAGGGTTAGTGCGACTGCGGACGCCCTCAATCAACAACTGCTCTGCGTACTGGGTCTGCGCGACCGAGGTGGAGAATCCTCCGTTTGGGTTGACGACAGCGCGCAAATTCAAGCCAATAATTGCCTAGTCCATGCAAATGGTACAATTAGAACTACGCTTAAGGGAAGGATCAGTGCGGGCGCGATCGCGGCTAAAATCCGCGCCCTTGGTACTGGCTTCACGCCCAGCGTCAACGCGGGGGCGATGATGATCTCAAACCCTTTTTCAAACCGGCAAGTCATCGCCAAAAGCGCTTGTCTTAAAAATAAACACGAGGAGAAAGTGGTTTATGGTGGAAACGGCGCATTCTATCTGGCATCTGGCACCCATTCACCAAAAATCACTGTCTCAGATCAAGCTACACTCGTCTTAGGGCCTGGCGATCATTTCTTCTGTGATGGGATTGAGATTGAGGATGAAGGAACCCTTCGTGGCGATAATGTTGCCCTGCTGTTTGAACGCGGATCTCTCGTTGCGGAAGACAATGCGGCTTTAGACCTGACGGGGCGGACGACAGGGTCATGGGCAGGATTCCTGCTTGCTGCAGACTTTTCAAATCAGTCCGACATGGTCATCTCATCGCCCAATGTCGACAAGCTTTTGGGGGCAATCTATTTGGCAAACGCGAATCTAGAGATCAATTCAGCTGGCACGGTTGCCGAGGATTCGAAGTGGAGTGTCGTGATCGCCCAAAATGTGCATTTGTCCGGCAATTCTCGGCTGGTTATCAATGCCAATTACACGGGGTCTGGTGTCGCAGTGCCGGTCGGGGCTGGCAACAACGCGGGTTCAAGCCAGTCAGGGACACGTCTCAGGCAATAGGCCAAAACATGCCGCGGAAGAGATGGAAAAGAAATTCGAAAACCTAAAGAAGACGCTTTTCGTCTACCTGATACAATGACATCTCAACCTATGCATTAACCAAAATGTTGATTTTTTACTCCTTTGTCGCTGCGCAAAGACGAATATTTCCTAATAGAATGTCCAGTTCCTGATAATTTTATCGACTAGATTATCCTAGCCTTCATCCACTGTTACTAGTGAGAATGTTTCAGTTATCGCCCAAGCGCGCATTTGGAACAGGCCAGTCTATGTCTGGAGTACGTAACCTAGCTGCATTAGCGACTTCAGCGTCCACCAGTCGGGTGCTCAACTTGAATCTGGTCGCGAAGCGCTATCCGGGCGATCCGATGCGCAAGAAGGCACCCCTGTTTACCGATGACCTGTTGAACCGCTCGATCCTTGTTAAACACAGGTTGCGGCGCGACGAAGCCTATTTGCTACCAAATTCAGCCGCTGTCGCCACGAAAATCATTTTCCCATTAGACTTTGACGACTTGGAACTCGGCGGCCGTTCGATTTTTGTGAACCAGAAGGGTTTCCGCCAGGCCATTTGCGATTTGGTGGGCTATCGCGAGCTTGAGTTAGAGAAGGATTTTCTTGTACTCTCCCTCCTCAACGAATTGCCCTCGCTAGATCCGTTTCTGGTCCGAGAACAATTGCGCAGAAACCACCATCAGCCGGCTGATTGCTATTTCTCCATCTCGCCTGCTGACACCTCGCGAATGCAAAGCTTCACCAATGCAGAGATGGCCCCACTCATCCGCATGGCGTTCCAAACAAAGTCCGGCGGAAGCAGCGCAGGCATGATTGGCAAACTTTCAGACGCACTTTTGTCTGCAAACGCTGACACGCGCCTAGACCCGCTACGAGAGACTTTGGGCTTACATGGGGATCAGTTCACCCAAGGCATCTTCAGCTGGAAGGGCTTCATATACTATAAATGGCAATTCTCTGAAATGATCCAAAGCCTGATCCGCGTGACGCAGGAAATGAAGCAGATCAAGCCCGCGGGTCGCAATGATGTTGCCACCCGCGAAGAAATCCGGACACTGCAGGCCTCCATACGCAAGCGGATTCGCGAGGCCGCCCGAAATTGTAGTAAGGTTTTGGCACTTTATGACGATGCCTTTGCCGACCTTGTTCATCGGGGCAACACAGCAGCCTTCCGCCGCTTCCTGCTAGAAGCACCTATTTTCTTCCTCGATCTTGGACATTCGATGGGCGTAATCTCGCACATCTCGTCCTTCTGGGGCTATCGCTTTAAGGACGGCTCGACAGATTTGCCAACATCTGAAGAGTTCCGCGATATTCTTATCGAGTTTGAGACAGGGCTGGCCCCGCGCCAATCCTATTCTCAACCTTGGTAGAAAAGCATCCTACCGCTTGGTGGGCGTAACCGGATTGACGTCATAGGCCGCCAAAGTCGCCAAAGTCACAATTTCAGACACGGGTGCCGAGAGCGAACAGATTTGCACCGGATGGCGCAGACCAACTATCATTGGGCCTAAAACGGTCGCCCCGCCCAAAAACTCGACCAGATCTGTTGAGATGCGGGCAGAATGAATGGCCGGCATCACCAATACGTTGGCAGGCCCAGACAATCTCGAGAATGGGTAAAGACGATGCGAATCCGCGCTTAGGGCGACGCCGACCGACATTTCGCCCTCATACTCAAAGTCGATTTCTTCCATGCGGTCGAGGATGGCAGTTGCTTCGCGGCATTTCTCCGAACGCTCGCCCATTGGACGACCAAAGGTGGAATAAGCAACGAAAGCAACGCGGGGAACAAAACCGAGGCGTTTAGCCGCTCCTGCGGCCTGAATCGCAATGCGCGCCAAATCTTCGGCATTTGGCATTTCAGTGACATTGGTATCGGCAACAAAAATTGTTCGCCCTTTTGAGATCAGCACGGAAAGACCGATTGGCTTACTCTTCGCCGCCGCATCAATCGCCAACATGACTTCATTTAGGGCTTGGTCTGTCGTGCGCGTTGTGCCCGTCACCATACCATCAGCATCGCCCATAGCCACCATTGTCGCGGCAAACACGTTGCGATCCTGATTAATCATACGCTGGCAATCACGCAGCAAATAACCACGACGTTGTAAGCGGCGATAGAGATAATCCGTATAATCGACATTGCGGTCAGACAGGCGCGCATTGAAAATCTGAAGGCCAGAATCCTCTGGCACGCCTACCAGCGACTTGTTGCGGCGAACCTGTTCTTCGCGCCCAATCAGGATGGCCTTGCCCATCTCCAATTGTTCAAATTGATAAGCTGCACGAATAACCGCCGGATCTTCGCCTTCCGCAAACACAATGGTCTTTGGATTAGCGCGCACCGTCTCCTGCAGGCTCTGAAGAAGTGAAGCGGTGGGGTCGAGTCTTTGGGCTAATCGGTCCCGATATGCGCCCATATCCTCAATAGGCTTGCGAGCTACACCTGTATCCATCGCAGCTTGCGCTACAGCAGGAGGAATAGCGGCAATCAAGCGAGGGTCGAAAGGGGTTGGAATGATATAGCCTGGGCCAAACTTCAATTGGCGGCCATGATAGGCGGCCATCACTTCGTCGGGCACGTCTTCGCGCGCAAGTTCTGCCAAGGCACGCGCCGCTGCTAGCTTCATTTCCTCGTTAATTGTTCGCGCACGGACATCCAAAGCACCCCGGAAAATATAGGGGAAGCCTAGAACATTGTTGACTTGGTTGGCATAATCTGACCGACCCGTAGCGATGATCGCGTCGGTCCGCACTTCCAAAATTTCTTCGGGGCGGATTTCAGGATCAGGATTGGCCATTGCGAAGATGATCGGGTTTGGAGCCATACTGGCAACCATAGCTTGGCTTACCGCACCCTTGGCCGAAAGACCCAAGAAGCAATCCGCACCCTTCATCGCTTCTTCCAACGTCCGAAGCGGGGTGTCGACGGCATGGGCGGACTTGAACTGGTCCATCCCTTTTTCGCGACCGCGATAGACCACACCATCGCGGTCGCAAACGATGACATTTTGGTGGGGCACGCCCAGTGTCTTGATCAACGAAATGCAGGACAAGCCAGCCGCACCAGCACCAGACACGACAACTTTTAAATCCTTAAAGTCACGGCCTGTAATCTCGCAGGCGTTGATCAGGCCGGCAGCGGCGATAATCGCTGTGCCATGTTGGTCATCATGAAAGACCGGAATGTCGCATAATTCTTTCAGACGGCTTTCAATGATGAAACATTCGGGGCTTTTTATATCTTCCAGATTAATGCCACCAAACGTGCAAGAGATATTACGAACCGTGGTGATGATCTCTTCGGAATCCATTGAATCCAATTCGATGTCGATCGAATCGATGTCCGCAAAGCGCTTGAACAGGACCGACTTGCCTTCCATCACAGGCTTAGAGGCTAATGCACCCAAATTGCCGAGGCCCAAAATGGCAGTGCCGTTTGAGATGACCGCGACCAAATTGCCTTTAGATGTATAATCATAGGCAGTGTCAGGGTCCTTTGCGATGGCGAGGACAGGAACCGCAACGCCAGGAGAATAGGCAAGCGACAGATCACGCTGCGTTGCCATCGGCTTAGAGGCAACAACCGAAATCTTCCCCGGTGTCGGCAGGCTGTGAAAATCGAGGGCTTCTTGGTCTGTGAAAGTCTTGCGCTCGCTGCTCATCAGATGTTTTTCGTCCTACGCTGTCCTATTTCATCCTTGCTAGACCGGGCCGAGCGTTCGATCAACGTGTGTCTACTTTGAAAACAGTCTTTGGCACTTTGCCAGCAGAGGAATCCACAGCTAAACCCGTCTGATGACAGCCCCCGGCACCACACCCGTTATGGCGCAATATCTCGCCGCCAAGGAGCAGCATCGCGATGCGTTGCTCTTCTTTCGCATGGGTGATTTCTACGAACTCTTTTTTGAAGATGCGAAAACAGCCGCTTCGGCGCTGGATATTGCGCTAACAAAGAGGGGCCAGCACTTGGGCGAAGATATAGCCATGGCTGGTGTTCCGGCCCATTCCGCTGATGCCTACATCGCAAAATTGGTGAAAAAGGGCTTCAAAATCGCGATTTGCGATCAAACTGAGGATGCAGCTGAAGCACGAAAGCGTGGCTCTAAGTCAGTTGTACGCCGGGATGTCGTCCGCATCATTACGCCGGGTACATTGACAGAGGAGTCGCTGTTAGACCCCCGTCACGCCAACCGCTTAGCAGCATTGGCCTTCGCGGCGGGTGGGCTCGAAGCAGCCCTAGCTTGGGCCGATGTTTCCACGGGTGAATTTGCTGTGATGGAGGCACCGATTCAGCGCCTGATCGACGAGGCTTCCGCTTTGTCGATTGGCGAGTTGGTAATTGTCGATAGCGATTTTGATAAAGCTGGCGCAAAGGCTATTGCCGCCGTCTCGGGCTCTGTCACGCCGCGTCCGGCCAAAACGGCGGATGCAAAGTCAGCAGCGCGGACGTTAGAGCAGGGCTTTGGTGTTCAGACACTGGACGGGTTTGGCAGCTTCGGAAAGGCCGAACTGACGGCCTTAGGGCTAGTCTATGACTACATCAGTTTGACCCAAGCAGGGCTCGCCCCGCGTTTGATGCCACCAAAACGGGTTGAAACGTCAGGCATCATGGCGATCGATGCCACGACGCGGGTGAGTTTGGAGCTTGATCGCTCGCAGCGAGGAAGTCGGGAAGGTTCTCTGCTGGCCGCAATAGATCGCACCCGCACCGCTGCAGGAGGGCGAATGCTGGCGGAACGGATTGGCCGACCCTTGCTGGATCTGGCGGTCATCAAGGATCGCCTTAATTCAATTGAGCATCTCATCGGTGCCAATGACCAACGGCGCGATATGCGCGAAGCGCTGAGCCAAATTCCCGACGTCAGTCGTGCGCTGTCACGTCTGGAATTGGGTCGTGGAGGGCCACGGGATTTGCGGGCACTGGCCATTGCTCTGGTCGAAGGAGATCAGATCAGCGCGCGTCTTCCTCTTGATTTGCCTGATGAGCTGGCATTTGCGCAGAAACACTTGAGCCTGATCCATCAGCCCTCTTTGGCGTACCTCGCGCAGCGACTGATGACGATGGTCGTTCCAGAACCCGGCCTCCTGACGCGCGATGGCGGCTTTGTCGCGACCGGGTTTGACCCGGTTCTAGATGAAATCCGCCTGCTTTCAACCAACGCGCGTCAAGTGGTGGCTAATCTTCAGGCGGAGGTCTCCGAGCAGGCGGCCCTTCCCCTTAAGATCCGCAACAATGCGGTTTTGGGTTTCTTTATCGAGGCCACGCCGAAACAGGCCGAAGCTCTAATGAGCCCGCCGCTCAATGCGCTTTTCATCCACCGTCAGACCACTGCTAGCGCGATCCGCTTCACCAATCAGCGCTTGATGGAGTTAGATGGCCAAATAGCGCGGGCTTCAGAACGGGCGCTAGCACGCGAGCTTGAGCTATGGAGCGAAGCCTTAGCTGAAGTGGTGGCTCAAAGCGCATGGTTGCGCGCGGTCGGCGATTCGCTCGCGACATTGGATGTGGCCGCTGGACTTGCCGAATGGGCAGTTGAGGTTGACGCGACGCGCCCCCAACTGGATGATGGCCTAGTGTTTGAGGTCCGCGGCGGTCGTCACCCGGTTGTCGAAGCAGCGCTTCGAAAATCAGGCGAAGTCTTTACCTCTAACGCCTGCCATCTAGATGGCAGCGGCTCAGCTGCGCCACGCCTAACCTTGATTACGGGACCCAATATGGCGGGTAAATCCACCTATTTGCGGCAAAACGCCCTCTTGGCTATTTTAGCTCAAGCAGGCAGTTTCGTACCGGCAGAATCCCTCCATATGGGGCTCGTCGACAGAATTTTCTCCCGCGTAGGCGCTTCTGATGACCTATCAAAAGGGCGATCCACCTTTATGGTGGAGATGGTCGAGACCGCGACCATCTTGAACCGTGCAGGGCCTCGGGCTTTTGTCATTCTTGACGAGATCGGGCGCGGAACGTCGACCTACGATGGACTTGCGATTGCTTGGGCTGTGGCAGAGCACCTACACGACTCCAATCAATGCCGCGCGCTATTTGCCACGCACTATCATGAACTTACGGCCTTGGCCGAGCGTTTGCCGGCTTGCGGCAATGCCAGCTTGCGGGCCAAGGAATGGAAAGGCGATCTCGTCTTTTTGCATGAAGTGGTCGATGGGGCTGCGGACCGATCTTATGGCGTACAGGTGGCCAAACTCGCAGGCCTTCCTCTTAGTGCAGTTGCGCGCGCAAAGTCCGTTTTGAGCAAGCTTGAGAAGACTCAAAATAACGGGGGTGCGGGCGCGCTGGACGACCTGCCCCTCTTCGCGGCGACGAACGTTGCTCCAGAAATTTTAACGACACCCAATGCGCTGGAGCAAGCCCTACTAGATTTAGACCCAGATCAGCTAACCCCACGCGAAGCCTTGGACTTTGTCTACGCCCTGAAAAAGATGATCTAGTCGCTGCAATGCGCCTTTGTCGTCATTTTGTCATAATACTGAAGCGTGGATGTCATATCGGCAGACTAACGCACCGTGAAACCTCAAAGCGCGCCTTTAGCGCGGTCGCTTAGTTTGGATTGTTGATATGAGCTTCAAGCACCTCAGCCTGACTCTTCTTGTACTGGGCACCCTTGTTTTATCTGGCTGCAATCAAAATGGCGGGCGTGACCGCGTTGCTGTGGTCGGCTCTTCAACCTTGTTTCCATTCTCAGCGGCGGCTGCCGAACAATTTTCTGCGCGCGGCCGTTTCAAGACACCGCGCGTGGAATCAACGGGCACAGGCGGTGGCTTTGCAATCTTTTGTCGCGGCTTAGGCCCGGGCTTCCCCGATATCTCAAACGCCTCCCGACGGATCAAGAAGGGCGAGTTTGAGACTTGCCAAAAGAATGGCGTGACCGAGATTGTCGAGATCAAGCTTGGCTATGATGGGATCGTCGTTGCCAACTCAAAATCTGCGACGCCTGTAACTTTGACCAAGCAAGAAGTCTATAAAGCCTTAGCCAAGGAGATTTACGACCCAACGAAAAAGGCTTTCATTCCGAACCCTTATATGAATTGGAATGAGATCAACCCCAATTTGCCGGCCATTAAAATTGACGTAATGGGCCCACCGCCAACCTCTGGCACGCGTGATGCCTTTGCTGAACTCGTGATGGCCAAGGGCGCACAAGAAGTGCCAGAAATGAAGGCGCTGAAAGAAAAAGACGACAAGGAGTTCCAGAAAAAAGCACTGACCCTTCGCGAGGATGGCGCTTGGAAGGATTCTGGCGAAAACGACAGCTTGATCGTTCAAGCCCTGTCGCGCTCACCCGAACAATTTGGCGTTTTCGGTTTCTCCTCCTTTGAGGAGAATATGGACCGCCTGCAGGCAGCGCCTCTGAATGGGGTAGCGCCTTCGGCGGAAGCCATCATTGACGGAAAATATGCCGCGTCGCGATCTCTATATTTCTATGT
>JAJTGP010000166.1 GCA_021299265.1 Hyphomonadaceae bacterium | reverse complement strand
CGGGAACCGGGGCAGCAACGGGTTTGGGATTATTGGCCTGCGCCAGCACGGGCGGTGCCTTGGGTGTTTCGGGTGCCACTTGCTTGGTCGGGGCAGGGGGCGGCGCCACAGGTGGCGGTATTGTCGCTTCTGCAGCTGGTGCCGGCGGTTGCATCGCCTCTAAAGGTGGCTCGACGCTTTGTTCTGGTGGTGCTGATGATGGAATCGCGGGAGCTGGGGTCGGCTGAACTGGGACTGGGGCCTGTGTGGCATCAGACGACTGCGGCAAGGTCACGATCTCAACATTATCGAGAAAATTCGACTCCAAGATCGGCCCGGTTGACGTAAGCAACAAGGCCGAGAGGACCAGATGAACGGTACCAACGGTCGCAATGGTCCAGAAATGGGGACGCGAATGCCCCAAATCTGAAATCACAATTGGTCCGAGTTCCTTGGTACGCAAGCTGTTCCCTCGCTGCAGCCTCCCACCGCTCCCCCGAATTTACCGAAGGCCGATGGTTCGGCATTAACGTTGTCTAGGGGCAAATCGTTCACGTATCATGAGCAAAATCGCCCCTATAAGGCGTCATCTTGCCCCATACGAATAAAACAGGACCGATTAAAGGCAAAAGCCGCAGTGATTTGGCCACTAAGCTGTAATGCCGCCTTCTAGAAAAGGGCCATGATCTTGACCTTGCCGCTTATACTGCCTAGCCGAAGATGGATCGAGGCAGGGGGTAAAGATGCGTGTATTGCTGGTTGGCTCTGGGGGGCGGGAACATGCCCTTGCTCTGGCCCTTAATAACAGCCCGTCGGTGACCTTTCTGCTGGTTGCCCCCGGCAATCCCGGCATTGCCGCCATCACGCGCGTTGCGCCGGTAAGCGCTGAAGACGTTCCAGCACTTGTGAACTTGGCCGTATCTGAGCGGATTAATCTGGTCGTCGTCGGGCCTGAAGTCGCCTTGGCAGCGGGGCTTGCCGATGCCTTAGCCCAAAAGAATATTGCCTGCTTTGGCCCAACCAAAGCGGCTGCACAATTGGAGAGCTCTAAAGCTTTCACCAAAACCTTATGCGAGGCCAAAGGCATTCCCACTGCGGCGTTTGCGACGTTTGATTCAGCAGAGGAAGCGATCGCCTATCTGGGCACCATCCGAGCACCTTATGTCATTAAGGCTGACGGCTTGGCAGCGGGTAAAGGTGTGGTGATCGCGCCCAATTTTCAGTCCGCCAAAGAAGCAATTCACGAGATGGTCGACGGTCGGTTTGGTAGTGCCGGTGCCCGCTTGGTCATTGAGGAATTCATGACTGGCGAGGAGGTTTCCTTCTTTGCGCTGTGTGATGGAAAGCAGGCCATCTATTTGGGATCTGCCCAAGATCATAAGCGGGCGTTTGACGACGAAAAAGGCCCGAATACGGGTGGTATGGGGGCCTATTCACCGTCCAGCCATGCCACGCCAGAATTCGTTCAAGACATTATGGCCCGCTTCATTGAACCAACCATGGCAGCCATGGAAAAATTGGGCATGCCGTTTTGTGGGGTGCTGTATGCCGGTTTGATGTTGACGCCCACGGGGCCAAAGCTTGTCGAATACAATGCCCGATTTGGCGACCCAGAGTGCCAAGTGCTGATGGCCCGGTTTGAAGGCGATTTGGCGAGCCTCTTGATGGCCTGTGCGCAGGGCAGATTGGGTGCAGCGCCTGCTTTCCGTCTATCGGATCAGACCGCTGCGCTGGTAGTAATGGCGGCCCAAGGCTATCCCGATGACCCGATTAAGGGCTCTGAAATCCGTGGGGAAGTCGGCGCGAAAACCGTGCGTAACGGTGTCCTACTCCATGCTGGCACGCGGCGTGACGAAGATGGCAAGTTGCGGGCGGCCGGTGGTCGTGTCCTCAATGCCATCGGCATAGGGCCGAACATCCAAACCGCCGTGGATACTGCCTATCAAGTCGTTAATGCGATTGATTGGCCGATGGGTTTCCACCGACGAGATATTGGTTGGCGTGAACTGAACCGAGGCGGGTAAGGCAATCAGGCTAAAGCCTCTGTCTAAGGGCTGGAAAAAAGCCTTCCCCTGCGCAGCAAGCAGGTTAAAGTTCACCAGAACAACAATAATCCACAAACAGGGAGCCATCCATATGAGCGATACTGAAGCAGACATTTTCAGTGGCACCAAGCCTGTCGATCCGCGCTATCAGCTGGACGAAGTAGCGCTCAATGCTTGGATGGAAGCCCATGTTGAAGGCTTTGCTGGCCCGATGGAAATCCGCCAGTTCAAGGGTGGCCAGTCAAACCCAACCTATCAAATCGTCACGCCCAACCAGAATTACGTGCTGCGCCGTAAGCCGCCTGGCAAATTGTTGCCATCGGCCCATGCCGTAGACCGCGAATTCCGCGTGATTTCCGCGCTTTATCCAACGGGCTTTCCGGTCGCCAAGCCATTCGGCCTGTGCATGGATGAGAGCGTCATTGGCACCATCTTTTACATCATGGACTCGGTTGACGGTCGAATCCTGTGGGATGGCTCTTTGCCTGACAGTTCGCCAGCACAGCGCACCGCGATCTATGAAGCCAAGATCGCGACTTTGGCGGCCTTGCATGCCACCGACTATAAGGCGGTGGGGCTGGAAGATTTCGGCAAGGCCGGTTCTTACTTTGAACGCCAGATCAGCCGTTGGACCAAGCAATATCAGCTCTCGGAAACCACGAAAATCCCAGAGATGGACCGTCTGATTGAGTGGCTGCCCACCAGTGTGCCCGCTGGCGAGACGACCAGCATCGTGCACGGCGACTTCCGGCTCGATAATATGATCCTGCACCCGACAGAGCCGCGCGTCTTGGCCGTGCTGGATTGGGAGCTTTCGACGCTGGGCGATCCGCTGGGCGACTTCACTTATCATTTGATGAATTGGGTGATGCCCTCTGGTCAGCGCTCTGGGCTCGCGGGGCTGGATCTGGAAACCCTCGGTATTCCGTCTATGGAGCGCTATATTGAGCTTTATTGCCAAGGGACTGGCCGCAAGAGCATTGAGAATGTCGATTGGTATTTTGCCTATAACATGTTCCGCTTGGCCGGGATTGTCCAAGGCATCGTCGGGCGGGTACGCGACGGAACGGCGGCAAGCGCCCATGCACAGGATAATGCCGATCGCGTCAGGCCTTTGGCGCTGGCCGCTTACGGGTTTGCGCTAAAGGCCGGAATGACACCTTAAGTAAACCCGGTCGTCCGTGAAATAGATAGCAGAGCAGTGGCAAAATTTTCCAGGTTTCATCATCTGGTTAAACCTTGGTTCATGGAATGGGGTCTAGAATCTCGTCCAATCTAATTTGGGTGTGTGATGTCGTCTGTTCGGAAACTGACTGAAACAAGAGCGCAAGACTTTGCGAATAAGCGTATTTTGCTCGTCGACGACCACACCCATGTTTGAACTATTTTTACAAGCATTCTCAATGGTCTGGGTATTTTTCGGCTGTCAACGGCAGACCGAGCGGACCGCGCCCTATCCACATTGCAAGCAGAGCCGATTGATCTGGTCATCACGGATTTCAATATGCCGGGCCTGTCCGGTATTGGCTTTGCCCAACGCATTCGCCAAGAAATTCGGTCCAGAAACCCAAGCTTCAATCCGTCCATCCCCATCATCATGATTACCAGCTTTGGTACCAAAAAGTGCTTGATCGCGGCGCGCGATGCGGGTGTGGACGAGTTTCTGGCGAAGCCGTTTACCACCTTGGGTGTTGCAGAACGCATTGATTCTGCGGTCAATATGCAGCGGCCCTTCATCGTGTCAGATAATTATATTGGTCCGTGTCGCCGTCGCAAAGTCGATCCAATTCTCTCTGGCTTGAAGCGGCGCGAGGCGGATCGCATTGCGGTGGTGCATGAGTTCGACCTTGAGCGGAACCTGATGCAGGGCGATGCGCAAATCCTGATCGACATTGCAGGCTATGAGGCGATTGAAGAAACTTCGACCGAGGCGATCACCCGCATTGGTGAAATCACCGCAGCCCGCGCGCACAAAATCCGAGACGGACTGCTCGAACGGGCGGCTATGTCCTTGCTGAAATATGTCGCGCTCGCCACCGCCCAAGGCAAGCTTGAGGCCGACATGGTCGAGATGCACGGCTATGCCGTGAAGCAATTGCTGGATCTAGCTGGCAAGGATCTCAACCTGTCAAACCAAGTGGTGGATTCGTTGGAGCGCGCCGTTGCCAAGCGGACCCGACTGCGCGCTGTGGCCTAAGGTCTAATTCGCAGCTGCCGGAGACCCGGCACGATACTTTGACAATTTGGCATTGCCGCGAAATGGGCTAGAGCTGTCGGCATGACACTCAGCATTTTAACCCGTCAGGCCAAAGGGCCTGTGATCCTTCCTGAACCGACCGCAGCCGACCTTGCAGGTTCTGATGTTCTTTGGATCGATTTATTGGATCCCTCTCGCGCTGAAGAGCAATTGGTCGAGCAAGCGTTCGGCATTGATGCGCCCTCAGACACAGAGCGGGCCGCTTTGGAAGAATCTGCGCGCTTTTATGTGGAAAACGATGTGATGGTTCTGCACGGAACCGTTGTGGCGCGCGCCAAGCCCGAAGCTGAAGCCGATGTGCCATCGAAGCTCCCCCCTATTGCGCATAAGCGCGAGATCGTCAGCTTCTTTTTGACCAAAACCGCGCTGATCACCGTTCGCACTTGCCCGCTTCGTGCCTTCGAAGCCAATGAGGGGCGCGCCTCAGCGGATTTGGCCGAAGTTGAGACGGGCCCAGACGTGTTGCTCGCCTTGATTGAGAGCTTGGTGGAACGCGTGGCAGACTTCTTGAGTGCGAGCGCCCAAGAATTGGAAGACTTGAACCTGCGGGTCTTGGTTAGTCGTCGTACCATCCGCTTGGAAACCATCTTAAAGCGCTTGGGCCAATTGGGGGCAGGGGCCAGCCAGTCCCGCGATTCCTTGTCGAGCCTTTCGCGCTTGGCGCGCTTCGTGTTGGCCCATGGAACCGCATGGTCCGTGCCTAAGGAACGCCTGAGCCTGTTGGCCACCGATGTTGAGACCTTGCAACGTCAGGCAGAAGCCTTGACCAATGACTTGACCTTCTTCCTAGATGCCACCTTAGGCCTCGTCAGCGCGCGCCAGAATGAGACCTTGAAGGCCATGGCCATTGTGACCCTGTTGTTCGCGCCGCCTACCCTGTTGGCGTCTGCCTTCGGCATGAATTTTGAGCATATGACCATCTTTGCGGACCCACTGGGCCCCTATTGGGCCGCAGGTCTGATGGTGGCATCCTCGGTGGTGATTTTCTCAATCGCGCGGCTGGGCAAGTGGCTTTAAATAGCCGCGCCGTCGGGGCTTAGAGCCAGCTTGGCACTTCAGACTCCAGGCCTGCCAATTCATATAGGTCGGTCCACGTGTAGCCCACGACTGGGATTTGCCAGCCCTGCATGGAATCCCGCTTGTCGCCAGCTATGTCACCCCCGATCGACTCATAAAAGGCCCGCGCCTTCTCATTGCCCTTAACGACCCAAAGGCCGCCGCTGAACAGACCGCGCATCAATAGCCAGCGCGAGCACGCCAACATCAGAGCCCGGCCCAGCCCACGACCTTGGTGGGAAGCTTTCACATAGATTTGGTGAATTTCGCCATCGCCCAGGATTTCTGCGGCCTGCCCCGCTGCTGCGCCGCAGGTTGCATAACCCAACGCCTTGCCGTCTTCGGTTTCGGCCACGAAAATTCCGTGGTCTAAATCGCCATCTTGGCGGATGAGTTCTGCCCGCCACGTGCGGTAAAGGCGCGGCAAAGCCAAGCCGTCCAACACGGGGGTTGGCAAGAGGCCTGAATAGGTTTCACGCCACGTTGTCTGCTGCAATTCAGCAATCGCTGGGGCATCACTTTGTTCGGCGCGGCGGATCATTAAGCTCATAGAAGCAAGGTGGCGGAAATCTGAAAAAGCGCAAGCCTCGCTTCTGCAATCATGCCATGCTCGGTGCTGCGTTGGGTGTAACCATCCTATAGGTGGTCGCGTAGTGCGTGCTGGAGGGGCGATTTTGACACCAGACGAAACCCAATTGCACACGTGGATGTTAAGTGCCCAAGCAGGCGACCCCGTTGCAACACGCTGCTTGCTGGACGGCTTGGCACCCCGCCTGCGCGCCTTTTTCAGAAGCAAAGGGGCGAGGCCCGAAGATGCCGAGGACTTGGTACAGGAGACCTTGATTGCCATCTATACGAAGCGCGCGATGTTTGATCCCGAACAGAAGCTTCTGGCTTGGACCTATGCCATCGCACGCTATCGTATGATCGACCGGTGGCGGCGTACCGGCAAGCGTGGCCTTGATCTACCGATTGAGGACTTCGAGCACGCCTTATCGGCAGAAGAAACCGAAGCGGGCGACCCTACACGCGATATCGCCCGTTTGCTTGGCGATCTGCCTCCCAAACAACGAACGGCAATTGAGTTGGTGAAACTGAAGGAATTGAGCATCGCTGAAGCCTCTGCCCAGACGGGTTGGAGTGCCTCTGACATAAAAATATCCATCCATCGCGGCCTCAAGACTCTCATGCGTCTTGTGGGCACTTCAGCGACAGGAGACCTATCATGAAGACGGATGAATTGATTGAAGCCTTGGCGCGAACACCGGAGACGGCACAGCCAAACCGTCTCTACCGCCGCGTGGCCTTGGCTCTGATCATTGGCCTTGTACTGGGTCTGGTGATGATCCGATTATTTATGGGCTTCCGCCCGGATATTGGTGTCACTGCGCCGATGGTTGCAATGAAGGCAGGGTTCTCAGCTCTGATTGCGACCTTTGCGGGCGGGCTAGCGCTGCGCCTAGCCAAACCAATTGGTGGGACCACAGGCACCATCAGGCGTCTTGCGATGCCGCTGGTGTTGGTGATCTTATCTGCGGTAGCGATTGGTCTGATCACCTTAATGGCAACAGAACCCGGGCTCCGGTTTGTAGCTTTTACAGGCGGCGGCTTTCCTTGGTGCATCATCCTGATCCCCATTTGTGGCTTACCAACGGCTATGCTGTTGGTTTGGGCGATGCGAGAGGCTGCCCCCACACGATTGGCCTTGGCCGGGGCCGCCATTGGCGCCCTGTCTGGAGGGGTTGGGGCGATGATTTACGCCATGTTCTGCTCGATCGACTCCGTCACCTTTGTCACCATCTGGTATGTCGTGGGCATAGGTCTTGCCTCGGCACTAGGTGCCTTGGCCGGCGCACGTTTGTTGCGGTGGTAAGGTCGGATTGCGCTAAGGCGTAATCAAGCGGTCCTGTATGGCCTCGGCAATCGCCATTGCATCGCGGATGGGCGCATAGGACCAAGCGGTTAGGCTGCCGCTAAACCACCGGGCTGCGCCGCGTTCGATAAAGGCTGCGTGCAAGCGGTCAAACTTAGCATCCCCGCCTTCCAACTTAATCAGATGGATCGGGATGCCAAAAAATGCGGCATCGGTCATCATATTGGTGGAATCCTCGGTCACCAACGCCGCTTCGGCTTGTGCCAACCACGCCAAATAGGGGTTGGGCCCGTCGCGTGTTTCATTCGCAAAAAAGTCCGCGCCCGAGGTGAAGGCGAAAGCGCGGAACAAGTCCTCCGCAGGCTTGGGCGTCCGCCGTGAAGTGGTGATCAAGAGATGAACATCCTGATGGGCCAGCCTTTGCAGCTCTGCCACGATGGCGTGCGTGCGCGCGAGGCTGAGTTGGTGGCGCTTGGAGGTGCCGCCCAATATCACCATGACCTTCTTCTTGCCGAGGTGACGTGGCTCTGGGATCTGTGCGAGGGCAGTTTCTATCTGTTTGCGGGTGTACCAGACCGGCGCCCCAAGCGTCGTGATCACATTTTCTCCCTGTACCCCATCATGCTGGGGTGGGGCGACCAGATCAAAGCGTTTGGAATTCACTTTGGGGTCTTGTAATTGCACCACAAGGCTTTGGCCCGCACTCCACTTCTTCATCCGCATCGAATAGGGGATGGAACGTCGGCCATTGGCAATCCACACATCTGGCCAAGGGGCCTGTAAGCGCGAGGCTTGTTCGATGGGCAGGGCGGCCTTTGGCATGAGCCACAAGTTGGGTGGCAAAGAGACTTGAAACCCGGTCGGTTGCAGCCGCAGCACTTTGATCCGTGTTGGGACGCGTTCGCTCAAGGCATGGGCAACGGCTAGAGTTTGACGTTCGATCCCGGCCCGTCCATCGGATACACACCAGACTGAGACTTCATGACCTTCCATGCGTCCACTCTCCGAATCTAAGGCGTGTGCGATACAATCACCTATCTCTGCGGGCTTAACTCTACCGTATACGGAAGCTAAAATGTGGCTACCCAAGCGTACTAAAGCCGATTCGTGAGCTGACGTTCCATAGAATTGCCAGCATAGAGCGAAAACAGCTGGATCAAGCGGTCGCGCGGGGCCTCTTCAAAGATGCGAAAGCCCGGGTTTTGGGCTGCCGCCAACATTTCCTTGTCCCCGCGCGTGTCGCCATAGGCGGCGACCAAAGGAGCGCTTTTGAAGCCAGCTTGAATGGCAGCAAGTTTGCCGGGCCCCCAACAATTGTCACCCAAAAGCCTGCCTGTCAGTCGCCCGTTGACGATCTCAACTTCAGTGGCCAGCACATGGTCTACACCAAGTTCCTGCGCCCAAACCGCCAAATAATCACGTAAAGAGGCCGAGACCAGCGCTACCTGATCGCGAACGCCTTGGTGAGCCCTTAAGCGAGCGAGCCCATCTGGCCGGGCAATGATGGGGTAAATCATTTGGGCATAAGCTTGGCACTGCGCCAAATATTCCTCAGCCGACATGCCCGCCAGAAACACGGTCAGCGTCTTTTCCTTCACCGCACTGCGTGGCACGCTACCCAAGCGATAAGCCACAAAGACTGGGATGAGCTGTACCATCTTGACCACAAAGCCAAACCGGCCCGCCACAAAGCGCAGAAACAACAAATAGGAATCGGCCCAAGTCAGCGTGCCATCCACATCAAAGGCCGCGACTGGGCGAGCCTCTTTCGTGGCAATCGGGGTAGTTTCAGGCTCAATCATAGTCCGTCCTTTAGACAGATTTGTGCCTGTCCTGCCAGCCAACTCACACATTTGATGGCAAAAGCCTATAGAAGCTGCAGGTCCGCCTGCAGACCACGTCTTGCCAGAGCCGCTTTTGGCCCTTAAACACCGCGCCCTTGACCAACTTGCAGTGCGATCTGCAAGGCGCGCCGGAGGGGTGGCAGAGTGGTCGAATGCGGCGGTCTCGAAAACCGTTATAGGTGCAAGCCTATCGAGGGTTCGAATCCCTCCTCCTCCGCCAGCTTTCTTATTTCTGCGCCATTGTATCCAAGCATTTTTGCCAAGACCACTGGTCGCTAAAGTCGTTACCTTGGCGTTGTATGCATTGCCCCCAAGGCGGATGTGGTTGCAGAAAAACGGGTCGAAAAAATGAGCGCTTAGTTAAAGCGCCTTTTGGCTTTCGACCCCCATTCGTAGCCTTCGACAAACGGGAAGTCTGGGAACTCAATGGCGTAAATGGATGCGCTTCCTAAGCAATTACTCGTGGTGCCATTAACATAGGATGCGGGCTTAATCTGCTCTGCATAGGGGCTTCCTGCCAAGACTGCGCGAACGGGCTCCATGGCGAGATCGGGGCCCATCGCTGTTGCGGATAAGTCGAAAGTGCCAGCATAAATGATCTGGCCTTTTTCCAACTTGAAGGCGGGGGAACCCAAGCAGAAATAAAGCGGGATAACGTCCATTTGGCTGAGACGATACTCGCCCGGCGGTACCGCACGGATCATCCAAGAACCATCTTTCCCGGCGCCCTTGTTTAAGAACCCGCTACCGAAATCAATTTCATTGACACTGATGCCCTTTTTGGACTGCAATCTGGGTCCCCGATAAGGACCAAATCCTAAACCGAGCCCATTTTTTAAGCTTTTTCCTTCGATCCGCATCACGATTAAGCCCCAACCGTCTGGAATGTTCGGCAGATCTGCGAGCGCAAGATTGCGCCCAATCTTCTTTTCAAAGCTTGCCGGAACTTCGATCTCAGACGTGGTGAACAAGGGCCGCGCGAGCACCGCACCATCGCGCTGGGCAGCCTTTAGGCGTTCTGCCATGCTTGCAGTGTGATTAAGTTTTCGCAGGGACGACGTACTCCCGTAATCCAGCAAAATCGCATTTGTGGTCGGATAGAGTAAATCGGTGATTTTGCCCAAATACAAAAGCGATAGCTGCCCGTTATTGGTGGATACTGGAACGAGTTCCGAGCGTTTGTGGGTGGCGTTGAGCGCCTCATTGGCCCAGATCCGAGCAATCCGACCCCGGGGTTCTTGGGCCCCTACCTGTTCGGATAAAAATGCCTTCAGTTTGCTTTGCTCGGTCTCAGATAGGGCTTGTCCTTCTTCGGCTTGCAGGGCGACGACCCGCCAACCGCGAATAATCATGCAATTCTCCAAGGCCGAGATGCGCGCTGATTTGGCGCGTTCAAATGTCAACGCACCTGCAATGAGAGAGCGATTATTGTCGATGAGTTCATCCCACGAAACAACGTCTTTGGCGTCTAGCAGGCACGAACGAACGTCAGCTTCGTGGTCATCAATCGTCGCACCGGGCTTGTTAAAATAGGTATAGCCCTCACTAGGTTGGGCAATCCGCACCACGCCACTCTCGGCAGGAGCTGTGGCTTGGCTTTGGGCGGCAGTGCCCCATCCACCCAAAGAAACACACAGCAATGCCAGAATGACATGTTTCATCTTTGTCATGCGTCTAAGCCCCAAAATAAATGACAGGTGTAAATTCGCTTAGGCAGTCGCGGTCGCAGTTTTCTGAGGACGGTAAATTGGCAAATCCACCCACAGAGCCACTCACACGATTTTGAATGCGTGCGTCGAAATCATGTCAGCCCTGTTTCCAAATAGCTTCAAGAACCTTTTCGATTATGTCAATCAAAGAGGGTGGCGTTTGGTCGTGTATTTGCCTACGTAAATGTATTTAAACATAAAAACACGGCCTAATTGTAAGGTGGAATCTCGCTGCTAGATAGGGCGCTCAAATTTATGAGAGAGCGGTAGCATGAAAGCGGCACTTTGGATCCTTGGCGGTTTGGCTGGCCTTGCGGCATTGGTAATTGTGGTGGGCTTTGTGTTGCCAGCCACGCGGACGGGTAAAATTGACCAGGTTGTCGACGCCACGCCGGCCCAACTGACAGCCGTCATATTGGATAAAGCGAGCCAGCCGAAGTGGCGGGCAGATATCGCCAAAGTCGAGGTGAAGTCGCCAATGCGTTGGACGGAGACCACTCAAAAAGGCGAAGTGATTGCCTTTGAGCTGATGCGGCAGGAGGCAGGCCTTCTCCAAATGCGGTTTGAAAGCACCTATGGCTATCATGGACAATGGGAGGGCCGCTTGGTGCCGACGCCTTCGGGCGGCACGCACATTTTTGTGACCGAGCAGGCCACGACACCGGCCCCGATTGGTCGTATTCTTGCCCGCCTCTTCTTCAATCCTGAGGCCTTTGCCAAAGCCTATCTCGATGCTTTGGTAGCGGAAACCCAGCGGCGACACCCACGAGACAAGCCATGACGAAAATAGACAAACCCAAGACCAAAAAGCCAACCGATTGGCGCAAGCGCTTTGATCAAGCCAAGCCACCAAAGACTTTGGTGCTGCACACCGATTTTGCTGGCATCAAGACAGGCACGACCATGTATATCGGCTCACCCGGCACGATTGCGAATTATATTTCGCGCATTCCCATGGGCGAGGTGCGCAGCATTGAGCGCATGCGCAATGAGCTGGCGCGCAAGAATGAGGCCCAAGCGACCTGTCCGGTTACCACGGCGATTTATCTAAAAGTGGTGGCAGAAGTGGCGCTTTCCGATCTGGCTGAAGGCAAGTCCAGCGCGCAGGTCGTGCCGTTTTGGCGGGTGATAGAGCCAAATAGCAAGATCGCCAAGAAACTCAGCTGTGACAGCCAAGTCATTGAACATTATCGCTTGTTAGAACGTGCTGACCCCGCCTAAACGCGCTTAGTCGGCACCGACAACGCCGCGGGAGTCAAACACAAAGCAGCCGCCTTCGAACTGGCTTTCTTCCTTGGGCACTTGTTCCATATAGGCCAAGATGCCGCCTTTGAGGTGATAGACGCTCTCAAATCCTTCGGCGAGCAGATAGGCAGAAGCCTTCTCGCAACGTATGCCGCCGGTACAATACATGGCGACCTTCTTGTCGCGCGCGGGGTCAAGATTGTCTTCGGCCCATTTTTTAAAGGCGGTGAAGGTCCGGATTTTGGGATCAATCGCGCCTTTGAAAATGCCCTCTTCGGTCTCATAGGCGTTGCGTGTATCAACCAGCACAATGTCGGGGTCGGCGATCAAGGCGTTCCAGTCCGATGGTGCGATATAGGTGCCCACGACTTGGCGTGGATCGGCCTTAGGCGCGCGCAAGGTTACGATTTCGCGCTTAAGCCGCACTTTCATGCGCACAAATGGATTTTTGTCTTCTTGCGCGTATTTGATCTCAGCATCCTTGAAACGACCAGAAAAAATTGGGTCATTCTCCAAATAGGTCACGAAGTGATCGATGCCCTCCGGCGGGCCCGCTATCGTGCCATTAATGCCTTCTGGCGCAATCAACAGCGTGCCCATAATCCCCAATTGCTTGGTGGTCGCCAACAAATCAACGCGCAGGACTTCAAAGTCCGGGCAATCGGCAAACTTATAGAGGGCGCAAATCTTGGCAGTCATGACAGGGCCATAGCAAAACCACACCGTCCTTGGCACCCCCGGCGTGCAGAAGCGGAGCGGGGACCGTGAACGTGTGATCGACTTGGGTTATTCTCGAAGGCTGCGTCGCGCCACTTGTTGTCACTTAGGGCGGGTAGGCGGTTTCTCAAAAGTGGACATTTGCCAATACGTAGGGTGCGGTCCGACAGGACTGCACCACCTTACTCACTGCGGTATTGGCTATGATCTTTCATTTGGACTGCCTTTGATGCAGGCTGTGCCTGCGCAAAGGCTTTAGTCGAGCTTGCGCAATAAGAATTGTCGTGCGGGGCAGGCGGCGTGCGGCATGAAGACGCTGCACGTCTTTTGGCTGAGGCCCAACGGAGACGACTATGGTTGGGCTGCACCCCACCGCGCAAAGCACAATGCTGAAAAATGTCCCTAAAAACCCTACTCGCAATTTTTGGGCTGCAGAGATACATGTGGTAGATCATACGCGTGGCCTTGCAGCCCTTATTGAGGATTTTTTGTGACGCGCATGACTGAACCGCCGCCTTTCGATGCATCATTTCAGATTGATCAGGGAGCGCTTGTTAAAGCTGTCGAATTGCTCGCAACCCACGCACCCTTGGGCGAAGGGCCAGATTTGGCCAAGCTGCCTTCCAAGCTGCCTTCGGTTGGTGTTGATGAGACAGCGCTAGTGTCCGCTCTGGCAAAACTGGTGCTGAGCGGCGGTTTTGATTTGGGTGGCCCAGTGTCCTTTGCACATATGGACCCGCCTACGCCGTGGCTGACGTGGGTGATGACGCTTTGGAATGCGCGTTTGAACCAAAACCTGCTCCATCCGGCAACTTCCCCCAGCGCGCGGTTGCTGGAAGAGCGCGTTGTTTCTTGGTTGGCGCCGTACTTTGGCATGTCCGGCGGTCACATGGTTCCGGGTTCGACGACTGCAAATCTGACTGCACTTTGGGCAGCGAGAGACGTTGGTGGCGCGACAGAGATTGTGGCGTCGGATACTGCCCATGTTTCCATCGAAAAATCTGCGCGTATTTTAGGCCTTCCTTTTCGTCGCTTGCCGACGGATGAAACCGGTCGGCTGATTGCCGATAGCGTCAAGAATGTTGAGAACGCCTGCTTGGTACTGGTCGCCGGGACGACCTCAACGGGGGCAATCGATCCCTTATCCCTGTCAGGTCGAGCCGCTTGGACTCACGTGGATGCCGCTTGGGCAGGTCCGTTACGCCTCAGCGATCACTATACCAGTCGTCTGGACGGAATTGAGGCTGCCGATTCTGTGGCAGTGTCGGCGCATAAATGGCTTTTCCAACCTAAGGAATCTGCCTTGATCTTTTTCACTGATACCCAAGCCGCAAACGCCGCGCTTTCTTTTGGGGGAGCTTATTTGGCAGCCCCGAATATCGGGCTTTTAGGGTCGCATGGTGCTGCTGCTGTGCCCTTGCTGGCTATGCTTATGGCGTGGGGCAAACAGGGATTGGCGGATCGGCTGGATCGATGCATGGCAGCAGCGGCAAGCTTTGCTTCCTTTGTAAAAGGCGAAGAGCGGCTCGAGCTTCTTGGGGAACCCCATACAGGTGTTGTGGTTTGGCGTCCGCGCAACGTCGACATCGACATGTTTTACGCAAGCCTGCCTTCAGGCCTGGCATCGCAAACCAGCATAAGGGGCAGTCGCTGGCTTCGATGCGTCGCTGCAAATCCAAACACGGATATTGACGCCGTCATAGCGGCGGTTCGGGAGGCGATTTCGCGGGTCTACTAAAGAGCTGTCGTCGCGTTGGAAAACTTGGTCTCACCAAGAACTTCTGCAGCTTTCGAGTAGGTCCGGGTCCGCTTTTGCCCCCCACCTAATTACCACCACGCTTGACAATCGGTTGCGACGACCATCCAATTCCGGCTTAATCGGTGTCATAGTGAAAGACGACAGCAGATGGATGAACGTACCCACCACATGCTGACGTCGCCGGCGGCACCCTTGCTGCTCAGAATGGCGACACCAAATGCCTTGGCTTTTGCTATTCAGTCGTCGGTTAGCTTGGCTGAAGTCTGGATCATTGGGCAGTTGGGGACGGGTGCACTGGCCAGCATCGCCTTGGCATTCCCGCTTCTGATGTTGATCCAGACCATGTCGGGCGGGGCGGCAGGTGGGGCTGTAACATCTGCCATTGCGCGCGCCTTGGGCGCGGGCGACCGCGAGCGTGCGCAACAACTGATCTGGCATGCCTTGGCGCTTTCCGCGCTGGGGGCCGGGTTGTTCTTAGTCCTTTTCTTACTGGGCGGCCGTTCCCTCATCGCCTTTTTGGGTGGACGAGGGGAGATTCTGGAACAGGCGGTCGACTATTGCGCCGTTATCTTCTGGGGCGGGCTGTTCGTCTGGTTGGTCAGCGTTGTGGGTGCGGTCTTTCGCGGTATGGGCGATATGAAGTTGCCAGCCGTTTTGATGGTTGCTAGCGCGTTTCTGCAAGTTCCATTGACGGCGATTTTGGTGCTCGGGCGGCTCGGTGCGCCCCAATTAGGGATCGTAGGGGCGGCGTATTCGGCGGTGATTAGTGGCTTTTTGGTCAGCGTCATCATGCTGATGATCTTGGCGCGTGAGGGCCGCGTCATTCAGTTGCACCGCAAATATCTGTCGTTTTCCAAGGCGTTGTTTCGCGACATCTTTAGAGTTGCCTTGCCGGCTTCCATGTCGCCCATCTTCACCATTTTCATCATTTTGAGCCTGACCGCTATGGTGGCGACCTTTGGCGAAGCCGCGCTTGCAGGCTATGGCATTGGATCCCGGATTGAGTTCCTTTTGATCCCGCTTGTGTTCGGCATTGGGGCTGCCATGACGTCACTGGTGGGTCTTAGCATCGGGTCGGGCAATATTGACCGGGCTGAGCATATTGGCTGGATCGGCAGTGCGTTCGCTGCTGGCCTGACCGGGGTGGTGGGGCTGGCTTTGGCGCTATTTCCGTCAGCTTGGATTTATGCCTTCACCAACGACCAAGTGACCTTTGAAGCCGCGCGCAGCTATATTCAGATCGTGGGGCCCCTCTTTGCATTCCAAGGCTTGGGCTTGTCGCTTTATTTCGCGAGTCAAGGGGCGGTGGCTATGCGGTGGTTGGGTATCGCAATCCTAGCCCGCGTCGTGCTGGCAGTTGGCGGCGGGTGGTTTCTGGCCTTCGGGTTAGACCTCGGGCTAAAGGGCGTATTCATTGGGGCCGCCGCCGCCATGGCGACTTTTGGCTTGATCATCGCCATTACCTTGAAGCTGGGTGCTTGGCGGCGTGGGGCGTAACCATCTCCCGATAAGGGTTTTGTCACGCGACGTCGGTCATTGCGACGTCGTCTCGACCTCGCCCCAGCCAATCAAACGCTGGCTGTTAGGTTGGATGACGATAGACCAGACCTGTTTACCCGGCTTGGAAATCAGCCCGCGCGGCAGCCTGACGAACTTACCATCATGGCCTGTCATAAATTCCAGCTCGAAGCGAATAGGGAAGGGGTTGGCATTGCGAACGACATAGCGATAGTTTTTCCCCGTATAGTCGGGATCGGGCTCGAGGGTGACATTTTCAACCTCACCAAAGACCAACTCAACATCCTCATTGATGGTTTTGTTTTCGGTTGAAGATTGGCCGATAAGTTGGCGACCAAAGGCACCATCCTGATACAAGATCACCTGACCTGCGGGAATTGGCTGGCCCAGCCCTGCGCGGGTGGTGTTGGTGAAGCGGAATAATCTGTCCATACCCCGTAGGGAGCCAAAAGGGGCAATGCGGGAACGATAAATCACTTCACCTGTGATCTTTTTGTCTGCCAAAAACGCGACCTGCTTTTGCGATTGTGCCGCTACCGTGACGGGGATCGGTATTTTGTACAGGACAAGGTCGCCAAGGCGCTCGCCGACAGCCGTCACGGCCATGGATGCGAACTGCACGGCTTCCTTTCGGCGCGTCCCTGTCACGACGACGACTTCCATGGCCGAGTAGTCTGACATCATCGGCATGGGGACGGGGGCTGGCGCGACCAGTTGGGGTGTCCTTAGGCCCGATGTCGTGGTCCCCGACGGCCAACATCGTCCATAGACATTCAGATACTCGGCCTGTTCTCGAGCCATCTTTCCGGTATCGTCGGATGTGCCGTCAGAGCGATTGACCTGTCCGGCGACGGCCGAGGTCGTTGCGTCCACAAAACTGGTTTCGTCGCCGCTGGCCATGGTTAGCCATGAAAACAACGCCAAAGATTTCCCATCTTGCGCCAAGGTGGCCACATAGGTGGCATCCCAATCAAAGCCATTGGCGAGATAAGCTAAAGTGATCGTTGCCCGCCCACCCGGTTGGTCCTTGGTTGTCATGGATAGAACTGGTTTGGCAGACAAGGCCGCCGGCGCGTTGGGATAAATCAGGGTTTGTTGCAAGCCCGTGCAATAGACGGCCTCAGCCCCTAGAGGCGTCGAGATGACCATTCGGTCAGCTGCAGAGCGGATGGTTGCCCGCTCCTCCGTCACCACGCCCGTGGCGGGATTGGTCCGACGCACAAGGACTTGTTGGCCTGTAAATGCATCAACAAGGCCACCTTGCGACAAGAGGGCTGCATCGCGATTGCGTTCGCGTGGTTGGGTTCCAAACAGGATTGCCGATTGTGGCACGATGCCGCCCGCGACGCCTTCAAAGCGGATCGTCACCGGACCGGGCGGCAAATCCACGACACGGGTCTCTGAGATCAGGGCGAACGAGTTTGGAGCGTCGGTGTCGATAGAGTCGCTTCCACGCTCAGGATCGCGGTAGATCGTCACCCCAACTTCGCTTGGTCCATGTGAGATCACGGCAGGTGCTGCAGCACCCGCCAGCGAAGGTAGGAGCACCAGCAAAAGGCAAAGCATGCTTGCCCGCATCACAATCACCAAGGGGTCAGGAAGGTGACGGTTAGTTCTGTTTTGCCATTAGCAGGAACTGGCACTTCCCAGCGGCGCGTATCCACGTCCTGTTGGACGCCCGCAATGCTTTCCTTTGGAATACGCACATCGCGCAGCCACCACCACGATGCTAAGCCGCTTTGAACCACATCAACCGTCACAGGGATATCACGCGCATTGGTCACGATGTAACGCATTTCGGTGCGGTAGTAGCTCCGGGGTGACTCGACAGTGGTTTCGGTGGTGGTGCCGTCAGGGCTCGTGATCTTCCAACGGGCGTTTAAGTCCCATTCGTCGGTCGTAATTGTGGTGCGCGACTCTAGGATCGGCTGTACCTTTACATCAAACGCGTCGCCCGTTCGCAACGCCATAAGTGAGCCGACGGGCGTGTGGGGGATATTGCTCTCGCCAATGAATTGGGCTTGTCCGCGCGAGTCGCGCATATAGACTCGCACCACACCCGCAGGCAAAGCCGCGCCAATGCCGCCTGTGCTTGCATTGGAAAATCGCAGGATTGAGCTGGCACTAACGGCCTCAGTCGCACTGCCAAGCCAGTTATTGCGATACTCATAGCCTTTCCGGGCGGGGACCCCGGATGCATCTAGGAAGCTGACCTGTTTGGTTTGCGCATTGGCAATTGTGGTTCGCCCCTCGATCGGATAGGCGCGCAAATCGCCCAAAGCTTCCCCGCCGCCGCCTTCGGTTCCGGCTTGATTGCCTAAAGGCGCGCCGCGGCGACCGCCGCTTCTTTGCCGAAATTCCTGCTGCTGTAGGGGGGCCACATCGCCCGCCACCAATAAAGCGCGCGCATTGGTGAATGTTGTCCCGGTATTATTGGTGAGCGTGATCCAGCCTTGCACATCGATCTTGCCAGCGGCCTCATCAAACAGAGCGACATAATCTGACTTCCACGCCATTCCCGAGGTCAGATAGCTCAGCGTAACCGGACGTGTCCCCGCGCTCTGTGCATCAAGGGTGACGCTTAGGGAGGGCCAAATTAAGTGGAAATGCTTGCATCTCTTGTCTTTTTAATCAAATTTAGTTCAAGTTTTATGCCTAGGATTGGTGCAGATTTCTCACCTCTTTCTCGCTCAGGTCAAATTGAAGCGATGACCGATTGTCTGTGGGCGCACAGTGCCCCGATTTTTCCGGTCCTGATCTACCCGCATTAGACTCACGGCAATTCCTCAAGCAATCTTCCAGCATAGTCTTGACCTAGGTCATAGTTAATGGAATGCCGGATTGGCGTTGCGAAACAAAATTCAAATTGAGGTGTCAGATTTGATTTGAATGAAGGTTTAACTGTTAGATTTTGGTTTGGGTGGGACTTGAGGTGACTAAAGTGAAGCGGATAATTGCTATTTCGGTGCTTGCCGTTTCTGTCTGTATACCCGTTTTGGCGGTTCAGGCCTCTGTCCTAGATCTGCAAGATGCCACTTCAGGCCAAATGCCTGTACCTGCTGCTGGCGAGCCGTCAGCTACTGCGCCCGCGGCACAGGCTGCTGAAGTCCCGCCCACAACTTTGCCACCCGAAGCCATCGCGACACCCTTACCGCTTGCCGAAGTGCCGGCTTTTGATCTGGCTGCGACCGCCGCCCGCTTTAATGCGCTGGTGGGTGAAGCCGACCGTTTGACGACCTTGCGGACTTTGACGCCTGAGGCAGTGGAGGGCGCGCTTTTATCAACCGCGCGGCTTTCATCATCTGGCATATCCGAGGGGGCAGCGTCTTATGCGGTGCTCTCTGCGTCCGCGCATGCGCCATTTGCATCGAGCTTGCAGACCGCGGTCAATCTTTTGGGTCGAGATGCGGTGCTGGAGCGCCTGAAGAATGACCCGGAGGCTTTTTTGGGCCTGGTTGCCTCGTCCAATGAGGCCGCAACCATTGCCAGCGGCGTGATGGCCGATAGCTTGGTCAAGATGGACAAGGCGAGCCAGGTTTTGGGCGACGCGGCCTATAGCGTGCAGAAGGAAGCTTGGGCCCAGCGCGAAATGGACCCCCAACTGATCTTGGCAGCGCATCGCACGGCTTCGGCAAGCCCGGTTGAGTTAAGCCCGCTTGGCGCGTCAGACATGCGCAACACCCGCGCCGAAGCTCCGTTGGATAAACGGTTCTTGGTTGCAGCGGCCTATCATGTGCTAGGCGATGACGTGACCTCGACCAAGCTCATCACCCGTACCGGCGGCAAGATGTGCATGACCAGGGTTCAATTGAATGTGCGCCAATGCCTAGCGGCGAGCCGTTATCCCTATGAGCATTTGTTCTGCTTGGCCCGACATAGCTTCCAAGAATCTTCAGGCTGTGTGCGTGACGCGATCAGATAGGCTTGCGTCACTCGCCTGCGCGTTTCTTCTTGCTCTGCCCTGACAAGACGCTAAGTCTGCTGGGAGAAGAAATCTATGGGAGCAGCCGACATGAGCAGTCTAAAAGACAAAACCCTTTTCATCACCGGGGCATCGCGGGGCATTGGGTTGGCAATAGGACTGCGGGCAGCACGCGATGGTGCCAATGTGGTGATCGCAGCGAAAACGTCAGAGCCACACAAGCATCTAACCGGCACCATCCATTCGGCAGCGGCAGAGATTGAAGCCGCTGGCGGCCAGGCCTTGCCTCTGATGGTTGATGTCCGCGAGGAAGCCTCCGTCCAGGCAGCCGTGGAACAAGCGGTGGCCCGGTTTGGCGGCATTGATATCTGCATCAATAATGCTAGCGCAATCCAACTAACCGGCACGCTGCAGACGGAAATGAAGCGCTATGACTTGATGCATCAGGTCAATGGCCGGGGGACCTATCTGGTCAGTCGTGCCTGTATTCCGTTTCTGAAGAAGGCTACGAATCCGCACGTGCTGAACTTGTCGCCTCCGTTGGACATGAGCCCGAATTGGTTTGGCAATCATGTCGCTTACACCATGGCGAAATACACGATGAGCATGTGCGCGCTCGGCATGGCTGAAGAGTTTAAGCACGATGGCATTGGCTTTAATTGCCTGTGGCCGCGTACGGGCATCGCCACTGCCGCGATCCAATTTGCTCTCGCAGGCGATGAAGGGCTGCGCCATTGCCGCACAGTCGACATCATGGCGGACGCCGCCCATGTGATCCTGACCCGCGACGCTAGAAGCTGCACTGGAAACTTCTTCATCGATGATGTGGTTCTGTCCGAGGCAGGTGTGACCGCCTTTGACCACTACCGGGTTGATCCCAGCAAGGATTTGATGCCGGACTTCTTTGTTCCTGCTGATACACCCTTTCCACCGGGCGTCTCCATGCGTGCAATCGGCTGAGCAAATTCGCGTGTTGCGTGAAGCTTAGAGGGCCTCTGGCAGCCTTTATTGCGGTCTGTTTGCAAGGGCCAGCCAGCGGATCGTTCAGGCTTAATCACAAGCGCGGCATATAACTGCTCAGAACTAGTCGGAATTGTCAAAAATCGCAGGACTTAGGGGCTGCACGGCCTTGATTTGGCCGTCATGAAGCGGCACGACCCAGATTCAAGAAATGCGAATCATCGCATAGAACAGACTTAGAATCGCGAGAAAAAAAATGTTCGGACGCCTCTTCAACTGGTTTTCCAGCGACATGGCAATCGACCTTGGTACGGCCAACACCCTTGTCTATGTCAAAGGGCATGGTGTTGTCCTGAATGAGCCATCCGTTGTGGCCTATCGCCAGCGCGGCGGTCGTAAAGAAGTGCAGGCTGTAGGCCATCAAGCCAAGCTGATGTTGGGCCGAACACCAGGCGAAATTCAAGCGGTTCGGCCGATGCGCGATGGCGTGATCGCAGACTTTGAAGTCGCTGAAGAAATGATCAAGCACTTCATCCGCCGCGTAAATTCAAACAAGGGTTTCTTGCGCGGCCGGCCTCGCATCATCATCTGCGTGCCATCTGGTGCGACGCCTGTTGAGCGCCGCGCGATCCAAGATGCGGCTTTGAATGCCGGTGCGTCAGACGCTTATTTGATCGAAGAGCCTATGGCCGCTGCAATCGGGGCAGGCCTCGCCATTGATCAACCTTCTGGCTCAATGGTTGTCGATATTGGTGGTGGCACCACCGAAGTGGCCGTTCTGTCGCTGGAAGGCATTGTCTATGCGCGCTCTGTCCGCGTCGGTGGTGACAAGATGGATGAGAGCATCATCAACTTCCTGCGCCGCACCGAGAACATGTTGATTGGTGAAACAACGGCTGAGCGGATCAAGAAAGAAATTGGGACGGCACTGCCACCCGCTGACGGCTATGGTCTGTCCTTGTCCGTCAAAGGACGCGACCTTCTCAATGGCGTGCCTCGCGAAATCCAAATCTCCGAGCAATTGATCGCTGAAGCCTTGTCCGATCCCGTCGATGAAATCATCGAAGCGGTTCGCGTCGCGTTGGAAACCACGCCACCTGAACTGGCCGCCGATATCGTCGAGAAGGGCATCATGCTGACCGGCGGTGGTGCGCTATTGCGTAACTTGGACGTGGTCCTGCGCGAGCGCACGGGTTTGCCAGTCTCGGTGGCGGATGATGCTTTGTCCTGCGTGGTATTGGGTACCGGCAAGTGCGTCGATAATTTCGAGCAATGGAAGGGTGTCTTGTCCAAGGTCTAAACCCGACAAGCGCCCCGACGGGTTCGGGCAGATGAGGTGAAGGAGCAGTCAAATGGCGCGCAGAGGCAATCGGCGAGCAGGAGGGGCAGGGCCACTCATTGGAGTCGCGGTGCTGACGGCGCTGATCTCTGCCGGGGTCACAATTGTTGTGACCGACCAGCGCGGGGGCGCAGTCGCCGGACTTGCTTCTGATATTTCTGGCGCGGTAGGCGGCGTGTTGATGACGCCGGTACGCTGGGGGGAAAGCGTTGTCTCCTCTGTCGGCTCTTTCTTTGGCGGTGCTGGCCTCAATCAAAAGCTAAAAGAAGAAAATCGGGCCCTGCTGCAATGGCGTGACCAAGCCAAAGCCATGGCTGAACGTCTCGATGCCTATGAGAAACTTCATGGAGTCAAGGCCGAGCAATTACCGCAAGGCCTGACAGGTCGGCTGATCAGCGAAAGCAGCGGCCCATTTGCAAAGTCGGGTATCGTCAATCTTGGGGCGAAGGCGGGCGTCAAGGTGAATTGGATCGTGATGAACCAGAATGGACTGGTTGGTCGCGTGATCGCCGTTGGCAGCGATACATCGCGCGTGCTGTTCTTGGCCGATGGCGACAGCCGCGTGCCCGTTATGGGTGAAACGACCCGCGCGCGCGCCATTGCTATGGGCGACAAAACGTCGGCACCCAGATTGGCTCATTTGAATACGCCTACCTTGATGCGCGATGGCGAGCGGGTCATGACCTCGGGCGATGACGGCATTTTTCCGCGCGGCATCGCCGTTGGCCAAGCTGGTGTCGCACCCGACCGGCAATGGCGCGTCCGTTTGGCATCGAGTGCTTCGCCGATCGACTTTGTGCGCTTAGTGCCGCCTTCAAACTTCCCGCCGCCTTTGGACCCCGTGACAGCTCCGTCCCTCGCCCCACCGCCCACTGAAGGTTTGGCGACAGCGCCGGTGCAAGGTGGAGTCTTACCCTTGGCAGCCGATGCTGCCGGGGTGCCAACAGCGGCAACACCGGAAGCTATTCGGGCCGCACAAGCTCTGCGTGGAAGCGAGATAGAGGCCGCGCGTGCGGCGGCAGCCCGCTTGGCAAAAGAACGCGACGCGGCCCGAGAACAGGCGCGACTGGCCGAAGCCGCCCGTCTGGCAGCTGAAAGCCGCAATGTTCCAGTGGCCGGTTCAGCATCGGGCAGTGCAGCGCCGCCGAGTCCTGCGCTTCAAACGGCCCCTGCAGTGGCACCACCTGCTGCACCCCCACCCAGCGGGGCACCCAAGCAGTGAGCACGCTCCTACCTGGCCGCCCCTCGACCAGGTCACGTCTTTTTTCTGGCCTGGCCATTGTGGCAGGGACAAGCTTGCTCAATCTTGTCTCGCTCAATCTCGGGCCCTTTGGCAGTATCTGGCCTGCCAGCCTGATTTGGGCAGCCTGTGGCTGGGCCAATCAAGGCCCGAATGCGGTCGTTGGCCTGATCTTGTTCGGGCTGGGGCTTTGGGTGGATTTATTGACCGGTGGCCCGTTAGGGGCTTGGGCCGTGGTCGCTTTGGTTGCCCATGCTCTAACGATGTTGACCGCCCGTTTCAGCACAGCGATGGCCTCCACCCCGATGGGTTCCGCAGCCGTTACCGGACTTTTTTTCTTAATCGCCGCCTTCATCTTGTCGATTTCAAGCGGAAAAGGGTTTAATGTGCTGGCAATCTTGGTCCCGATTGTAAGTGCCGTTGTCGTCTATCCTTGGGTGGCACCTTGGTTTGATCTGTCAGAGGATGAAGCATGAGCCAAAATGGTGGGCCAGATCTGTTTAGCCGTCGGGCGATGGTACTCTCCTCGCTAGGTGGATTGTATTTTGCCGTCCTTGGCGTGCGCATGGCGCAGCTTCAAATTTTTGAGAATGACGAATTCCGCCTTGAGGCAGCCGAGAACCAGTTCAATCTGTTGGTCAATCCAGCCTCACGCGGGCCAGTCTATGATCGTTTTGGCGTGCCACTTGCTGTCAATCGGCGCGATTTCCGTGTCTCGATCATGCGCGAAGATGTCGATGATTTGCCCAAGACCATTGAGGCTTTGGCTTCTATCCTCCAGATGTCGCCCGAGAAGGCCAAGGAATCGTTAAGCGAAGCTAAAATCTCGCCCCGCTTCATGCCTTCTATGGTGGCTGAAAATCTCTCTTGGGAAGATTATTCGCGGGTCAGTGTCTATGCCGCATCATTTCCAGGTGTCCGATGCGAGATGGGAGAGGCGCGCAATTATCCACTTGCAGAAAGTATGGCCCATGTTCTTGGCTATGTCGCCAAGGCCAATGACAAGGATGTGGTCACAGATCCGCAAGCCCGCCATCCCGGTATTAGGGTTGGCAAAGAGGGCATTGAAAAGGCACAAGAAAAAGGCCTCAAAGGTGTGCATGGGGCAACCAAGCTAGAGGTCAACGCCCATGGCCGGGTGATCCGTGAAGTGGTCGACCCTCGGCTCAATCCAAAAAGCGGCACCCCCATCGTCCTCACCATTGACGCCGAAATTCAACAAGTCGCCTATGACCAGTTCCAAGCCAAGGACGAACGCCCCGCCGAAGCAGGTTCTGCGGTGGTGATGGACATACGTACCGGAGAGCTTTTGGCGCTGGTATCGGCCCCAAGCTTTGACCCCAATAAGTTTGTCGATGGTATCAGCCGTACTGACTTCAATGAGTATAATAGTGCCGAGATGCGCCCGCTCTATCATAAAGCGGTTCGCGGCATTTATCCGCCGGGGTCTACCTATAAGATGGTAACCGCTTTGGCAGCCCTAGAAGCCGGCATTACGGACCCAGAAGAAACGATCAATTGCCCGGGCTTCTATATGCTGGGCAATCACCGCTTCCATTGTCATTCACGCGGCGGCCATGGCAGTGTGAATTTGCATTCCGCGATCAAAGTCTCATGTGACGTCTATTTCTACGAAATGGGCCGGCGGATTGGCGGCGACAAGATGGCTGAAGTCGCGCGCGGCTTTGGCTTTGGGCAGCGCTTTGACCTCGGCATTCCCGGGATTTCGTCCTCACATGTTCCGGATAATGCGTGGAAGATGAAAAATCGTGGGCAGCCTTGGCAAGTTTATGACTCGCTCAATGTCGCGATTGGTCAAGGCTTGATTGCGGCTACCCCGTTGCAATTGGCGGTTATGACCGCTCGGATTGCCTCGCAAGGCAAAGCCGTTGAACCGCGCTTGATCCGCGAAGGGCCAGGTGCTGTACCAATCACGCCGTTTAAGTCGCTGCCGTTCAGTTATCAGAACATGCATCTGGTGCATGAGGGCATGATTGCGGTGTCCAACGAAGCCGGTGGCACGGGCCGGGGCGACCTTGGCATTGAAGGCGTGCGCATGGCGGGTAAGACCGGCACGGCACAAGTGCGGCGCATCACGATGGCAGAGCGCCGGACGGGCGTTCGATCCAATGCTTCGCTGCCGTGGCGGCAGCGCGATCACGCCTTGTTTGTCTGTTATGCCCCAGCTGAAGAGCCCAAATATTGCTGTGCGCTGGTGGTTGATCATGGTGGCGGTGGCGGTGCAGCTGCTGCGCCGCGCGCACGCGAAATCATGAAAGCGACTTTGTTGAAGGACCCCTCATCACGTCCCGCCTTCACAACCCGAACCAAGACGGCCGACATAACCCCACCCACAGACGGCACGCCGCCGGGGGATGGCAAAGCATGACCTTTTTGCCAGACATGGAGAGCGGTCGCGACAGCTTCTTTGGCAAGCTGCGCCGGATCGAATGGGGTCTCGTCTTTGTGATGGCCATGATCAGCGTGGTCGGGACCATCCTGTTGTTTGGGGCGGCAGGTGCCAGTTGGGAGCCTTGGGCAGGTGATCATATCATCCGCTTTTGCATCGTGACCTGCCTGATGCTGGTGGTGGCCACCGTCGATGTGCGCATTTGGTATCATCTCGCCTATCCCGCCTATATTGGCGTCTTCATTCTATTGATTGCGGTGGAACTCTTCGGGAAAGTCGCTTTGGGTGCCCAGCGCTGGCTGGAAGTCGGGCCAATCCGCTTGCAGCCGTCGGAATTCATGAAGATCGCCCTGATCCTAGCTCTTGCACGCTTTTACCAAGATGCGGAGTCTGACCGGATGTGGACGATCCGTGCTCACTTCATCCCGCTGATGATGCTGGCTGCACCGGCTGCCTTGATCACGCTGCAACCTGATTTGGGTACGGCCATCATGGTGGCAGGGGTGGGGGCCACGATGGTGATCCTTGCAGGCCTGTCTTGGTGGTATGTCATTGCTGCGGGTACGTCAGTGGCGACCTTCGCGCTAGTGGCCTTCTTCTTCTTCATGGCAGAGTTTCAGAAGAACCGCATTCTGACCTTCCTAGATCCCTCGCGTGATCCCTTAGGCACCGGCTATCACATAACCCAGTCTAAGATTGCCATCGGTTCGGGCGGCTTGTTTGGCGTAGGTTATATGCAGGGCACACAAAGCCAGCTCGACTTCTTGCCAGAACGCCATACCGACTTTGTGTTCGCTATGCTGCTCGAAGAATTTGGCATGGTTGGCGGCTTGTTTGTGTTGGCCCTCTATCTCGCCGCCATGGCGTTTGGGATTTATATTTCGATTGGCTGTCGCCATTTGTTCGGTAAGTTTTTGGCTGCAGGCGTGACCATGTTGTTGTTCATTTATGTCGGCATCAATGCCGGCATGATTATGGGGCTGATGCCCGTGGTGGGCGAGCCGCTGCCATTTTTAAGCTATGGCGGCAGTGTGATGTTGTCGCTGATGTTTGGCTTAGGCTTGGTCCAGAACGCCAAAGTCTTCCGCGATAAGACATTGGGCTCTGGCTTCAAGTCGTCCAAGCGGGTGCGGTAGCAGCGATCAGGGACCCTATTTTGCGCTTTCAACCTTGATGTAAGCGATCACATCGCGGCGATCTTTTTCTTGCTTGAGGCCGACGAAGGTCATGCGGTTGCCG
>JAJTGP010000029.1 GCA_021299265.1 Hyphomonadaceae bacterium | reverse complement strand
CACAACCCCATTTCTGTGCCATAGGTGCTGACGGGGAACATGAGAAGATTGCCTCTGAAGGCTATTCGCTCTTCACCATCTTCTTCATGTTGGTTCTGTTCAAGGGCATCTTGAACTCGCTCGCAGGCCCTGCGCCCAATTATGACATGCAGCGTATCTTGTCCGCTCGCTCGCCAACCGATGCTGCCAAGATGAGTGGCTTTGTGAGCCTTGTCCTCAACCCTCCCCGCTATCTGATGATTGCCGGTCTGACGGTCCTCGCGCTGGTGCACTTCCAGGATGAGCTGCGCGCCATGGGCAAGACCGCGGATTATGAGGCCATTCTGCCCTTCACTTTGGCGGAGTTCTTGCCGACTGGCCTGTTGGGCCTAACCTTGGCTGGCCTGCTTGCCGCCTTCATGTCGAGCTTTGCCGCGCCCTTGAACGCTGCACCCGCTTACATCGTCAATGATGTCTATCGGAAATACATCAATCCAGAGGCGTCCGAGAAGAAGCTCATCAATTTAAGCTATGCAGTGTCGATCACCTTCGTCATTATCGGGACAGCCTTTGGCCTATTATTGCACAGCATCGATAGCGCCTTGAACTGGATTACGGCCGGGCTTTATGGCGGCTATACTGCGGCCAATGTCGTCAAATGGTATTGGTGGCGGATGAATGGTTGGGGCTATTTTGGCGGTATGGCGGCTGGGATTTTCTTTGCCCTCATTCTAGCCATCCCCCAAATGGGTTTAGACCCATTACAATCCTTCCCCGTATTCTTTGTCATCTGCCTTGCTGTCGTGTTGGGCACGTCACTGATGACACCTGCAACCGATATGGAGGTGCTTGAGAAGTTCTACGTGAAGACGAGGCCTTGGGGTTTCTGGGGGCCGGTGCAACAAGCGCTTATGGCCAAAGGGCAAGGTGTCGAACCCAATAAAGAGTTCAAATTGGATGCTTTTAATGTGGTTACTGGCATCATCTGGCAGACAAGTCTGGTGGCGGCACCCATCTTCTTTGTCATCCGCAACTGGACTTCGTTCGGCATCGCCTTGGCCATTGCGGCCGTGACGACTTGGCTGTTGAAAGTCTATTGGTGGGATCGCCTGAAAGACTATCCTTTAGATTATCAGCCAGAAGGCGACGAGGTTATGGAGCCTTCTACCGCTTCTCGCGCTGCTTCGGGCACCTAAATCATGCCAAAATCAAAGGCCACATCAAGGGCTGACCAACATCCTGATCCCGTGACCAATTTTGGAGAGCGGCCACTGACGCTGGCTGCGTGGCCGACGCCACAGCGCCATCTAAAGCCGGACCTAGTAATCGAGGTCGAAATCACCCGGCAACTGGCGGCGATGAGCCTTGCCGAAAAAGTCGCTCAAATCATTCAGGCAGACATTGCATCCATCACGCCGGAAGAAGCGAAGAAGTATAACATTGGGGCCATCCTGAATGGCGGCAATTCGGCACCGCACGGGCGGTTCGATGCCTCGGCCAAAGAGTGGCTAGCACTGGTTGACTCCTTTTGGGATGAAAGTGACGCAACCTCGATCCCCATCATCTTCGGCACCGATGCAGTCCATGGTCATTCCAATATCGCGGGCGCCACGATCTTCCCGCACAACATCAATTTGGGTGCGGCCCGCGACATAGACTTAGCCAAGGCGATCGGCGTCGCGACGGCAAAGGAGATCGCGGTCACAGGGATGGATTGGACGTTCTCGCCGACGGTCGCGGTCGCCAAAGACCTGCGTTGGGGTCGCACCTACGAAGCCTTTTCCTGTGACCCTTCCCTTGTCTGTAGCTTGGGAGCCGCGATGATTATTGGGTTACAAGGTGAGCCAGATACAAAGGACTTTCTGGGGCCGGATAAAGTCGCGTGCGCCGCCAAGCATTTCCTCGGCGACGGGGCCACGCAAGATGGGCGAGACCAAGGCGAAACCAATTGCTCGGAAAGCGAACTCATCACTCAGCATGCCGCACCCTATATTGCCGCGATCGAAGCAGGGGCGACTGCGATCATGGCATCTTTTTCGTCTTGGGGCGGGCAAGGTATGCATGGCCGGCACGACATGCTCACAGCCCTGTTGAAACAGCATTGGCAGTTTGATGGTTTAGTAGCGGGCGACTGGAATGGTCACGGTCAATTGCCAGGTGCCGCGCCAAGCCACGCACCACAAGCTTTGGCTGCCGGCCTCGATATGTATATGGCACCAGATTCCTGGCGCGCACTTTTGGCCTCCACACTTGAAGTCGTGGCCGCTGATGCGGGCCTAGAAGCGCGTCTCGATGATGCTGTTCTTCGCATGTTGCGGTTCAAGGCCCGGCTGGGACTTAGCAAAAAAGGCAGGCCTGCTACGCGGCCCTTAGCCGGGCGATTTGACCTTTTGGGCTGCCCAGAGCACCGCGAGCTAGCCCGTCGCGCCGTTCGCCAATCGGCAGTTCTTTTGAAAAATGACAATGGGATTTTGCCGCTTGCGCCAAGCCAACACATGTTGGTCTGCGGTCGGGGGGCAGATGGGTTGGACCTCGCCTGCGGCGGCTGGACGCTCTCTTGGCAAGGTGGCGGCGATTTCCGGGGCCTTTTCCCGGGCAGCCAAACCCTGTTGGAAGGTCTCCAAGCAAAGATCAGCTCTTCTGGCGGCCAAGTGACCTTTGATTCAGCGGGCCATTGGAATGATAAGCCAGATGTCGCCGTGGTTGTTCTGGGCGAAGAACCCTATGCAGAGTTTCGCGGGGATTGCGAGACCCTCGCCTACCGGCCCGGTGACCCAAGTGACTATCAACTGATCGAAAGATTGGCGGAGGCGGGTATTCCTGTCGTCACCGTGCTTTTTTCCGGTCGCCCCCTATGGATGAACCCGGCGCTGAACAAAAGCGCCGCCTTCATCGCGGCTTTCCTGCCCGGCACACAAGCTGGGGCCTTGGCAGACTTGCTCATCGCCTCTGAAGGGCAATTGGATTTTCAAGGCCGCCTGCCCTTCCCTTGGCCTGCCTATAGCGATCATTTTGATCTCTGCGCAGTAAGCCCGAGCAGAGCCCCACTATTTTCCTTGGGCTTTGGACTAAGTCTATTCGATCAAGTCGCTTGGCAGCCCGTGCATGAACAATCAGATGCCAAGAGGCACGACCCACTGACCATCTTTGACCGCGGTATCCCCCAAGGAGACTGGACGGCCACTCTATCCGATGCAGCAGGCTCCACCTCGATCAGAAAGCCAAACCTGACCGGGGGCACAGCGTCCCACGCAGGACACGTGAATCTGCGGGCCGCCGATTTTGGCCAGCAGGAAAACGCTTGGGCCATTCAGTGGACAGATGAAGCCTGCCTGAGCTTTATCGGCCCGCCGCTCAATCTCTCACGCGAAGCAAATGCCGACTATGCCCTTTATCTGACCGCTGTAACCAAAGAACCCGAGGTCATAGGCGTTGCCCTGTTGCCGCAGCATCATCTGGACCAGCCTCTGGCGAAGTTCATGACTTTGCTCGGTGCCACAGCTCAGCAGGACCAGTCATTTGTCATTCCCTTGAAGCGATTTGCCGAATTAGGTCTCGACATGAACCACGTCTGCCAACTGGTTCTGCAGGGGCGAGAAAAGTCAGGCCTCTTGCTGGTGAAAGCTTATTTTGCCCCCATGGTGGCCGGTAGTGCATAAATCGTCAGCGGCTCTGATTGCAGTCGGGTAACGACAAGGCTTAGACTAGGCGGAAGACAGATCCAAGAAAGCCAGATGACTCCAAGGCGCGCCCCCACGATTTATGAAGTTGCCGCCCATGCCGGGGTGTCGATCAAGACTGTGTCGCGCGTCTTGAATGGCGAGCCCAATGTTCGGCCCAAGGTGCAAGAGCGGGTCAAGCGCGCGGTTTCCGAGCTTGGCTATCGCCCGAAGGCTTCCGCCCGTGGTTTGGCAGGCGGCAGATCCTTCACGCTGGTGACCTTCCTCGATGAAGCCCTCACGCTCGACCATTGGAAGATTGACCGTTCGAACCCTTATGTGGAGCGGCTGCAATTTGGCGGCATGATGGCGTGCCGGGAAGCAGGCTATCACCTCTTGTTTGAGCTCTTGAATGCAGAAGCTGAAAATGCCGAAGCCATCTTGTCCTCAACCCTGTCGGCCCTGAACCCAGACGGGGTCATCCTGACACCGCCCATCTCGGACAATCAGAAAATCCTCGAAATTCTGGTCCGCATGGGCACACCCTTTGCGCGTTTGAGTGCGACAGAAACCGATGTCGCCTGCCTGTCGATCACGATGGATGAGCGTGCGGGTGCCTATGAAGCCACCATGCACCTGATTGGTCTCGGCCACAAAAGAATTGGCTTCATTGCCGGCACGCCGGGACTTGCTTCAAGTCGGGCGCGCCAGGGCGGTTATATCGATGCCATGCAGGCCAGCGGATTGCCTGTTGATGAGGCGACGATGCTGCAAAGCGACTATACGTATGAAGGTGGCAAAGCCAGCGGGCGGGCTTTGTTGTCGCTGGCAAAACCGCCAACGGCGATTTTTGCTGCGAACGACGAAATGGCCTTGGGCGTCATCCATGTCGCGTCCGAACTGGGGGTCGACGTGCCACGCGACTTATCGGTTGTGGGCTTCGACGACTTCCCCGCCTCCCGCTACAGCCAACCGACTTTAACCACGGTGCGCCAGCCCGTCGGCGATATGGCAGCAGAAGCGGCACAGCGATTGATTGCCCATGCGGCGGCAAAGACCACAGAAGAATTGAACGAGGCCATCGCGATCAGCCATGCCTTTGTCGTGCGCAATTCTACCTCGCACCCAAAAGAGTCCTAGCTTTGAATTTAGGAGGGCATCATGCCCGCTTGGCGCAAGAAGTCTTCGTGCTCGGGTAATTGCCGCGACAGTTCAGCCAAGGCGCGATGGGCGTCGGCTAGAAATTGGCGTCCAGCTGCGCCATCATGCACTTCCACCAAAGGATTATAGCCTTTGGGCTCGATGCCCTGGCCCATAAAGACCGCGACCCAACTGGTCTCGGTGAACAGGTCAAAGGCGCGCGGAGGCACTCGGCCGCCATGTTGGAATAGGGCCAAACGTTCCTGCAGACTATCTGGCAGTGCCATCTGGCGACAATAATCCCACAAAGGCTCGCCGACGCGCTGGTTGGCCATATAGTGCAGGACGAGGAAGTCACGAATGGACTCATATTCCTCTTGTCCCAACCGATTATAAGTCGCGGCATCTGCCGCGTGATTTTGCCGGCTTGGGAAGAAGTCCAGCAATTTGGTGATGCCGGTCTGGATCAAATGAATGGAGGTTGATTCCAAAGGTTCCAAAAATCCAGAAGCCAAACCGATGGCGACCACATTCTTGTTCCAGAGCTTTTTCCGACGCCCCGTGACAAACCGCAGAGGCTTGGCGTCCGCCAAAGCCGGTGCATCTAAGTTGGCCATCAAGGTTTCATGCGCCGCATCGTCTGAAATAAACTGGCTGGAATAGACATAGCCATTGCCCGTGCGATGCTGCAGCGGAATGCGCCATTGCCAACCGGCCAAACGCGCAGTTGAACGCGTGAAGGGTACGACCGGACCCACTTTTGCGGTCGGGACCGCCAGCGCGCGGTCGGCTGGCAGGTACGCACGCCAATCCTCATAGCCCGTCTTCAAGGTCTGTTCGATCAAGAGACCGCGAAAGCCGGTGCAGTCGACGAAGAAGTCTCCTTCAATCACGTCACCACTTTCAAGAAGCACAGCCTCGACATTGCCGGTCTCAGGAGATTGGCGAACAGACTGAACCTTTTGATCAAGCCGTCGCACGTTCCGCGCTTCAGCGAACTTCCGCAGATAGGCAGCATAAAGCCCGGCATCAAAGTGGAAGGCTGACGTCAAGGTGGCTTGGATGGTAGCCGGGTCCCGGCCTTGAGGCGCAAAGCGACCAGCACGCGCGGCCAGACTGCACAGCGAGAATTCACTCAGCTCGGGGACCTGCCCCCCTGCCCGCGCCCGCAGCCATTGATGGAAGAAATTGGGCTGGTTCAGACTGGGGCCATAAACGCCAAAGGGGTGGAAATAGCTGTGGCCGGGCTTTACCCAATCACAGAACTCAATGCCCAATTTATAGGTACCCTTGGTCTCGCGCACGAATTCCGCTTCATCAAGGCCGAGGATTGCATTGAAATTGCGGATGGGTGGAATGGTGGCTTCGCCCACACCCACTGTGCCAATGTCCGAACTCTCAATTAAGGTGATCTTGACCTTATGGCCAACAAAGCGCGCCAAAGCCGCTGCGGTCATCCACCCGGCCGTACCGCCACCAACGATCACGATAGACTTTGGCAACAGGCCGTTTGTTTCCATCATCCACCCACCCTTCTTTCGCCCAGATAGCTTGGCCCAAGCGCTCGGGGCCGCACAATAGCAAAAGGGGCAGCGTTTGCGGTACGCCGCCCCTTTTATGGTCTAAGCCGCAACAATTGACGGGGACATGTGCCTTGGCACTAGACCATATGGGAAAGTCCTAGATGTTTAGTCCCGGAGTTTGATGGTACGTTATCCATGCAGGAATGGAAGGATGCACTATGGGCCAAGTTCTTCACGGGAGCGCCAGCACGACAGCGGCAATCCGTCGAGCAATACAAGATAGTCAAGAGAGCCTGAGGGCACTTGCGAAGCGTCATGGGATCAACCCCAAGACGGTCGCTAAGTGGAGGAGCCGTAAGAGCACTGCCGACATCCGCCCTGGCCCCAAGGACGCGCATTCGACGGTGCTGCGCATCGAGGAGGAGGCGATGATCGTCGCTTTCCGCAAGCATACCCTGCTGCCACTCGACGACTGTCTCTATGCCCTGCAGGCGACGATCCCGCACCTGACGCGCTCATCGCTGCATCGCTGTTTTCAGCGACACGATATCTCCCGGCTGCCCGAAGTCGAAGGTGATAAACCCAAGCGCGGCAAGTTCAGCGCATACCCCATTGGCTACTTTCACATCGACATAGCAGAGGTCCGCACCGAGCAAGGCAAGCTCTACATGTTCGTGGCGATCGACCGGACCAGCAAGTTCGCCTTCGTCGAGCTGCACGAGAACTCCAGAACCGCGACATCGCGCGACTTTCTGCTCCGGCTGATCAAAGCCGTGCCCTACAAGATACACACCGTGCTGACTGACAATGGGATCCAGTTCACCACGCCGGGTGGCGGTGGATCGGCGGTGCCGCTAATCAAAGAGGCCATGGCCAATGGCGAGCGCTTCCGAGCCCATGCCTTCGAATACGCCTGCGCCAGAAACGACATCGATCACCGGACGACTAAACCCAGGCATCCCTGGACCAATGGCCAGGTCGAGCGAATGAACCGGACGATCAAGGAAGCAACCGTCAAGCGCTTCTACTACGAGACCCACGACCAGCTGCGCGAACACCTGATCAACTTTGTCACGGCCTACAACTTCGCCAAGCGGCTCAAGACCCTCAAAGGCCTCACACCCTACGAATACATCTGCAAATGCTGGACAAAAGAGCCGCAGCGATTTACATCAAACCCGCACCATCAAACTCCGGGACCATACACGTTGCTCGGCTTGCTTTAGTCAAAGATCGTACAGCAGCATCAAACCGCAGACATGTCCGACGGAGCCCGCTTCTGCAGCGTCAATGCAAAGCCCGT
>JAJTGP010000168.1 GCA_021299265.1 Hyphomonadaceae bacterium | reverse complement strand
AGTGGGCGACAAGTCAGAAGGCGCTGGTAAGCCATCTCTTGTTCCCAGAGCCTCAGGTACAAGTCGCGAAGAAGCTGGCGAGACCCGCCGCATTCTGCGCGGTTATACCGTCTTCAATGCCGAGCAAATCGAAGGTCTGCCGGAAGCCTTCTATGCGCCTCCTGAAACACTGCCTGTTCCTCGCACGCCAATCACTATCAGCGAGGCTGAGACCCGCTGGGCTTCTCTCTTTGCCCGCATCCCCGTTACCCTTCGCCATGGTGGCAATCGGGCATTTTACTCCAAGGCTGCTGACTATATCCAAATGCCCCTTCGCGAGGCCTTTCGCGATGGCAGCCAATATTGGGCAACTCTTGCCCACGAGACCGCGCACGCCTCCCGTCACGAGACCCGCCTCAATCGTGACTTCGGCCAGACCCGTTTTGGTGATGCAGGCTATGCACTCGAAGAACTGGTCGCTGAGCTTGCTAGCGCATTCATCGGTGCGCACATTGGCCTGCCGGCCGATCATCTTGAAGATCATGCAGCCTATATTGATGGATGGCTCAAGGCCCTTGGCGACAATCCGTCGTCATTCCTAACCGCTGCGAGCAAGGCTCAGGCTGCGGCTGATTGGGTGTTAGGTGAGATGGGGGTGGAATAGAGCATTTGCCGGTTCGCCAAAGAGTGTCTCCTATTTCGGCAATAGTTAGCGGAAAAGGAAGAGTTGAGTGCGAGGAGGCGAAAGCCACCATAGATCCTGCCGCTGAAGCGCACTTCCATGAAGGATTGTCGCCATCTAAGCCATGGTTCAGGCATCTAGTTTCAACGAGGCGCTAATCGTCGCGCACGGCGCTCGTTTCAAATGGCCCTAAACCTGCCAATTTAAGTGCCACATTCTCGGCCGTGAATTTGAAACTTCGCCCATCAAAGATGCGCTCGGCGCTAATTGGATAGCGAGGCCTATTTGGATTGAGGCCAGTGATCCGAAAACACTCTCCATTTGATATAAACTCCGCCCCGAAATGTTCTGCGCGAAGTCCATACATATCCGCCATAACTTCAAACAAGGCTCGCTCAGGCTCGAACAGTGTTCCGTCGGGCAGCGCAATGCCAAGTCTCAGCCGCAATTCAAATCCGCTTCTCAAGTCAATGTCGCGGGGCTCACCCATCTCAGCGACGAGGCCATGCTTTGCTGCGACCACTCTTGCAGCTTCCAAGAGATCTTCTCGAAGCTTGGCACATAGCGCTGGCGTTAGGTTTCGGGGCGGCAGCCTGGTCATGTCCGTTTTGGCAACTCCTTAAGCCATTCGAGGCTGCCAGGAGTTTGAATCCAAGCAAAGCCATATAGTTTGACGTAAGTTTCCGCTTCATCCTTGCCGCCAAGGGTATAATATCCCCGGCTCGGCTTGATAGATGGCTTGGGACGCGTCAGTTCGGTTCCTATATGTGAATTGGCCGACATAGCCTCGGATTTCATAAGAGAGAGTGCTTTACTTTCCTCGCCGGCGCGCAGAGCCATCAAGACCCTTGTCCAAGAAAGAAAAGCGCCTTCATCGTCGTTCTGCTTCGCCAAGAGTGCATCAACTCGTGTGTCATCGCCTTGATGTAACAACCAAGACAAAAGTGTGTAGCGAAGACCCTGATTATCGCCTGGATTGAGAAGAAGCATGTCTTCGATCTCTGCGATCGCATCTTTGCGCAGCCCACAAGTCCAAAGATGATGGCTCAGCCGTTCGCGTGCCCTCATATAAGGACGTGTTTCATGAAAGCCCCAGAAATGGCCAGCAAACTCTTCAAAGCCCCCTGGCCCGAGACTCAACGCCCCCGCTGCAACAGCGCGTGTAAGGTAACTACCCTTTTCGTCAGGGGTTAACCCCGAGGCATCGGCCAAGATTGTCCAAGCGTCAGCGCAAAAAGGCGACAATTTGAGCGCCCTTTTTGCCAAAGCGTTCCGACTGCGAGCGTCGCGTGCCCCCCAAGCGTCATAGACAAGGAGCTGGGCACGCCTCAGCGCTGGGTCTTCAGGGCTCATAGTCGTTTTCAGCGCCAATTGTTCAAGTGCTGCCACATCGGGCAGCTTGTCCAGCTGGTCAGCTTTCAGTACCTTTGGTCGCGCTGCGGTTTTGCCGGTTTGAGCATTTGAAGATGATGCCATAGCTTCATTTTTAGAATCATATCGACATGGTGTCGATGGTCGATTTTGTGATTTTTCACACACTTTACCAGTCGTCGAGGTCGCTACACGGCATATGCGAGTTGCGCCCGAAGTATAAATTTCACTGAGCATGCGACCTTTATCGTCCTTCGTCTTTCCTGACCGCTGCCGACAAAAACTAGGCCGCGGTTAATTAGAATTCCGAGGATCGGAGGCCGAATACCAGTCGGCCAAACGAATTACGCATATTGCTTCGCAGGGCGGCGTTTTAGGTCATGACTGGCATAATGCGGCGCATGAAGGCATCAAACAAAGGTACTGTAAACGCCGTCTCACCATAGCCTGGCGTATAAATCATGCCCTTGGCAATAAGGGAGGCTCGAACCGGCCCAAATGCGGAAGGTTTTCGGCCCAAATGCTCAGCAATCGCGGTCGAGCTGTAAGGTCCTGCCCCCAAGTCCGCCATGGCGCGCAAGTAGCGCTTTTCCGATGGCGTCATCCGATCAAACCGCACGCGAAAAAAGCTATCGTCAAGGGCAGCGATCGCTGTTGGATAGGCTAAATCGACATCACCAGCGGTTATGGGGCAACGCTCCGCGGTATCCCAACACTGCTTTCCCCATTCTTGCAGAAAATAGGGGT
>JAJTGP010000217.1 GCA_021299265.1 Hyphomonadaceae bacterium | reverse complement strand
TGGACGACGTTTCATTACAAAAAGATGGCTTCTTGACCAACTCCACGGGTTTCGGTTTGCGCGGTGGCTTCCCATTGGCCGAAGATCGCAGCTTAGGTCTGCGCTATACTTATCGGAATGACACCAACGAGATCCCATCTGTGTCGTGCTTCAATGCCGATGGAACACCATTGCTGGACGCCAGCGCGCTGTGCCGGTCGTTGGGCAAAACCACAACTTCGCTCGCCGGCTATTCGTTCAATTGGGACCGTCGGAATGATCCTCGTCGTCCAACGCGCGGCTTTGATATTTCGCTGACGCAAGACTTTGCAGGCGTCGGGACCGGGGTGAAATACCACCGCACCGAATTCCAAGGTGGTGTCTATCGTGGGCTATTCCCCGGCTGGCGCGCCAGCGCAACATTGAATGCCGGTCACATTGCCGGCTGGGATGGCGATACGATCCGCGTGAACGACCGCTTCTTTAAGGGTGGTCAAAGCTTCCGTGGCTTTGAAATTGCCGGTATCGGCCCACGCACTGTTTTCTCGGTCCGTGATGCCGATTCAACGCAACCCAATGGCCTGTCACAGACCGTACGAACGGTTTATGGCGATGCGTTGGGTGGCAAGACCTATGGTATCGCGTCGTTTGAATTGACCGTTCCAACTCCATTGCCTGAATCCTACGGGATTTCGGCCGCTTTGTTCTTGGACGTCGGCACGCTAGGCGGGCTCGATCCCATCGACAAAGTCAAAGGCGACATCAATTACGGCACCTATCAAAACACCCGAGATGGCTTGGCACTGCGTGCGTCTGCAGGCTTGTCCGTCAATTGGGTTTCCCCATTTGGCCCTGTTCGGTTTGACTTCTCAAATCCATTCATGAAGCAGGATTACGACAAGGCTGAAACTTTCCGGTTCTCAACCGCGACCAATTTCTAGGGCTTTCCGCCCCCTAATGTTCCAGGAGAAACATCTATGAAAGCACACTATTTTATGGCTGGCGTTGCAGCCCTGTTGGCGGCCAGTGCTGCGCAGGCGCAAACCCCGGTTCCAGTACCAGCCCCAGCACCTGCTGCAGCCGCGCCCGCACGTCCTGCTGGTTCGCCAGCGGTGTTGAGCCCTGTGGTCGTCTATGACCTCGGCAGCCTCATCCAAGACAGCTTGGCTGGCCAAGACATGTCCAACAAGTTGAAAGCTATTCGTGACCAAATCAATCGCGAATTGGAACCAGACCAGCGCCAGCTTGAGTCGGAATTGCGGGCGATTTTGTCCAGCTCCGTGCAAGAGTCGCAAAGCGCTGCCGGTCGTCAGCGCCAAGAAGCGTTTCAGCGCCTCAACAATGAATTCCAACAAAAGCAAGAGCGTTTGAGCCAAGTCATGCAATTGACAGAGCGCAATGCGATCGACGCCTTCAACAAGGCCATCGCGCCCGCGTTGCAGCAAACCTTGGTCGCTCGCAACGGCTTGATCGCTATTTCGGCAAACCAAGTTGAAGCCTTCATTCCAGGCGTCGACATGACCGCTGATTTGATCACGCGCCTCAACGCAACAACGAAGACGATCAATGTTGTTCGTGCGACTTTGCCAACCCAAGGCGGTGCATCGGCTCCAGCAGCGGCTCCAGCCGCAGGCGCACCAGCTGGCGCACCTTTGCCAGCACGTCCACCTGCTGCAGCGCCAAAGCGTCCATAAGGTCGAACGCGCCCGCCCTGCGGGCAGAGGCAAGTGCCTGAAACACCTATCGCCTCACGACGCGGTCTCCTTCTTGGGGGCCGCGTTTTCTATCCTGCGTGTCAGGCTTGCGTGGGCCCGCGATAATTCGCTTATAGGGGCTTAATTTGTCCGACTCGGAGCCTAAATGATGATTGATCCGCGCTTCTACAGGCTCCTTGGGCCCAAAACATTGCGCGACCTAGCTCAAGTCGTGAAGGCTGAACTACCCGAGGGGTTTGAACCTGAATTGGCGCTGACCAGTTGTGCGCCGCTCGATCAAGCTCAAGCTGGCGACTTGGCCTTTTGTCAGGGCCCCGCCAAGGGCAAATCGACGATTGAAACCGGGGCAGGGGCCTGTCTGGTTCGGGCCGAACATGCCGCCATGCTGCCACCAGGTGTCGCGCCCTTGATCGTGAAGGAGCCGCGCGCCGTTTTTGCAGCCGCCGCAGCGGCGTTGGTCGCGCGTCGCGATTTCGACCCGACGGCACCTGCTGTGCCCGCCTCAGTAAAGCTGGAAGCTGATGTGGTGGTTGGTCGAGGCGTCGTAATCGGCGACGATGCAGAGATTGGCCTAGGCACCACGATTGGCCCCAATAGCGTGATCGGGCCGGGCGTCGCGATTGGTCGCAATTGCCGCATTGGGGCAAATGTTACCATCTATTGTGCTCTGATTGGTGACCGGGTGACCATTGCGTCGGGCAGTGTGATTGGCGAGGTCGGCTTTGGCGTTGCCCCAACAGCCACCGGGCCTGTCGATGTGCCACAATTGGGACGGGCGATCTTGCAAGACGAAGTATCAATCGGCTCGCTTTGTGCCGTCGATCGCGGCGCCTTTGGCGATACGGTGCTGGGCATTGGCTGCAAGATCGATAATTTCACGCAAATCGCGCATAATTGTCAGCTTGGACTGGGCGTCGTGATTGCCGCCTTTGGCGGGATCTCTGGCTCATGCGAGATTGGGGATAATGTAATGATGGGTGGCCGCGTCGGTTTAGGTGACCATATTCGCGTGGGTGAGCGTGTGGTCATTGCGGCTGGTAGCGGCGTTCTGGAGTCCGTCCCCGCTGGCGAAGCGTGGGGTGGCTATCCGGCTAAACCACTGCGACAATGGATGCGAGAATCGGTTGCCCTCAAACGACTGGTCAACCCAAAACCACAAACAAGTCCGAAGGGCGGGGAATGAAGATGAGCGACATTATTGATTGCGACGAAATTGAACGCCTGATCCCGCACCGCTTCCCATTTCTGTTGATTGATCGGTGCTTTGACTATGTCGAAGGCCAAAGCATTCGCGGGATTAAATGCGTCACAGCAAATGAGCCTTTCTTTCAAGGCCATTTCCCGAACCGTCCGCTGATGCCCGGCGTCTTACAGATTGAAGCAATGGCCCAAGCCAGTGCGGTTCTGATGTCCAAGACGCTTAAGGTCGACGCGAAGACGGCTGGTATCATGTTCATGTCGGTCGACAATGCCAAGTTTCGCCGCCCAGTTCGGCCTGGCGATGTGTTGAACATTCATGTCGAAGTGCTGTTGGGCCGCCGCAATATCTACAAATTTGCCGGTAAAGCTGAAGTCGATGGCCAATTGGCCTGCGAGGCGGAATGGGCTGCCATGAAGGTAGATTTGGTATGAGCGCGTCAATCCACGCCTCCGCCGTCATTGAAGAGGGTGCCGTGATCCATGACGGGGCCAAGATCGGCCCTTTCTGCTATATTTCCAGCCAAACGACCGTTGGGCCGGATGCGCATTTGGTATCGAACGTCACGACCTATGGCCGTGTCTCGATCGGGGCGAATACGCAAGTTTGGCCCTTTGCGGTCTTGGGCGGCCCACCGCAAATCCATCCCTATCAGGATAGCGACACCCAGCTTTTGATTGGTGCGTCCTGTGTGATCCGCGAGCATGTCACCATGCACCGTGGCTCCACCCGCGATCAGGGCCTGACCAAGATAGGCGACGGTTGCTATTTCATGGATAATTCTCACGTGGCCCATGATTGCGTTGTCGAGGATAATTGCATCCTTGCCCGTAGTGCGACTTTGGGCGGTCATGCCCATTTGGCTAAGGGCGTCTATATTGGTGGCCTCGCTGCGGTTCACCAATGGACGCGCATCGGCACCTTTGCCTTTATCGGCGCTTTGGCTTTGGTGACACGCGACGTCATTCCCTTCGCCATGGCCAATGGCAATCCCGCGCATTTGAAGGGCCTCAATATTGTTGGCTTTAAGCGACGCGGCAATTCGACGGCGCAAATCCGCGATATATTGGCGGCATTCGACATGCTGTTTGGTGATGATGTGACGCCGTTACAGGACCGCATCTCGGATGTGAGCGAGAGTTTCCAAGACAATGAGCAGGTTCAGGCCATGCTGGACTTTTTGAACGGCACGTCCAAACGCGGGATTTGTAGCGCGGAACGCTAAGGCTTCCTACATGGAGGCGGACGGACCAAAAGGGACAGAATGCGCACATTTTCAAAATTGGGCATCATTGCCGGGGCAGGGGACTTACCCGTCCTCTTGGCCCAGCATTGTCGCGATTCCGGCATGCCGGTGCATGTCAGCCGGATCAAAGGCATGTGCGACCCACGCCTGAGCCTCTATCCCGGCAGCGAATGCGCTTTGGCCAATTTTGGGGAGCGCATGAAAGCCCTCAAAGCCGATGGTGTCGATGCTTTGGTGTTTGCAGGCCTCGTCAATCGACCCGATTTTTCAACCCTCAAGCCAGACTTGCGCGGGGCGCTCGCGCTGCCTCGTATCATGGCCGAGATGCGCAAGGGCGATGATGCCCTCTTGCGGGCTGTCCTCGCCGAGTTTGAGCGCGAAGGCTTTGCCATTGTCGGTACCGATGAGGTCTTGGCTGATCTTTTGGCCGAAGCAGGCTTGATCGCTGGCGTTGAACCAACCGAACCACAGCTGGAGGACGTGACAAAGGCGATGGCCATTGCCGCTGAAATCGGTCGATTGGATATTGGACAAGGCGCTATCGTGGTGGACGGCTTGGTGCTGGCGGTAGAGGCCCAAGAGGGCACAGACCGCATGTTGACGCGGGTGTATGATCTCTCCACCCATATTCGCGGCACCAAGGCAGACCGTCGTGGGGTTCTGGCTAAGCGCGCTAAGCCCGATCAGGAGCGCCGGGTGGATTTGCCAACTATTGGCGTTAAGACCGTGGAGGGGGCCTCTAAAGCGGGCCTCGCCGGCATTGTGGTGGAGGCGGGGGGTGCCCTGATCATCGACCGCAATAATGTGATCGCCGCCGCGGAGGAAGCTGGCCTCTTCATTCTTGGCGTTCCGGTGGACAGCCAATCATGAAACCCTATCGGGTCTTTGTTGTTGCGGGCGAGCCCTCAGGCGATGAGCTCGCCGCTGAGCTCGTTCAGGCCCTACGCGCCCGCCGCCCCGATCTGGTCATCGAAGGCGTGGGTGGCGAGAAATTAGCGAGCCAAGGTATCCAAAGCGCAGTTTCGATTGAGGGGCTGTCCGTTCTGGGCCTAACTGAAGGCTTAGCCGCGCTCAAAACCGTCAATGCGCGGGCTGAAGAAACAGGCGTTGCCGCCGAAGCTTTCGCGCCAGATGCGGTGGTCCTGATCGATTCCTGGGGTTTTACCCTGCGCGCCGCCAAGGCCATTCGCGCCCGTGTGCCACAAGCGCGCTTGATCAAGATGATTGGGCCTCAAGTCTTTGCCACCCGACCGGGGCGCGCCAAGACGGTTGCGGCAGTCTATGACGCTTTATTCTGTATCCATGATTTTGAGGTGCCCTTTTATGACGGCACAGGCCTGCCGGTTACGATCATTGGCAATCCAGCTATCGCGCGGGCAGGCAAAGGCGATGGTACACAGTTTCGGGCGCGCCATGGGCTGGCGGACAAGAAAATCGTGCTCCTGTTGCCCGGTTCTCGCGGTGGGGAAATCCAGCGGGTTGCACCTGCCCTAGAAGGCGCGGCAGCCCTTCTCGGCAGCAAAGACCCTAACGTCCATGTCGTCGCCGTGCTGGCCCCCTCGGTGGCGGAACGCATCAAAGAGCGTGCGGCCAATTGGGCCTTCCCGCATAGCGTGGTGGGCGAGGATGAAAAGCTCGACGCCTTTGCAGCAGGCGATGTCGCCTTGGCTTGCTCCGGCACCGTGACCACCGAAGTCGCGCTGCAAGAAACGCCGATGGTTTTGGGCTATCGCCTTGGCGCGATCAGCGGCTTTATCATCCTAACTTTCCTGTTGAAGAGCCGCTTCATCTGCCTACTCAATATTGCGCTTGGGCGGATGGCCATTCCTGAATTTGTGCAAAATGGCCTGACGCCAGCGGCCCTGGCTGAAGCCGCGTCTAAGCTTCTTTATGATCCAAAGGCTGCGCAAGACCAATTGAACGCGCAAGCCTTGGCGCTCGACAAAATGGGCCGTCATGACCCGCCAGCGGCAGAGCGTGCTGCCGATGCTTTGCTGAAACTGTTGGACGCGTCTTAATCGAACAAGCTGCCCTGAACCGGCCCATCGCTGGCGCGGACTTTCACATCGCCATCGAGGAAAGTCAGGGTCAAACGGGCGTCGGCTTTAATGGCAGACTTGGCCCGCACCACCACGCCCTTATCGGTGCGCACCACGGCAAAGCCGCGCTCCAGCGCAGAGCGATAGGATAAGGCTTCAAGCAAGCTGGCTTGGCCAGCCAAATGACGCGTCTTGGCCTCCAAGCTGCGCGCAAGACCTGTTTTCAGCCGTTGGCTCGCAAGGGCTAAGCGCTGTTCAGCGCGCACCAAGGCGTCGCGCTCCAACGTGGTACGGCGAGTAAGGGCGGCACCTAATCTTTGGCCGAGGCTTGTGACCAGTAGGGCCTTGCGCGTGACATCTTGGTGCAAGACTTGCGGCCGCAAACGTCCGCCAATGGCCGCAAGACGATGTGCCTTGGCCGCGACTAAGGTGCGCAGTGATGGTCCAAAGCGTAGGTCGATCACATCCATGCGCTGGCGGGCGCTGGAAAACAACGCGTCGGCACGGGGCAAGCGGGCTGTC
>JAJTGP010000273.1 GCA_021299265.1 Hyphomonadaceae bacterium | reverse complement strand
ATGATTTCATCTGGTCTGTTGTGGGCGGCAAATCCATTCACAACCACCCCATCTCCTTCCGCGATGCGCCGACAAAGTCGGCCGAATCCGAAGAATTGGCCCGCAAGCTCAAGTCCCGTGGCTTCAAATTCTGTGGCCCTGTCATTTGCTATGCTTATATGCAGGCAGCTGGCCTTGTGATCGACCACGAAACCTCGTGCCATCGCTACCAGCCTGCCTGAGGCTTGTGGGCAGGCACAGGGATTGCGCATCAGGTCAAAGGCTTTAACGTGGCGCAAAAACAAGGGAGTGCGCCATGAGCTTAAGAACACCAATTTGCGACCTATTGGGCATTGAACATCCCATCATGCTGGCTGGCATGGGCGGGGTTTCCTATGCTGAAGTTTGTGCTGCCGTTTCAGAAGCGGGCGGTTACGGTTGCCTCGGCATGGCCGGGCGCAGCCCGGATGAAATCCGCGATGAAATGCGCAAGGTGCGCGTCTTGACCGACAGACCCTTTGGCGTGGACCTTCTTGCTGCTGTTCCAGGTAGCCTTGAAGCCTCTGTCGACATCATCATTGCCGAAGGTGCTACCGCCTTTATCGCAGGCCTTGGGGTTCCTTCTGCGATCATCGAAAAACTCCATGCAGCAGGCTTGAAAGCCATGGTGGTTGGCGGGGCCGTCAGCCATGCTGAAAAAGCCCAGTTGGCTGGCTGTGATGCCGTGATCTGCCAAGGCTCAGAAGGTGGAGGGCATACGGGCCTTGTTGGCACCCTGCCCTTGGTCGCCCAAGCGGTTGAGCGTGTGACCATTCCGGTAGTTGCCGCAGGTGGCATTTATGACGGTCGTGGCCTCGCGGCTGCCCTTGCCCTCGGCGCGCAAGCGGTTTGGATGGGCACCCGCTTCATCGCGTCGAAAGAAGCTCACGCCGGGCAGATGTATAAGGATGCCGTCGTTGCGGCCAAAGATACCGACACCGTCCGCACCCGGTCTTACTCGGGCAAGCCCATGCGGGTGAAGGATAATGCGTGGGTGCAAGATTGGGAAAGCCGCCCTGCCGACATCAAACCCTTCCCGCATCAGGCGATGATCAGCATGCAGGCCGGGGCCATGGGCGGCATTGGCGGTCAGACAGAAGGTCTTGAAGCCGACAAATCTTGCTTTGCGATGGGCCAATCGGCTGGCGGGGTGCGCGATATCTTGTCGTGTCAGGAAATTGTCGACTCCATCATGGCCGAAGCCCATGAGGCAATTGCTCGTGTTGCACGCTTACAGGCAAGCTCTCCGGCTTGACCTAAAGCCCGAAACAGCGGCGTTTAGGGGGTATGAAATTACGTGTGTGGATGGTCAGTGCGGTCGCCGTCGTCGCAGCCTCTGGGGCTGCGCTGAGTTTCGCGCAACCCGCTGGCCAAGACCCGCAAAATCGTGGGGCAACGTCGACACTTGAAACCTATGTGGTTCCCGGTGCCCCTGTTGAGTCCTATGGTCGCGACCCCACCCCCGTGATTGAAGACGCCCCCATTGATATTCCCCAAGACACCCCAATGGAGTGGACCCCCGATCCCAATGAAGACGCAGGCGCGGCAGAAGCCTATCGTCCTGCCCCCCAACGGCCGCGCAAAGCCCTACGCAATGTGGAGGGCATAGAGACAGACGACGGTCCTTATGACGGGCAAGAAGGCCAGGCCGTCGTAACCGATAATCAGCGTCGTGCCCGTGCGATTGATCCCGTCAAGCGCACGGATCTAACGCGCTTAGCCAAAGTTCTCGGCTCCCTGCATGCTTTACGGGTTTCCTGCTCTGGTCGGGAAGACCAGACCTATCGATCCCGCATGTCGACTCTATTGGACCTAGAGGCACCCGATGCCAGCGCGTTGCGCGATCCGCTGGTCGATTCCTTCAATGCGGGCTTTCAAGCCTATGGCCAAGGGGCCGCCACCTGCCCCACCGATCGCAACGCGCAAGAAGCCAAGTTAGCCAAGGATGGCTTCCGTCTCGCCAAGCAAATGGCTGTCCTGTATCGGCCTGTCGTAGCAAGTCCAGAAGAACAGGCCAAGTAGTCCTCGGCCAAACAATCGAAATAATCAGAAATCAAAGTATCCGGTTTCAGGTCAGTATCGATCTTCGTACTACGTTAACGGATCAAGCCTAGAAAAAATCTTCAAGCTTAGGGGTGGATTTTGTCGAACTACACCTGCCTGTTGATCGAAGACAGCATGATTCAGGCGCGGGTGATCTCTCAAATGATCACGCGAACTGGCTGGGCTACGCTTGTCGCCTTAGACCTAAATTCCGGCTTGAGAATGTTGGCCGAGGAAGCGCTTGATCTGGTCATTTCAGACTTGATGCTGCCCGACTCTACCGACGGCAACACCATCCCCAAAGTTCGCCAAGCGGCACCAGACGTCACCATTGCTGCCATTAGCGCCGGTGGTGGCAGGGAAACCGCCTCGTCCCTGTTAGAGCGCGCGAAGGCGGATGGGGCAGAATTCCTCTTACAAAAACCCTTCTCGCAAGAACGCCTTCAAAGCCTGTTGACTGAAGTCGCAGAACGTTTGCAATCGGGCACGCGTCGCCCCCACGTGCTGGTGGTTGAACCCAGTCGGACATTACGCAAAATCTGCGAAGCCGGCTTGAAAGAACATGATTTCCGCGTGACCTGCGGTGCGAATTTGGACGAAGCGCTGGACCTTATTGATGTCCTCGATCTGGATGCTGTCGTCACGCAAGTCGACGTGACGTCTGAAGATGGCGCAGAATTGGTGGCTATGATGCGCGAGGCCTTTCCAGGCGTGGCCATCGTGGCGGTGTCGGATAAGGGCGAAAGCGACATTGCCCGTCGCGCTTGGCTAAAGACTTTGGAAGCCGGCGCCGATGTCGCTTTGCCAAAGCCCTTTACGCCGGCAGAACTTGTCAGCTCCGTCCGCAATGGCATGGTGTTAGCGGCATCCGCCTTCCTCGAAGCAGCCCGCCGCTCGGCCTAAGAGGCTGCGATTTGTCCCCAGACAGACACTACCACGCCAGCCACGATCAGGGCGGAGCCAAGGCCGCGCCGCAAATCGATGGTTTCTTTAAAGCGGATCCAACCCAACAAGGTTGCGGTCGGGGCTTCCACCAAGGCGTTTAAGGCCCGCACCAAAGCAGCGGGCGCAAGCGTCAGCGCGGCAAACCAACAGGCCGAAGCCGCAGCCCCCGTAAAGCCGGCCGACCAAGACGCCCGCCCGTCGGCGGCCAAAGCGGCTAAAGCGCGTCGGTCCACCACAAACAAAATGCCGCCCAAAACCACGCTTTGCATGGCTTGGACGCACACTAGGGTGAAAGTCGCCGAGAAGACGGGCGCATTGGGATCAATCGCCAACCCGCACAGCCGATAGCAATTGGCAGATATGGCAAAGCACGCCCCCGAAGCCAGCCCATAAAATCCTGCTTTAAAGCCCGCAATCCCCCCGGCGATCCCCTTATTCGGCCACGAGGCTAACAACAGACCCGCCGTCGCGCCCCAAATGCCAAGCCACCCCCAAACACTCAATCGGTCACCCAGAAACAGCACGCCGACCAAAGCGGCCAAGGGCAGGCTCATATGTTGAAACGTAGACCCAAGACCAAAGCTGGAAGCCCGCATGGCTTGGATGAGGGCTGCCGTCGCGCACACTTGGGCGGTCGCACCCAGCGGGGCTGCAACCCAGAAGTCAGACCCGATCTTGAAACTGGCTGGCGGGTCTAACCACCAGACAAAGGCCAAAAATAGACAGGCAAAAGGCAGGCCATAGAGAAAACGCACCAAGGTTGCCCCCCAAGGCCCGGCTTGATCGGAAAGGCCGCGTTGCGCCGCATTGCGCAGGATTTGTAAGAAGCCTGCCACCAAGGCCAAAGGCACCCAAAGCGTGTTCATTCAGGCAGCCTTGCGATAAGTGAAATGGGCAAAGGCGTAAATGAAGGCATTGGCGCGTTTCTTCCGTGCTTCCGCCCTAAACGCGCCATAAACCAAGCCCACAGCATCTCCCCGGGACGTACGGTTGCACCCTAGGCATTTCAGTGGCCTAGTCATGGGTGTGGAGGGCTTCATCATGACAGAACGAACAAATCTTTTAGCTGCGGCAGGTATCTTGGCATTGGGGATCGCCTTTGCTGGCTTCTCAGCCGGTCAATCCCTTGTGCATTCGCGGTTAGGCTTTCGCACCGTCACAGTCAAAGGGCTATCAGAACGCCCCGTCAAGGCCGACCTCGGCTTTTGGTCGATCAGCTTTGTGGCAACTGGCGATTCCTTGGAAGAAGCCCGCCAAGCGCTCACCACGTCTGAAGCCGCCGTAAAAGCGTTTCTGACCGCGCGCGGCTTTCCCGCCACCGCCTATCAGGTGCAAAATATTCGCGTCGAAGACAAGTTGGCCAACGCTTATTCCAGTGGCGGGCTTAACGGACCGCGCTATATTTTGACCGAGAATCTGATGGTGAAAACCACCGAAGTCGACAAGCTGGCCGAAGCCTCGCGTAATAGTGGCGATTTGTTGAAAGAAGGCGTGGTGTTTGCCAATGATGGCTCCTCCTCGGGTCCCTCCTTCCAGTTCACGGGCTTAAATGATCTTAAAGGCGCGCTTCTAACCGAAGCCACCCAGCGCGCCCGCGAAGCCGCTGACAAATTCGCCAAGGAATCCGGGGCCAAAGTCGGGGCCATCCAAAATGCCAATCAAGGCGTGATCGAAGTCAATCCAGCCGTCGAAATCCCAGATAGCCCACCAGATCGCCAGATCGACAAAAAGGTTCGTGTGGTTACGACAATCACCTATTT
>JAJTGP010000058.1 GCA_021299265.1 Hyphomonadaceae bacterium | reverse complement strand
TCGCATCAAATCCAGCGACCTCCGCGCGACCAATCAAACTTGCGGTCAGCTCAGGATCTTTAGGCGTGTAAAGCTGGAAGAATTTTGGTCGGGACCCGATTATGTCGGCAACTCTTTCCAGCGGGTCATTTGAAAGCGTCGAAGCAACGAAAGGTACGCCTGTGTTCACAGAGGCGTGCGCGGCGGCCAAGTCACCATGGCCATCAGGCACGCATAAGGCACCCACTCCCACTGGAGCCATTAAAATCGGGCTAGGGAGTGTCTTGCCGAACAACTCGATCGAAAGATCGCGCACGCTGCAATCGACCATCATCCGGGGGTAGATGCCCCAATGTTCAAACGCCGACGTATTGCGTTGCTGCGTCAGTTCATCGCCACACCCGCCTTGAACATAGTTGCGGATCGATGGGCTGAGCGCTTCAGTCGCCCGTGCCTCTAGAGTTGCGAAATCAACAGGTATGTCAGGAAGCGCACCACGCAAGCCAGCGCCGTAAATGTCAATTTGATAGTCACCGTAATGGTTCATTTTGTTATCCATTACTCCTGTGGAAACTCTCGCCATGTCCCGACGACCCAGAGCGTTTTCGAGGCAGTTGAGCTACCGAATACGTAAAGTGCGCTGGTACCTGGTCCTCAGACCGCGTTTTTGATGGTGCCGTAAAGTTTCACGGAACCTCTCCCTTCTTCAAAATTTCTTACCTTGCCCCAGTTAACTGGGCTAAAAGCTGTTGCGAACGCGTATGCCGAGAGTTCGTTGATCGCCTGCCCGATATGTCGCGATGTCGACAGCATTGATGACTCGGGTCGTAACGATGTATTCTTCGGCGAAAAGGTTTTTGACGAATGCGGTCAATTCCCAGCGACCTTCAGGCGATTTGTAGGTTGCCCGAAGGTCGCTCACGACAAACCCGTCGCCGGTTTGTAGCGAGCTATTGCTGGGATCAAAATACTGCTTACTTTGAAACCGTGTTTCACTGGCGATCTCAAGGCTGGTATCGTCGATGAAATCGAAACGATAAGTCGCGGAAAATGAACCTGATACCTCAGGCGAACGATTAAGCTTGTTGCCCTTGTAGTTCACGCCTGCGCTCGGTGCATAATCCCGATACTCCGCATTCAAGAGCGACAGCGTCGGCGATAGGGTCAAGCCTCGAACCGGCCGTGCAGTTAATGACATTTCGATCCCATAGCCGCGCGCCTCACCCGCATTTTGGGTAAAAGAAACAAGGTCGATGACCTGCACCTGAAGGTCGGTATAGGTGTAGTAATAAGCAGCCAGATCGAACTGCACCCTCCCTTCTATGGCGCGGCCCTTGACGCCAAGCTCGTACGACGACACGTTTTCGGGATCGAAAGCACCTCCGCTTGGTGTAAGCGTATTGAAACCTCCGGATTTATAGCCACGAGAGAAGCTCGCGTAACTGTTGAGATCAGGACTCAGGATGTAACGAAGAACCGCGCGTGGCGAGAAATTGCTCCAAGAGCGATCTTCGCGCTGCAGGCCGTTTGTCGTTTGCTGGAATATACTGGGCGCACTGAGGACGATGGGAGCCAAAGTGGCACCAGGGTTTGGAGTATCTATGTCAATCTGCTTGTCATCATTTGAATAGCGCCCACCAACCGTCAGTTCAAATTTGTCATCGAACTTGTAAGTAGCATCCGCATACAGGCCCCAGCTTGTATAATCGCCATCGGAATGGTTAACTTCTCCGACATTCTCCCGTCCCACATAAGGAAGCGGCGTCGGCGACCCCGTCAGGACGCCTAGCAAAACACCACAGGACACGGTGGGGAACCCTGAGGCGCGGGCTAGGCCGCCGCAGATTGCTTCCTCGTCGTAGATGACCGAATAAATTTGGCTGATATCTTCGCTGTAAACGTTGCCTCCTACCGTCCAATCCAAATTGCCCCAGCTGCCGTTTAGGCGAATCTCCTGACTGTAGGCCTCTTGGATCTCGTCTCCACCCGTTTTGACAATCGTCGTTGGGCCGCCATCAAAATCCTCAAGATATTTGAGATCATATCTTCGAAACGACGAGATTGACGTTAGCGTCGTCGCACCGAGATCGGCAGTGATCTTGGCGTTGAGCATATATATGTCACGGTCGTTGAAGATTTCAGACTGTGTGCCATTTGACGTTGTTTCATAGAACCCAAGATTAGTAATCGTTCCATTATAGGTGCGCGACTGGAGGGCTGGTGGACTGTTACGATCACGTTGATAGTCGAAGTTAAGGTCGATCTGCACTGCGTCAGTTGCGTCAATCCTAGCGGCCAAGCGTCCTGAAAACGTGTCGACGTACTCAAGCGCCACGCCACCCGATGGACGATCACGATCACCGCCTTTGGCACGACGATGTAACGATCCACGCAGAGCAAAGCTTTCCGATACAGGGACATTCAGTACGCCGCTAAGAGTGTAATCATTGAAACTACCGTATTGGCCTTCGACAAACCCTTCAAGATTGCTTGAAGGAGCGTTTCGAAAAACGCTGATTGCGCCAGCAGTTGCATTTCGTCCAAAAAGCGTGCCCTGCGGCCCACGAACCACTTCAACACGCGCCAAATCAAATATGTTTGTAATAGCACCGGCAGCACGACCGATGTAGACTTCATCAAGATAAACGCCGACCGCGGGATCATTGCCAATACTAAAGTCGTTGCTTCCAACGCCACGGATCGTATATGATTGCTGAACGGATGAGGTTGCATGTCCGGAAAGACCGGGCGCAAGCGACGTCAGGCTGTCGATGGATTGCGTTCCTCGATCCGCAAGTGCCCTGCCACTAAAGGCAGAAATAGCGATAGGTACGTTTTGGATTTTCTGTTCGCGCTTCTGCGCGGTAACCACGATAACTTCAGCTTCTGCGTCACTAGTAGATGAGTTTTCTACCGGCGAGCCTGTTGGATTTTCAGGTTCGCCCGCACTTTGCGCTTTGGCGATTGTTGGGAACACTAGTGCACTGACAATCAGCGTCCCTTGTAGTACCTTGGATAAGCGATTCATTCCCATGCCCGCGGTTCGTATTTGCTCTCAATTTGAACATGGCCACATGCTGGGACAGCGGGAAGTGTAGGTTGAGCCAATTTTTGGTCATTTTACGCCAGCATATCTCGAAGAGCGAATGTTGGCAGTGCCTGACGATATGGGGATCAACTGTTTTCATTGACCTGGAGTGCGGTCCACTAACCAGTGTGCTGTCTTGTAGACTTACGATATTGCTTGGGTGACATCCCGAACCATCGTCGGCACGACCGCCCAAAGTTTGCAAGATCGCTATAGCCAAGTCGATAACCAATTTCGGCGATGGGAATTGCGTCTTGACAGAGTAGCGCTTCAGCACGGCCGCGCCGATGCGCATCGACGATCGCTCTGTAGCTGGTATTCTGCTTGCCCAGATGCCTAACAAGCGTACGGTCAGACAAATGAAGTTGTTTGGCGACTGCCGTTAAGGACGGCACTTCACTGCTCAGCGCAACAATTTGGCGTATTCTCCAGATTAACGGATCATCGGAATCGAGGGCTTGGGCCAGGGTCTGCAAGAGCAGGATAGCCGCACGGAATTGGTCAAAATCTCCAAAGGGTGACCTTTTCTCTAGGAGCGCGAGGTCGAAAGAGATTCCAGTTTCCGCACAATCGAACTCAATCCTCCCCTTAAGATACTGGCGATAGCTGTCCGCATAGCCGGGGCACGTGCGATCAATCTCAACGGTCACCCCTTCAAAATCGCTAAAGAAAAAATGTTTGAGCAGGCTTTGCACGCCAACCAGCGTGGCCTCGTGTAGAGGATGAGTTTCAGCGTCTGTTAAACAGTCGCTATCTAAAAAATGAAGGCGTGCGCACCGTTGATTTCGCTTCAAGGCAAATCGCATGAATGGCGTACGAACATGTCCGAACCGAACGATAGCCTCGAGAGCATCCGCCAGCGTTGGTGCGCTCAGCGTAGCGGTTCCGACAGGCCCGTGGGTTGTTCCATCAAACAATGAACCGAGTTTCAGACCCCAGCCTGCCGGAAGTAGTTTGTTCAAAACACGCAGTTGGCGAACCTGTTGCGCCACATCAATAGTTCGCACGTCCGTGTCGGTGACGCCATCCAGCAGCATCTGACGCAATTCAAATGTGCTCCCCCATTCACGCAAAACGAGCATGAAGTAAGAGCTTGGCATCGGCAACGTAGATGGGTTGAGAGACATGGCCTTAAATGACCAAAAACTGGCTTGTTGTCCACTGCAGAAATTCGAAAGCGATGTTACCTTAACAAACTTGAACCATCGAACACTTACTTGGCAAGCTGTTCATGTTTTAAGGAATGTGATCCAATGTCAACTCCCGCCTATCATCTAAATGCCACCTTGCTTCCAGAGGCAAAAGAGAACGTCGATATTTGGGTCTCTGAAGGTCGATTCACATTTTCACAGGTTTCTGGCGCGATTGACCTTCCAGGCGCGTTTATGGCCGCCGGCATGGTCGATGGACATGTTCACTTGTCGCTTGACTTTGCCAATACCGGCTTGCCGCCAGCCACCTCGGAACTGGTCTTGCATAATGCCAAGCGGCATTTGAGGAGCGGCGTGACGGTCGTCCGCGACGCTGGCTTTGTGCAGCAGCTGAACCTGACCGATGTCCACTTGCCGGACTTGCCGGAGATTTTGCTCAGCGGCTGGATTCATGTTCCCGAGGGGCGATTTTTCCCTGGTATAGACATCTCGAAGGCAACCTCGCCCGAGCAATTGCTGGCGCGTTTCAAGGAAGTTGCCGCGCATGGCTGTAAATGGTTTAAAATCATAGCCGACTTTCCAGGTACTGACATGAACCTCTTTGCGGCTCCAATAACCTACCCCGTTGAGATTATTCGTGAGGTAGTGAAAGCGGCTCACGCTGTCGGTGTTCGTGTACTTGCCCACAGTACCGGCGGCGATGTTGGCGCAATTATCGAAACCGGCGTTGATTCTATCGAGCATGGGATGAGCATTACTCCTAACCATGTTCGACGCATGGCCGAATTGGGGACGCAATGGTGCCCAACGATCGCAACTGCGGAGGGTTTTCTGCTGGCCGCCGAAGAAAAGGGGATGCCTAGCGAAATTAGAGCTACCTATTCCGCCCGAACTACCGAGTCGCTAAAACTTGCGATGGAACTGGGTGTCGATGTTCTCGCGGGTTCCGATGAACTGGCGCACGGGACAATCGACCTTGAGATCGATGCCATGGTTCGCCATGGTATGACCGTTCAACAGGCAATTGCGTCAGCCACAACCATCGGCAGGCGCGCCTTGGCCTTGCCCGGTGTTGAGGAAGGTGCCCCCGCCGATCTCATCGTATGGGATGAAGACCCCCGCGACGATCTATCGCGATTGACGCGCCCATCCATCGTTTTGGGCAGAGGAGTACCGCTTAATCTATCAATCGTTGATGTTGTGCCGGGCACTGTGCTTTCGGCGCGCGAGCGACATGGCGATCAATCGCTCAACAGGATGTTGGCAGATGAAACCTGTGTGTTTGCAGACGGCAAGGGTCACAAGCATGGGTAATATACAATCGCTGAACACCAATTTCCGTGTCGTCGCTGCCAATGGCTGATATCGTCGATGTCTACTGGTCCTTTCGCAGTCCATACTCCTATCTTGCGACTGCACGTTTGCGCGCTCTGTCAGCTAACGCCGGTATCAATGTTCGTCCTATCATTGTCCGACCAATTGCGCTGCGCGATCCGGATTTTTTTGCGCGGTGTGACCCGCGCTGGATTGAATATGTTCTCGCCGATGCGGCCCGCGAGGCTGAACGCTTGGGACTTCGCTTTGTCTGGCCTGCGCCGGACCCGATCAGCCAAAACCTCGAAACACGGGTGATCGAACCTTTACAGCCACTTGCACAATGGCTTTGCCGCATTGGTGTCGCGGCTATTGAGGCCGGGCAAGGCTGGCCATTTTTGGATGAGGTGAGTCAGCTTATCTGGTCAGGCACCTCCAAGTGGAACGAATCAAACCACTTTGACATCGCGGTAGAACGCGCGGGACTATCCCGTGGCTCTCTTGAGGCGATTGTGACGACCCAGTCATCTCGGCTCGACGCGCAGATCGTTGCGAATGAAGTCGCCCAGAACGCAGCGGGCCATTGGGGTGTACCTTTTATGGTCTATAAAGGTGAACGGTTCTTTGGACAGGATCGGGTTGACAGCCTGATCTGGCGGCTCGAATCCGAAGGCTGGCTCGACGGAGCGCGATCTGCTGCAAGGAAACCTGCGACGATTGCAACGCTTTGCCGTAGTGCCGAACAGCATGTCGAGGTATTGCCGGTCGAGCAAATCCAGCGCCTTCTGCACGAAGAAGACATTGTGTTAGTCGATGTTCGCGAAAAGGACGAACTGCGACGCGAAGGGACTATTCCTGGTGCGTTTCATGCACCACGTGGATTGCTTGAATTCTGGATCGATCCGGCTAGTCCCTATGCGAAGACAATCTTTGCGCAACCGGCTCTTTTCGTGTTTTTCTGCGCCAAAGGTGGCAGGTCGGCGCTTGCGGCAGAAGTTGCCTCTAGAATGGGTATTGCTCGGGTTTGCCATATGGCCGGTGGATTCGACGCATGGTCTAAGGGAGGCTTTCCCACGCAACCTCTAGATCCGCGAGGCAGGGCCTAGTAGTGGATATCAACCAACCCACGCTCAGTCACGTTAAGGGGATAATAGAGCCGCCGCTTACCGATATGACGATTGGCGAAGCACTTTCCAATGCCGCTATCCGTTGGCCTGATCGTGCCGCCCTTGTAGTTCCGCATCAGGCCATTCGCTGGACTTACAACGATCTAAACCTTCAGGTTGATGCGCTAACTGTTGGGCTATTAGAGTTAGGGTTGAAGCGCGGCGACCGGGTCGGAATCTGGTCACCCAATCGCGCCGAATGGGTCGTGACACAACTTGCGACTGCCCGGGCCGGTTTGATCCTGGTTACGATTAACCCCGCTTATCACAGCGCAGAGGTGGCGCTTGCCCTTTCACTTTCGACCTGTCGGGCTTTGGTTTTCGCGAGCCAATTCAAACGCTCCGATTATCTGGGGATAATCGACAAACTGTTTCCCGATTTCGCCAGGCGGGGCGGTAAGGACCTTGATTTTCTAATACAACTTGACGGGCCCACACTCCCCGGCGCAGTTAAATATCAAGATTTGCTCGACAATGGGCGCGCGATCATCAACAAGTCGCCAAAATACGTCGCCGCAGAACTCAGTTCAAGTGATGCAGTAAACATACAGTTCACTTCGGGGACCACCGGCACCCCAAAGGGTGCTACGCTGACGCACCGTAACATTCTCAATAATGCCATTTTTGTTGCGCGTCACATCGGACTAGCCGAACAGGACCGGCTGTGCCTGCCTGTGCCGCTCTACCACTGTTTCGGAATGGTTATGGGCACGTTGGCATGTCTCTCGACGGGTGCGGCGCTAATCCTGTCGGGAGAATCCTTTGAAGCACAAACAGTGCTTAAGACTATCGAAAATGAACGCTGTACGGCGCTTTATGGCGTGCCAACAATGTTCGTCGCCGTACTCGAGCACCCGACATTTTCTATTTTTGATCTGACCAGCTTGCGTACGGGCATCATGGCCGGTGCCCCATGTCCGGTAGAAGTTATGAATCGCGTCATTGCGGACATGCGCATGCGCGAAGTCACCATCTGCTATGGCATGACCGAAACCAGTCCTGTGAGCTTCCAATCGACTGCCGACGCCGACATCGAAACACGAACATCGACTGTGGGTTTCATCCACCCTCATATCGAAGCCAAAGTCATTGACCAAAACGGGCTAACAGTACCGCGGGGACATTCGGGCGAACTGTTAGTGCGCGGCTACAGTGTAATGGCTGGGTATTGGGGAGCTTCTGCGCAAACAGCAGAAGTCATCGACCCTGATGGCTGGATGCACACTGGAGATCTTGCCATCATCGATGCAAAGGGTCGCGCTCGCATCGTTGGTCGGTCCAAGGATATGATCATCCGGGGCGGTGAAAACATCTATCCCGCAGAGATCGAGAATTACCTGTTGCGCCACCCTGACATCAGCGAAGTCGCTGTATTTGGTCTACCCGATGAACGTCTAGGCGAGGAAGTGTGCGCCTGGATCAAGACACGCAGCCTTATTGATGAAGATGCAGTCCGGAAGTTCTGTGATGGGCACATCGCACACTTCAAAATTCCTCGGCATATTCGCTTCGTGGATTTTTTCCCGATGACTGTGACAGGCAAGATTCAAAAATTCGAAATGCGAGCAAGGATGCGCGATGAACTGGGACGTATCGAGCAAAGTACCACCTAAAATTGGGAGAACAACGATGTCTATCTACAGAATGTTGATCGGAGGCGCGCTAGTTGATGGCGATGCGGAGATGGACGTCATTAACCCTGCCACAGGAAAACTTCTGGCGAGTTGTCCGCGCGGCTCTGCAGCACAACTCGACGCCGCCGTGGCAGCCGCCAAGGGCGCGCAACCTGCTTGGGCCTCCTTGTCACTTGAAGAACGAAAGAGCGCCCTTATCAAACTCGCGGACGGCCTAGAGGCCCGAAGCGAAGAATTTGCACGTCTGCTAACAATGGAGCAAGGAAAGCCGTTGGCTGAATCCGATGCAGAAATTTCCTATACCATTGCTTTCATAAGATATTGCTCAGCTCTCAGCACAAAAGTAGAGACAATCGAGGACGGCCCGGACCGCCGCGTCGAACTGCACCGCAAGCCGCTCGGCGTAGTCGGAGCGATCATCCCATGGAACTTCCCGCTGTTGTTAATTGCCTTTAAGTTGCCGCCAGCTCTTGTTACTGGCAACACCATCGTCGTGAAGCCGTCACCAACAACTCCCCTAACCGCGTTAAAGCTCGGTGAGTTATGCGCGGAAACATTTCCGCCTGGCGTCGTCAATATTGTGTCGGATGCCAATGATCTTGGGGAGCGCCTATCGGCGCATCCTGACGTCGCAAAAATTTCCTTTACCGGCTCAACAGCAACGGGTGCCAAGGTCATGCAATCCGCCGCTGAGACCATTAAGCGCCTTACTCTGGAGCTCGGCGGCAACGATGCCGCGATCGTACTGCCAGACGTCGATCCAGCAGAAGTCGTCCCAGCTCTTTTTGGTGGAGCCTTCATGAATGCGGGACAGGTCTGCTTGGCGATCAAACGTCTTTATGTGCATAAGGACATATATGACGATGTCTGCAACCGGCTCGCCATCCTAGCGCGCAACGCGATCGTCGATGACGGGTTGAAGCCGGGTGCGCAAATTGGCCCTCTTCAAAACCGGATGCAGTTTGACAAGGTTAAGGGCTTCCTGGCTGATGCTTATGCCGCCGGAAAAGTGATTGCCGGCGGTAAACCCATCGACCGCCCTGGCAATTTCATCCAACCCACTATTGTCCGCGATGTGACAGATGGTGACCGCATCGTCGATCTAGAACAGTTCGGGCCAATCCTTCCAGTCATTAAGTTTTCTGATCCAGAAGATGCGCTTGCCCGGGCTAACGCCTCGTCACTTGGACTCGGCGGCTCAGTCTGGTCGAAGGACGTTCGTCGGGCGACCGATCTGGCAAGCCGCATGGATGTTGGCATGGCCTGGGTCAACAAGCACCTAGACTTTGGGCCTGGCATTCCGTTTGGCGGTGCCAAGCAATCAGGAATCGGAATGGAACTGGGCGACGCAGGTCTCACCGAATTCACCCAGCTCAGCGTTCTGAATATCGCGCTATGACCCCGATTATTGAGCGTCAATTTGCTGGAAGCGCACACGACATGGCGGCGATTCCACTCAACCGCATCGTGCGGGGCAATTGCTTTCGGGAACAAGGAATTGCTCATTGATATTGCTGCACAGTTGGAGGTTGTCCACCCCTAGTCTGATCGTCGATCATCAGAAAGTGCGTGACCCCGCTTTAGTAAAAACCTGTTCAAAGAGAAAGGAACGGACATGAACCAGCTAATTGAGATATGGTCGAAAAAGCCCGCTTGGGAAGCGCTGGGTGCCACCGAGCAGCAGGCCTTTATCAACGGAATCCTCGAGAAAGTCGGGCCTTTGATGGAAGTCGGTTTGAAGCTAGTTGCCTCCGGATTTATCGAACTGAAATTACCCAACAGCCTCCCGTTCCAATACTACGCCTTCTGGGAATCAGACGACCCAACACTCGTTTCAAAGTTCGCTGAAACGCTCCGCGATGAGGGCTGGTTTAACTATTTCGATCAATTGAACATAGCCGGGCTGGCTGAGCCACTCCCCGGAGTTTTGGCCAATCACATCACGTCATAGCGATAAGCCTGGCTGTCCAAAATACTGGGTGGTCGGACTCATCGAAGAAGTCACAAGCAGCGCCGTTCAATTTGGGATCGCGGCCATTGGTTTTAGGGAGACAGACAATGACCAGTTTTGTTTTAGTGCATGGAGCTTTTCACGGTGGATGGTGTTGGGAAGAAGTCGCTGCCATTTTGATCAACGCAGGCCACGATGTACATACGCCAACACTACCTACCGGCTCAAAAGATGCAGTAGGGATCGAGCGCAATATAACATTGTCGGACCACATTCAGGTCGTTGTCGACCTGATCGAACGCGCTGAACTCAAAGATATTGTGCTGGTCGGGCATAGTCTTGGCGGTATGATCGTGACCGGCGTGGCTGATCGCTGCCATAGCCGCGTCGCCCACTTGGTTTATCTTGATGCTTTCGTTCCAACCTCAGGACAAAGCGTCCGCGATCTGGCGCTCGAACCCATGTATCAATCCGCCGTGGAGGCAAGCTATGAGATGGGGGGTGGCCAAGTCTTGCCGGTCATATTCCCAGTCGAGAAATTCGTCGATTATTCGGGCGACGCTGCCGCCAACTTCACGGCAAAACTGATGCCCCAACCTTTCCTTACAATTGTGGAGCCGGTGTACCTGCGCAACCCCCCGGTCGCCAGAAGGACGTTTGTATATTGCTCAGCCGTTCCATTTGGCTTGTTCGAAAACTTCGCGGAAACTGCACGGACGAGCTCAGATTGGACTTATGTCGATTTGCCGACGTCGCATGATGCGATGATCCTGATGCCAAACGAGGTTGCGCACATTTTACTCAATTCAGTCTGACTGAATTTAAGTCAGACGAATAAAGGTTAGCCTGTGTTCGTCGATGTTATTGACCCGGGACTCCCGATTGCGGCGGCTCTTTCGCATGCCTTGTCATCAGCACTTAGGGTCCCTCGTTCACTATCAGAGTCCGGTTAGCTGCGAACGCCATGTTTTTCGCTTTGACCCAGCGTCTTGATCAGAGCAAATGATTCAAAGATTTTACCGCTGTTAAATGTCCGCTTCTGCCTCCCACGCCCTCCAAACCAGACCAGCCGTTATCGTGAAGAGTTTCGGGCGCTCTTGGGCGTCCGAAAGTGTCCGGAGAACGAATCTTTGGTGTTGAGGGCTGGCGCTATGGGGATTTCGGCTGAGGGCTTGGTTGGGTGTGGCTGCTTGGGGCGTGGAATGGCTGAGCTGGGGTCGACATCTGTGCATTGCGTGGTGTCTTTATCGG
>JAJTGP010000256.1 GCA_021299265.1 Hyphomonadaceae bacterium | reverse complement strand
TGGCCAAGCCACTATGAAGGCGAAAATACTGAGGGTTTATCGAAAGAACGCGGCGATCTTGCACAATCGCGCGGTACATCCAGTCACAGAGTTCGACTTCAACACCTCTCATTCGCCGTGTGCCATCTGGTCGAGTATCTTCGATGACCCGCCAAGCCGAAATCCAAGTGAAGCCTCGACGCTCGGTTGAGTCACCTGCAGCGATCGTCGTCTTTACGGAAGTGGTATTCAATCGCTCCAAAGCGTCGAGAAACAGCGTGTAGGCTTGGAGCCCTTTCCCGCGGCCGGTTAGTTTTAGGAAATCGTGTGCAGCAAAGCGAATTTTTCGCTCGAGAGGCAGGCCTCGTCCAAGCCGGTCGTTTAGGATGCTGGCGCAATAAATCAGGACGTCTCGATCCCATATTGTTGCAATCCCACGTGGTCCAGGGCTCACTTGGATCGAAATCGAACAGTGATCATAGATCATCGGTTCACGCTGTGGGCGTTTGGTAAGACTGAAGAATGGGTGCTCAAGCGTGGCCTGCTCATCACGCAGAGGCGCATCGATCATGCTGTCCAGGAACAGGTCGATTTGCTCTGAGGCCGCCATGAGTTGTGTCCGTTCTACCGAATCGGGATTAGAGTTAGTGTGTGTGATCTACCGTGCCCGTGTGCGATATACCGTGTCAACCGATTCTGCGGTCTAGGTCACACAGATCAAGCCTTTGGTTGGCTGCGACCTGATAGGCGATGCCAATTCGAGCTGGTGCGCGGGCTCGGTCTTTCAGCCATTGGCTGATTAGTTTTAGGCCTCTTTCTTTAGAGGGGACGATTAGCTCTTGGTATTGTCCTTGGGTACCAATTCTTCCCCAATGGCGTCTGATGACCCAATCGCCAAACAAGTCCCGACCGAACTCAATAGCATAGGCGCGCGCTATATTTCGGTCGCCATCGATTGCTTGCAAGTCGACTATGCACGACATCATCTAGAGTTTGTCCTCCGCCTTCTGGGCATTCAAAGCTGATCTGATGATTACACAGGCTTATGTCTGTTTTGGACGTAGGGTGGGATTTCTGGACAATTTGGTGTTGTTTCGCCAGTCTGGTTCGTCCTGCCGTACTCGTGCGCAGAAGATGGGTTGTTCTTAGCAAATTTGCCTCTTGAAAAAACACCATTATGGTGGTAGCAGGATTAATGACTGAGAAGCGTAAGCCCACTTATGACATTGAAGCGGTCAAAGCTACGTTTTCGGCGGTTGATCGTCTAAACGTCACCGGTTCAGCGCTTAGAGGAGCTACATCACTTGGTTTTGGCAGAGCCGACATGGTTGCTATTATTCAGACGATTGAACGGCGTCACTTTTATAAGTCTATGACTTCACATGGCGACCATAGAGTATGGCAAGATGTGTATCATGTTCCGTCCCGTGAGGGGACATTGTACGTCAAGTTTACGGCTGATGCTGTGGCCGAGTTTTTGCTTCTGTCGTTTAAGGAGAAGGTCGATGAGTAACCCTACCTGTCCCGAAACGGGCTCTGTTATGTATCGTGACATCCGGCCCATGACGATCAAGTATAAGGGCCGTCAAGTCGAGATACAAATGCCTGGCTGGTATTGCGATGAAAGTGATGAAAGCATTCATACCGGGGACGATATGAAGATCTCAGACCGTGCTCTGAACAGGTTAAAGGCTGAAGTGGAAAATTTATTGGTGCCTGAGACTGTGCGTCGCATTAGGATGCGGCTGGGATTAAGTCAAAAAGATGCTGGCCGATTGATTGGTGGTGGTCCGAACGCCTTTCAAAAATATGAGAGCGGTGATGTTCTGGTCAGCCACGGGGTCGCGAGTGCGCTATTATTGCTTGAACGCGATCCTTCCGGCCTCTCAGTTCTAAAAGAGCAGAGGCTGCGCGAGAATGCCGCATAGGGAAAGTATTTGAAACTGTGTATTCAGGGCATGAGGGATGGTTTGTCAGATTAGACCGCCGTCCAGATAAATGGCCGACCCAGCCACGGCAAATTACTGTAAAGGCGCCCAATTTTACCTGCGCCAAATTTCAGGTGGTAGAGAATTGCAAAGACTGGGCAAGTGCCCGCGACCTAGCTTAGATATGGCTAAGAGAGTCGTGAAGCAGGGGAAAATCAGCGACTTATTTTGGATCTGATGGCGTGTTTCTAGACGACCAATGAATATGGATGATCCGCCATTGACCTTGGACACGACGCATAACCATGGTTTCGGTTCCGAGGCTGTTGATCGTCCGTCCTCGATATTCACCCGTTGTTTTGCTTTCCGTGGTGGAGACAGCCGTATCGCCCCAGATGCTGATGTCGCGTTTTAGTACTGCGTAGTCTGTGGCTTTAGCAAATGCGATGTCTGCCTCCAAATGATGATTTTGATATTCGCTTTTGCTGCTTTCAACATAGCCACCTTCATAGATTTTAACTTGATCGCTCAGAAAAGCCGCGGCACCCGTGGCGTCACCTGCCTTAAGGGCCGCGCGAAACTGGATGTCGATATCGACACTAACTTCTGCCTGCGGCGGGCTGACTTTAGCGGCTGGCGCGTGACCCACGCCGTGTGCCGACGCAAAGGATGTCGCTAAACCCAACAGGATTGCTAACGGGATGGCCTTAAAAAATGTGTGGCTCGTCTTCATGATTTTCAGGTCCTCTCAGGCAGGTAGTTGACCCTTATGGTTTTGGGCCGAAGGTGGTCGTTACTAAGCTGATTGCGACTAGGACCCCACAGAACAAAAGCGCATCAATGCGAAGCGTGGTTTTAAGCGCGGTACGACCTGCTGGAGGATTTGACTTCAAAAGGTGCGCAATCGCCGTCTTGTTGAGGGCACCTAAGCCCAAAGCACCACTGGCTAGCAACAATTTGGTACCAAGGACGAGCCCATAGCTACTGCTGGTCAAACCACCAAATCCACCACCCAATTTCCACGCGAGGATCGCTCCGCCTACAAACAATATGGGCACCGCCACGATTGCAATGGCCCCAAACCGCGCGCACGTCGCTTGCACGGCTTCGTCGTTCTGATCCCGCCTTGGCCATAAAACGAAGGGCGCACTCAGCCAGAACGCGGCCATGATGACATGTCCTGCGACCAAGGTGGAAAACAGGGTAGGTGACGCTAAGGCTTGAGTGTGCCCCGTCAGCGCGAAGCTAGTGCACATGAGAAATGCACCCACGATCAAAAATACGCGTTGAACCATTCCAGAGGTCAGTAGGCATGCCATCAGGGTTAGAAAGCCCAGGAAAAGAGCGACAAGGCTGGACTGCTGCATGTCCCAAACCATCGACACAAGGGCGATATCACCTAATTCAAGTGCGGTGAGACAGGCTCGCAGTCCCGCAATAACGACAGCACCAAGCGCGAGCCAGCTTACTGAGACAAGCCACTTGCGCGCCGATGCGGCGGCGATCACGCCACCCGCCACGCTGAGCGCAATACCTGCGGCCAATAAGGCGATCAGATACAAGGCGAGCTTAGATGCAACGCCCAAATAGATAAATAGCCCGCCCCCATCGTCCATGCGCTAAAGCCTAAAAATTAGCGAACGCGAAAGCGCACGGTGCCGCCCATCGTGTGATCGGCAGCGTCGGCCCCCCAAGTCAGCGTGTAGCTATCTGGCTCAAGGCGAGGGAACGTGATGTCGGCTGTGTTTGTGGGAGCCGCGCCCGTGGGCATACGAACGGGGATTGTCTCCCCCGTAGCAACACTCAGGCGCGCCGAGGTGAGGCGCAGCGCGTGGGGAAAACTAATCCGCATCGATGTTGGTGCAGTGGTCAAGACCGCGCCATCGGCAATGCTGGTCGTGACACGCATGCTCGCACCATCATGTTTCATGCGGGGCATCCCGCCCATGCCAGATGACTGGCCAGCACCACGCGTCGGAGCTGAGGCAGCCGCAGTGCCAATTGTGAAACTGGTCTTGGGTGCCATGGCATGACCGTCAGCTCCAATGGAGCGAAACGTCATTGTATAGGTTCCAGCAGGCAATCGTGGCAAAGGAACCGAGAATGTCGCCGCTGGGGATGTTCCGGCGCGGTACGTGATCGGCACGGCTTGGCCCGCACTATTGGTCAAGGTGACGCTACCCATGCGAACGGGTTCATTGAATGTCACGCTGAAGCTCGTTGGCGCGCTAGAAACCACCCCGCCGTCTGCAATTGAAGTTGCGGTAATCTTGGCATGGGCGAATGCAGCCGAAGACGCAAAGAGCATGAGCGAGGCAGCTAAAGGCGCAAGTATCGTGCGAGACATGATCGGGTTCCTTTGTCCGGCCTAATGGCCTTGGTGGTTCATGGGAGGGGGTAAGGTGGTATCTTTGGTGACAGGCTTGGCGCTTGGCGCGATTGAAGGGTTGCCAATTCCGTCGCGAGCGAGTTCGCTTGGTGTTGCCGCGCGGGGTTCGGTTCCGGGTGGGTTTTCATACCAGCCTGGATCGCCATAGCTGGTGATCCCGTCACGTACCTTAACAATGGTCATCAGCCCGCCCATCGGGATATAGCCGCGCGGACCTTCGCCTCCGACCATCGGGACAGAATTTTCGGGTACCGGCATATGGCCAGAGGTAACGTGTTGCCCATGATCGCCCATGCCGGTCGTCCCCATCACCATTGTGCCGGGAATCAAGTCTTGCACGCGCGCCTCAAGCTGGGCCGGATCAACGCCAATCACATTGGGAAGGCCGTGGCCCATCTGGTTCATGATGTGGTGGAGCATGTGACAATGCATGCTCCAATCGCCAACATAATCGGCATCAAATTCAACGGTGCGTGTTGTGCCGACCGGGACCAAAACGGTGGTCTCGGGCCATTGGCCAGCAGGCGGAATAACGCCGCCATCTGTTTCTACAATCTTCCAAGAATAGCCATGAATATGCATCGGGTGATGGTTCTGCATCCCCAAATTCCCAAACCGGATGCGAACCTTTTGCCCAGTGCGGACAACTAGGGGTGCGGTCGCTGGAAACACTTTCCCGTTCATGGTGAAAATGTTGAAGTCCGTCATCTCATTTGGATCGGGCCTACGAGAGCCCGGAATAATTTTCCATTCATGAAGCAAAATCGCAAAATCTCGCGCGGCGGGGTTGGGCTGGCGACGCCTTGGGTGGATGATGAAAAGACCCGTTAAGCCAAGGCCCATCTGCGCCATCTCGTCATGATGGGCATGAAACATTTGCGTGCCATATTGGACGAGCGGAAACTCATAGACCCACGTTTCGCCCGGCGGAATATTTGGCTGGGACAAGCCGCCGACCCCATCCATCCCTGATGGCAGGATGAAGCCGTGCCAGTGAACAGAGGTGGGTGCGCGCAATTTGTTCGTAACATAGATGCGAACTTGATCCCCCTCAACCGCCTCAATCGCAGCACCGGCACCGACACCGTTAAAGCCCCAAACACGCGCGGTTAGACCCGGCATAAATTCGTGATCGAATTCATCGATCACAATCTCAAAGATCTTTACCCCGTCGCGCACAATGAAGGGCAGCTTATAGCCGTTTGGAATCTCCGTGGGCTGATAATCAACCCCAGGACGCCCCGGCGCGTAGGTTCCGGGGTGCGGCACACTGGTCGCGTGGCTGCCCTTGGCATAGGCCAGCTTGGGCAGAAGTGGGGCTGCGACACTGCCCGCCAGCAGTGCGCCCGTGGCATGACGGCGGCTAAGGGAGGCTTGCGTTGGATGGGCTGTGAGATGGGTCATCGAGCGCTCCTTAATGGCCAGCTGCGGGTTTCGGCATTTGGGTGGTATCAACTTGAGCCAAGGGTTGGCTTCCGCCGCGTCCACCTTGGCGCAGGAGATCAAGATTGGCTTGCGCAATCCAATAGTCACGGGTGGCATCAATCGACATGCGTCCAGCGTCTAGGCGCGCGCGCTTGGCCTCCAGCAATTGAAAAATCCCCAACTGCATGGCGTTGAAGTTCGATTGGGTGCTGGTAAATACTTGCGCAGAAAGAGGCAAAATCACTTCACGACGTTCAATTGCCATTTGGCGCGTTGCTTCGGCCATCGCTGCTGTGGATCTTGCCTCTGCCCCCAACTCAAGTTCAAGGCTGGCAAGGTTGGCATTTGCCACTGTCATCG
>JAJTGP010000233.1 GCA_021299265.1 Hyphomonadaceae bacterium | reverse complement strand
TTTTAAAGATCGGGGCAAGGGCCACCCCCATGATGCCCACGATGATAAAGGCCCAGCGCCAATCCAAAACGGTTGCGATCACACCGCCAAAGATAATTCCAACCGCGGAGCCAATCGGAATGCCAAACGAATAGGCTGCCATAGCCCGACCGCGCCGGTCTGGTGGGAAATAGTCAGATAATAGCGAGTAGGCGGGTGCAACACCTCCCGCTTCACCCACACCAACCATCAAACGAGCGGCGAATAATTGCCAAAAGTTCTGCGCCAAACCACACAAAGCAGTCATCGCACTCCAAAGCGTCAAGGCAATGGTCATAATCCAGGTGCGGTTAAACCGGTCCGCCAACAGGGCGATAGGCACACCCAAGGTCGCATAGAATAAGGCAAAGGACAGGCCGCGCATCAGGCCCAATTGCGTATCGCTCAACCCCAATTCTTGCTGGATCGGGATCGACAAGATGCCGATGATCTGCCGGTCCAGAAAGTTGAATGTATAGACGATGACCAAAAGGGTCAGAACAAGCGTGCGATAAGCAGGGCTTGGATCATTGGCCTGTGCGGGTTGCATGGTCACCTCTATCTAGAAAAACAAAATGCCCCCGGATTTCGCCGGGGGCACCAAGGGCTTGGGGAGATTAGAATTTGGCAGACAGGCTCAAAGTCACGGTCTTTGGCGGACCATAAAAGCTGTTCTGCACATTGCCGAAGGTTGCCCCAGCAAAGGAATAACCGCCGACCTTATAGCGTTCATCGGTTAAGTTGCGACCAGTGAGGGCCATGCGGAACACACCATCTTCACTGTTCCAGCCGATGCCAGCATCGACCAAGGTCACGGAGTCCAATTGGTCGACCAAAGGATTGACGAACTCAAACATGCTGTATTCGCTGCGGTAGGAGCCCGACAAAGTCGCATCGAGCGAGCCCATGCTGCCAAGGTCGCGTGTATATTTAAGCGCGACATTGCCATTCCATTCGGGCGTATTTTGGAACACCGCTGTTGGCGCCAAATTGATCGGTGTTAGGACACCGCCCACCAAAGTGAAGCTGCGGAACTCATTGAACTTCGCATCTGTATAGCCAAGCCCGAATGTCATCGACAGATTATCTGTAAAGCGTGCGCCACCCTCCAGCTCGAAGCCTTGGATGGTCGAGGAGCCGGCATTGTCTACAAAGCTCGCGATACCAGCGGCCAAAGTCGGCTCTTGGCGGGTGATTTGCTGGCCTTCATATTCAGCGCGGAAGACGGCAGCGGCGAAATTGGCACGACCATCAAACAGGCTTCCTTTGAGACCCACTTCATACGAGTTAACATATTCAGGCTTGTAGCCTTCAACCGTCTTGGGTGTCAGTACGGCGTCACCACGCATGTCAAAGCCGCCAGACTTAAACCCTTCCGAATAGGCGGCATAAGCCGTGAGTGCATCACTGAACTCATAGGAAACGCTGACCCGAGGGCTGAAGTCGTTGAAGTCTTTTGAATTCGTATAATTGGACCGAAGTAGCCCGGCGATGGCAGTTGTATTGCCAAACAAAGGAGACCCAAGACCCGTGAAGTTTTGGCGATAGACTTGGCCGGTACGGGAGTCTTCCGTGTAACGTCCACCAACGGAGACCGACCAAGCGTCAGTAATGTCGAAGGAGAAGTCGCCATAAGCAGCATAGCTCTCGGTCTTCACTTTGCCTGAAGTTGCAATCGTCAAATTGGCGATACCAACGATGGTATCAAAGGCACCGGAAGCTTCTGCATCGAGATAATAGAGGCCAAACACACCGTTTAAGCGCTCGCCAGAAACCAAGAGTTGGAGTTCTTGGCTGAATTGCTTGTCGTCATAGCGGGCAGGCACATCAAGGGCTTTGACTTGGTTGGTATCAAAGTCGATCAAACTATCGCTTGCACCTTCGCGGCTGGCGCTGATCGATTTGACAGTCAGGCGATCATTGATTTTCCACTCACCTGTCAACGACCAGCCGGAGTTTTCAACCGAATTCGCGCTGCCGATCCCAGCGTCGGTGTCATAGACATCTGGCAAGATCGCAACGCCTGTTGTTAAGCCAGCCCCTGCTGCTTCGCGGTGACCATGTTTCGCATTGGAATCGTCTTTGACCTTGTCATAGGCAAAGCGGAAATAGAGGTTCTCGCTCGGCTCCCACTCGGCACTCACGCGTCCTGCGAAGACATCTTTGTTGTAATGCTCCGCACCCGTGGTGATATTCTTCCCATAGCCGTCGCGCTGATAGCGGGCCAAAGCACCGCCGACGCGGAACGTATCCGACAAAGGCGTTGAACCACTCACAATCGCGTCAATCTGGCCATAGCTGCCCATGTTGAGCCGTGCGTTTAACGCAGGCTTAGTTGCAAGCTTGCGGGTCACATATTTGATCGCGCCGCCAATGGTGTTGCGGCCATAAAGCGTGCCTTGGGGTCCGCGTAAAACTTCGATGCGGCTAATGTCAAAGATGTCGAGAACTGCACCTTGCGGGCGGGCGATGTAAACGTCATCCACATAGAGACCGACGCCGGGCTCAAAGCCCCACAAAGGATCTTGCTGACCGACACCACGAATAAAGGCAATCAGGGTGGAGTTTGATCCACGCGCGACTTGAACCGTTGCGTTAGGGGCCGATTGCTGCAGGACCGTAATGTCTGGTGCACCAGTAGCTTCAAGCGATGCGGCACTCAAGGACGTCACAGAAATGGGGACATCTTGTAGCGCTTCATCACGCCGGCGTGCCGTGACGATTACGACATCCGCAGCTTCGTCGCTAGGGGCAACCGTGGCGCTCTGTGCAAGTGCGGGGCTGATGAAGCCAATGCTGGTCAGCGCGCTGGCGCTCAAGAGCAGGCTTGAAAGGGTTTTGATGGTTGTCTTTTTCATGGTCAGTTCCTCCGGGTTTTTATTGGGCAGTAATGTGCTGGCAAAGCGTGGGGGCAGGGGGGCCTCGCTTGGCCAAGGTAAGCAGATGGGCATTGAACGGGTCAGGGGCCTCGATATGAGGCGCGTGGCCAATGTGATCGAGCACAATTGCCCGACAGTTTGGCATCAGACGGGCGATCTCGTGACCGACCGTTTGGGGGTACAGCACGCTGCGCCCACCATGAATGGCAAGCGCAGGGAGCTTAACTTGGGTAAGGTCCGCGCGGGCATCAAATTGCATCAGTGAGAGCCAAGCTTGTGACGCGGCTTCAGGATCAGCTTGCCCCGCAAGGGCGGCTAGCGCAGTGCGAATCGGGTCATTTGGATCTGCAAGGATGCGATCGAGAAACAAATCGCAATAGCCCTTCCAGTCCGTGCGCATGGCTTGAATTGCAAGGTCAATGGTCTCGCGTGTCATGCCGCTGGACAATGGAAAAGCCCAGCCATTTTCCGGTGCGACACGGGGCGACATGTCGATACTGACCACAGCTTTCAGTCTAGCAGGGCTTGTCGCCGCTACGTGCCAAGCGACACTCGCCCCCATAGACCAGCCGACCAAAGTCACTTCTGACAAATCCAAATCTGTGATGAGCTCGCGCATGAGTTGCGCCATTGTTTCGATGGTTGGCACTACTTTTGAAGCCGCGCTATCGCCAAAGCCGGGGAGGTCTGGGGCGATGATCTCAAACCCTTGGTCAATCAACGCCAATTGTGCGGCGAAAGACAGACCACCCATGGCCCAACCATGAATGCAAACCAGAGGGTGCCCCGCGCCGGCGCGATGAACCATCATGGTCTCACCACCAAACGTCATGACGTCATGACGGCCATGATAGGCAGCCCATGCTTGGTCGAAGACGGATTGCATCTCCAATGGCTCGTGCCTCCCCTCGGCTGGTGATAGACTCACGCATTCGTCCCGGATCAAATCGGGACTTGTTCTTTCTCTAACTCGTGGCATAAGTTGAAATATGAATCAACATTCAATTTTGAAATCACAGAGTGCCGGCCCAGGCCCAAAGACGCCAAAGACCCGAAAGGGCTTGGCGACACAGGCAAAACTGTTGGAAGCAGCGGAAGCTGAATTTGGTGAACGCGGCTATCATGACGGTTCAATTGTCGAGATTACGCGCCGCGCTGGCGTTGGTCTTGGGACTTTCTATGTCTATTTCGAATCGAAGGAAGCGGTTTTCCGGGCTCTCGTCACGCACATGGGCCATGAAACGCGGGCTTATATTGCCCGCCAGGTGGAACAGGCACCAGACCGCCTGAGCGCTGAGCGGATTGGTATGCGGGCATTTTTCGAGTTCGCCCGCTCACACCGCAATCTCTACAAGATCGTGATGGAATCCCAATTTGTCGCCGAAGACAGCTATCGCGCTTATTATGATACATTCGCGGAAGGGTATCGGCGGAACCTGCAAACGGCTGTTGAGCGCGGGGAAATTCGGCCGGGGGACGCCGATATTCGGGCATGGTCGCTGATCGGTTTGTCGGTGTTCTTAGGAATGCGCTACGCGATTTGGGACGAGACCGCCGACTTAGAGCCTGTTGTCGACGCGGCGCTTGATATGATTGAGCGCGGTCTTTCCTTGGGCCCAAAGCCATGAAGCATATGACCAACCTTTTGGCGCGGCGGGCAGAGCTTACGCCAAACCGACCAGCCATGACAGAATTGGTTGGGGGGCAATCCAGGACCTATGGGGCCTTACACGACCGGGTATTGCGTCTGGCCACGATCTTGACAGAGCAAGGTGCTGTTGATGGCGCTCGTGTTGCGGTTCTGTGTCGTAACCGCATCGCGTTTTTTGAAGTCCTATTTGCCGCAGCCAATACGGGCGCAATCGTCACGCCCTTGAATTGGCGCGCACCCTTGCCAGAGCTCTCTCCTTTGGTCGGCCAAGCCTCCCCAGTGCTTGTTTTTTGCGGCGCTGAAGATGCCGCAGTTGCCAGCATTTTGGCGGGCAGTTCCGAAGCCAAGCTGATCGACTTCGATCACAATTATGAAGAACTATTGGAGCAAGCGAGCCCCGCCCTAGCACGCCGCCACTGGGCGTTTGATGACATTTGGTACCTGCTTTACACGTCCGGCACGACCGGTCAGCCAAAAGCGGTAATCCAGACCTATGGCATGGCACATGTAAATGCGGTCAATCTTGGCCAAGCGATTGATTTGCAGAGCAACGATGTCACGCTGAACTTCCTGCCTCTGTTTCATACCGCCGGGATCAACCTGCATACTTTGCCGACGCTTTTTGCAGGCGGCCATGTTTTGATCTTGCCGGGATTTGAAGCTGATCCGGTCATAGATCTGTTGGCTCAAGGCCGCATCTCCACCTTCTTCGGCGTGCCGGCAATCTATCAGGCTCTAAGCTTGCACCCTGAGTTTGGAAAAGTGGCGCTCGATAAGGTTCGCCATTGGGGCTGTGGTGGCGCGCCGCTCGCCGATACCTTGGTTCACGCCTTTGCGCGCCGAGGAGCCAAGGTCGCTAACGGCATGGGCATGACCGAGACTGGCCCGACGGTCTTTTTGGCTGACCCAGAGACCGCAAGCCAAAAGATTGGCTCGGTCGGCAAACCGCAAATCCTGTGTGAGGCCCGCCTTATAGACGCAGACGGTAATGATGTGGCGACAGGTGAGACAGGTGAACTTTGGCTAAGTGGGCCTGGGATCACGCCAGGCTATTGGGGCGATCCTGAAGCAACGGCCGGTGCCATTACGCCAAGTGGCTGGCTTAAAACTGGTGACCTTGCGCGCAGGGATGACGACGGGTGCTACTATATTGTGGGTCGCCTAAAGGAGATGTTCATCTCAGGTGCAGAAAACGTCTATCCTGCCGAAGTAGAAAATGTGCTGGCGCTCCATCCTGCAGTTTTGGAGGCAGCCGTTGTGGGTGTCACAGACGCACGCTGGGGCGAAGTTGGGCATGCTTTCATTTTACTGCGTCCGGATCAAAACGCGCCCGAAGCAAGTGACTTGCAAGCTTGGTGTCGCGCCCGACTGGCGGCCTTTAAGGCGCCCAAATACATCACCTTGGTTGATGAATTTCCCCGCACACCAGCTGGCAAGATCCAAAAGCACTTGATCCTAAGACCATGATCCTAACACCCACCCAAAGCGACCTCGACCTATTTGCAAAGCTGTCCGGCGATGCCAATCCAATTCATGTTGATCCAGACTTTGCTGCAAACAGCGGCTTTGGGCGGACTGTCGCGCATGGAGCAATGCTGACATCTTGGCTCGTCCGGGCCGCAGGACTTTCTGAAACGCCAAAATCAACATCAGCAATGTTTCCGGCCCCAGCCTTTGCCGGTGAGGGTTTGGAAGTGATCCGTGATGGCGAGGCCTGGCAACTTGCGCGCCTGGAGGATGGCCTCGTCGTGTGTCGGCTTTTGATTAACGCTGCCGTACCTATTGAAGAAGCTATAGCGGCAAGTAGCGCGGCCATGGTGCCACTCAAAGTCGGCATGATCAGCGCGAGCGAAACCGTATTTGAAGCAAATGCTGCCGAAGGTATGCAGGACTTACAAGCTCGAGCGGGTGAAACCACGTTGGCAACAGAAACTGCCCTGACCTTCGCCAGTCAAGCCTATATGTTGGGTCTGATTTCGACTTTGTTGGGAATGAACTTGCCGGGACAAGGCACCAACTATCTCAAACAGGAGACAGCTTGGCTCGGCACGCTGAAGCCTGGGCAGCGCGTTCGCACGCAGATTGCGGTTACGCGTCTTAGGCAAGAGAAGGCCTTAGTTGATTTAAGCACGCTAGTTCAAAATGAACACGGCAAGACTTTAGCCAAAGGCCGCGCCCTCGTCTCAGCCCGCGATGTGAGCGGTGCCTTTTGACATCTCCATGACTTCTTTGAACGACCCTTCTTGATAGCGCCAAAGATCGCGCGAGATAATCGGATGACCGACACCTACACGAAGTACACCAAAGCCTGAACCAAAGCCGCGCTCCCGCGAGGAAGCCAAAGACGGCACCGTCATGACCCTAACGCCCGCGAGCACAGAGGCGGGAAAATCAAATGCCGCATGCACATGACCACACAAAAGTAGGTCTGGTGGGTTTCGTGTGAGGTGCTTTACAAATCGATTGAGGCCTAAAGGCACGCTCGTCACCGACCCGCCCTCGGGGGTTTGGGGTGGGTGGTGCAAAGCGAGAACTTTATGTTGAGCACGGGAGCGGCCCAATCTGTCCAAGGCGTCTATGACGCTTGACTGGTCATAAACGCCTTGCGACCAATCCATTCGCCATTGCAATCCCCTCGCACTATTGGCTGCTTCAACATGGATTGAGTTATCGCTGGACTGCCACGAGGTTCGAAGTCCTAATCGATTGTACCGACCAAAAGGATCGACGAGGCGCAGTGCTAGGTTGAACATTGGCGTGTCATGATTGCCTGGACAGCTGACAACAGGTGCCTTGACCTTTTTGAACCACGTGTCGGCTTGGGCAAATTCACTAAGCTTGCCCTCTTGGGTCAAGTCGCCTGTCACCAAGACACAATCTGGCTCTATTGCCTCAATAGCCCTCAAAGCGGCGTCCAGCTTGGCTGAATCCGCATCGCCAAAATGCACATCGCTGATGTGAACAAGAGTGGTCATGAAGCGCTCTAAAACTCCGACGGCGCGAGCTGTATCATTCTTGCGAACGCTTTGTAGAGAGCACCAATGCAGCCCGCGGCAGAGCCCGTAAAACCAAGTGATCGCCGAATTGATACTTCTCGCCGTCAACAAGGCCAATGATCTCATCGCCGCCACAACTGACGCTCATGCGGTCTGATATCTGGGTCTTTGCAAAAGATAGATTGCGCCAGCGTCTGAATAGAACCGCCAAAGCCAGCCACATCACGTTCCCAAGACCACTGAACCGTGCTTGCGCGGTTTCAAGTCGCGTCTCGGGAAAGTCAATTTCCTTTGTGCCAAGGCCAAATGCCTCATCCACCTGACCAGGCGCTGCAATCACAACGTCACAAGCTTGGCGATTGGCACTCAGGCTAAGCCTGCCAGCAAACAAGTCATGTCGCAGTGTCTTTAAAGCACACAGACCGGCCCAGAAGCCATACCTGCGCAACGTCTCGCGCATGGTGTGGAAGCCCATCCACGGACCAAAACCTGAAGCAACCAAGAAGACGTGTTCGTTTGCGAGGCCTCCCGACAGCCAGACTGGCTTGGCGTTACCCAAGTCTCGCAGAGTTCGGCCGAGGTCGGCATGGCCGTGAACTCGGTGGCAGAGGCGATTCAATGTGCCGCCCGGCAAAGGCAGAATTGGCACATCCAAGCCACGCAAGGCTAAAGCGACTGTGCGGGCTGAGCCATCACCGCCTAAGATACCAAGCGTCTGAGCGCCTTGGTGGACAAGTTCCAATGCGCGATCATGAAGCTCACTTCCCGTGCACAAGACTAGCGGCACCTCTTGTGAAAGTCCTGCTCGACGCATCGCGGCCTTAAGGCGCGCCAATCCAAACAGGCGGAAGCTGCCAGCGGATCGATTGACCAAGATTGCAAACGGAACACTGGTGACGCCTGCGCTTGCACCGATAGCATGAACATATGTGTTCACGTTCACGTGCAGGACTGGCTTATCAGATACGCAAAGCTGATCAATTGCGGGTTGGTACACGACATCTTCCAATTATCGTCAAAGGCGAAGCCACAAAAACAAATGGCCCTTGCGCACAGTCGGGGGGGAGAGCGGTGCGCAAGGGCCGGGCAGGAGAATAGGAAGATCCGTTCTGATCTATATTCTCCCCAGGTAAGCGGTTGGGGCGGGTGCGCTTACCCTTTCTCGAGGATTCTAATGGCCGTGTACCAAGGCCCGTTCAGGGCGTGGCGACATAACACCAGCGGCAACTAATTGGTCTTTCACCAACAGTTTTTGTCGTTTGAGCCGCGTTATCAGCTCTGGCTCTGGAAAGGGGCGCTTGGCCAAGGTCGCCAACTCAATCTCAAGCCTTGAGTGATGGCTTTTCAGGGCTTCGATACGTCCAAGTTTCATGTCATGCTCCTCTATGCTTATGCATGGCAGAGCCCAAGGGACGCGAACGGAGGGAATAAAAAGGGACCCTGCCACCGCGCCTTACTAAGGACTCCGGTGTGGCCGACATCACAACCCAGATATAGGTTGCCAGAGGGGCCCGGTCCACACAATCACAACATGGGGTCACCCCCCGACGTGTGCAACCGACAAAGTCGTGACCTCACTAGCTTGTGAGAGTTTGTTGATGAGATGGGTGTTGGACATGGGCTTTTGGCGTGCCGAGCGAACGGCGGTGGTTCTGTTGAGCGTCTATCAGTGCCGCGTTCGCCATGGCTTTCAGGTTGTTGAAACGCCGCGTCGTTGTCATCTCATCGAGGTTTCTCAAGAGCCGCTGCCAACGACGCCGCACTGGGGCACCAGAGGCAAAATAAGACATTGGGGATTGTTCTTCGAGCAGTTGCCGACGCAATAGGGCTGCATGATCCTGGCCGTTTTCAATCGCCGCTGGGGCAGGCTCGAAGCTCGCCCTAAATACTAAAGACGTCCCATTACAATGTGGGCTGTTGATGGGCTCAAATCCTGCAATAGATAGAGCCCCCCTTAGCGTGGATGGAGAAAAATTCCAGACATGAGCATAATGAAAGAGGTTGCCTCGTTGCTTCTGAACACCTTCGATGTTCGGCACTTCAATGAACAACAGCCCATCCGGGGCCAACCAGTGCTTAAAGCAAGTCAACGCATCCAGCGGGTCAGCCAAATGTTCGAAAACATGATTTAAGGTGATCAGGTCAAAAATGCCGCTTCCAAAAGCTTCGGGTTCTAATCTCTGATTTGTGACCTCAATTCCATAGGTCATCGTTCCGAACTGCCGGTAGCCGTCATTGGGTTCAACCCCGCTTGCGTTGAAGCCAAGTTTACCCATCATATAAACAAATTCACCCGATGATGCCCCAATATCGAGAACCCGACTACCGGGCTGGATCAGGCCTTTGAGTCGCACGGCGCGGAGGGCGGCACTGCGTTGGGCACGCAACGAATGCTTAGCCTTCGGCTTTAGGACCCCCTTGTAGTTCTTGCGGTAGTCCGAAGCATAAAAAACATCGAGTTCAGCACGCGTGGGCAGTGGATCATGACTAACCAGGCCGCACCCATCACAAAGAACTGTGGTAAGCGGTTTCAATCCCCGCCCGACAGTGCCAACAACCGTCCGTTCCGCTCTACCGCACACGATGCAAGGTTCG
>JAJTGP010000035.1 GCA_021299265.1 Hyphomonadaceae bacterium | reverse complement strand
TCAATGCCGCTCCGTCAAAATCATCCCGCAAGCCAATCGCTGATCCCATAGCCACGCCCTCCAAATCAAGGACGCCATTGATTCACACTTCCACGACTTTGGGAATCCCCCACCTGAGTCACACTCAACGCATGTCGGTATGACATCAGATCGTTGGTGCCAAGTTGCAGCACCACGAGATCAAGAGGAACGTTGCGAGCCAAAGCCTCAGGCAGTTCCGTGAGGCCGTTATAGGCAGAGCCAGATAACTGGGAACCAACAGCACTCGGGCGATCAATGCCAGCGGTTCTGCCGGACAAGGCATCCTCAACGATCTCGTAGCCCGGGCCTAGAGCGCTTTGGGCGACGCCAGTCCAACGCCGTGAAAACGGAAGGCGACGCAAGATCCTTTCTTTGGGGTCAACGGGCTGGAATCCCCACGTGTTGGAAGCCCCGAAAGCCAAGATACGAAACCTTCTGACAGGAGCCGCTCGGGCGGTCGTTGAGGTAAGGGCAGCCCCCAACAAAATCATGCTCTTTCGCCTTGATACGTTCAATAAGCGGTTCATTCTGCATGTCCTGTGGTTGAGTAGATTGCTTCAATAGCACCAGCCATGTGTAGGCCAAGGCGTTGGTGCGCTTGTCGATCCAAATGCACCCCATCTCCAGCAAGGGTTGGCACTGCTTGAGCTGCATTGACCAGATGATAGGACTGGTCACTAGCATGTTTGATCAGTTCTGGCAGAATCATCGCGCGCTGGGCTTCAGCCCGCTCAATAGTCGGCGATTCCACAGCACCGCCAAAGCCGGGCGGTGCCATCACAAGAACGCTCAGTGACTGCGGCATTCCCTTTAGAGGCAGGGGTAATTGAAATGAGCGGATCTGTTTGACCACTGAGTTAACTCGATCCAAATAGGTGCCAATCTCTAACTCTGGATCCTGTAATAGGTCATTGGTTCCAAGTCCGACGATAACGAGATCAATGGGGACATTGCGGATCAAGGTAACGGGAAGTTCCTTGAGCCCATTCCATGTGGCAGGCTCCAAGGAATTTGATCCCGCCATATCCGGTCGGTCTCGATCAAGTGTGCGACCGGGCAGGGCATCTTCTAGAATGACAAAGCCGCACCCCAATCTCGCCTGCGCCTGGCCTGTCCAACGATCCTCAAAAGGCAATCGCTCAAGCTGTGGCGCGCGGTCATCAACGGACAAAAAGCCCCAAGTATTGGAATCCCCATAGGCGAGGATCCTTTTAGTCATTTTGGTTCTCGGCCTGAGTAATGTGGCTCAGAAATATACGCCTAAACATCGAAAGCGCAGCCTTATGCGCGTCGCTATCCGCCTGTAAAACATGGTCCAATGCCAAGCCTCGCAGGGCTGCGACCATCACTGTGCGAAACGAAATCAAGGTGTCACGAGCCCAGTTTAGCTCGGCCATGTAATCGCAGAACCATTGATCGAGCTGATTCTCTGCCACGTCGAAATGCGGGCCGATCGCATGGGCTAAGGCGGGATCTTGGCGTGCGGCAACCAATAGCTCGATTGCTGCGAAATGATGCATGCCGCGATGTTGTTCAATTGCTAGATCAATTATCGCAGCAAGCCTTGCATCAACGCCAGTTACAGCGCGCAATCTTGCGAGCACATCTTGACCAGCTCCCAAGGGCAAAGCCTCCGCAATGGCCCCCATCAGGTCATTTTTGTCGGCAAAGTGATAGTTCATCGGCCCACGCGAAATGCCGGCCTCTTTGGAGATGAGGTGCATGCTGGTTTGGGTAAACCCATAAGCCGCTAGGCAGCGAATACCCGTCTCGATAATCAGCGCGCGCGTCCGGCGGGTCTGCTCTGACTTTGATAAGCCAGGCTCGATGCGGGGGACCACGGACAACTCGTTTGATTTAGAATTGGGCATAAAGTCGTGTTCCCTTGCGCGGACCCAGAGCGATCAGCCGATCGCCAAGTCTGTCCTTTAAGTCATTTAGTTTGATTTTGATCAAAGCGAAAACTGAGGTTTGAATGTGGATAGGGACATGCTCAAAATTGGTCATCGGATGATCACCGCGTCAAGCAGTCGTTGAACCTTTCCCCTGTGATAAGGATCGGGGAAGCAATAGGCTTCCGCCCGCGAGATGTTCTTTTGAAACGTTTGAATGGCGCGAAATTTTTCCCAGACGACAAGATTGTCCAAAAAAAGGTCGGGCTTTTGAGAGGCATGCAGGCGCAGGGCTTGATGTTTGGCAACGGCAAAGTCGCTAATATCAATTGAAAAATCAGGACAACAACCCAGACCAAGCATCGTATCTGCATACACCAAGCCTGACTTAAGCCCGCAGGCCTGTCGAACGAGTTGGCTCAAGGCGCGGTGATCGGGATGGTAGTCGTCCGGGTGATGGGTGATCACGAGATCGGGTGTAAATGAAGCCATCGCCGCCCGCACGGCAGCTTGGGAAAAGGGCGTGTCGGTCAATTCTCCATCGTTCAACGAGAGACACGTGGGTGTTATCCCGACGCTCTCGCCAGCCAATCTCATTTCAGCTAAGCGTTCATCGGGCTCTCCTGCTGGCGAAAGGCCAGCCTGCCCAGCTGTCGCCACGACCCAGCCAACCCGCCAGCCCAAAGATTTCAGGCGTAGCAATAGGCCAAGGCAATAAATCTCCACATCGTCTGGATGGGCACCAAAGGCCAGAATCGAGGGCGATTGCGTGACGGGCATGGCGATTATGCCTCCGCCTTTGTTTGCAGCTTGCGTTCAATCTCAGAGCGCAAACGTTTCTGTTCTTGCTCTGTCAGCGGGTAGAACCAGAAGAATGGGGCTGCCAGACCCATAATGACCATCGGCACCCAAGCATAGGTCACCAAGAGCGCGAACAGCGCCTCTGGACTATTCACCGCATTGGCAGTTTGAAAGCCGAACAATGTTGGTAAGGTCGTGCCAACTAGGGCACCGAACGCAATCCCGATTTTTCCCAGCATACCCACCATCGCAAAATAGAGCCCGTTGCGTGCTTGGCCGGTCTTGAGCGTATCAATGTCAACCACATCCGCAACCATAGCGCCGATGAGAACTGCCAAAGCACCACCACCAAAGCCTCGGATGACGATACATGCCGCATAGAGCGTGTCGTCATCCGGCTTCAATAACGGGATTGGTGCGCTCCAAACCGCCATCCACATCACGCCGATGGCCATGGCGCGATGCTTGCCAACGCGCTTAGCTAACCACAGCCAAAGCGGGATTGAGAGGATGCCCGCGATGCTCTCAGAGCCTAGAATGATTGGAAATAACTTCCGCGCATCGAAATACTTCTCCATCACGATAATGTGCAGGGTTGCGCCAATAATGCCGCCCGCCATCAGAACGCCCAATCCGCCCAAGATCATCATGAAAGGCTTGTTCTCGCCAATCACC
>JAJTGP010000074.1 GCA_021299265.1 Hyphomonadaceae bacterium | reverse complement strand
CAGACTGCTGACAAACCCCGTCATTTTGGCGGGGTTTTGTTTTATGTGTTGAGTGTTTGAAGAGAGTGGCGTTGGCAAGGAGGGGATATTTGGTTTAGGCGGGCCTTAAGTTGGGTTTTTGAGCCATGATGAGGGCGATTTTCTTGATGTTTTGGGCGGTTGCGGCGAAGAGACATTGGCATTTGACGCGTATGAGACTTCGGAACCTGGCATATCGGTGTCCGTGGAGTTGCTTGGCGTCAGCGAAGGAGCGCTCGACGGTTTCCTTTCGTCGTTTGTAGATGGCCTTGCCGTGAGGGGTGAGGCGCTGTGCGTCGTTGCGGTCGCGTGCTTCCTGCCAGACATGGCGGGTCACGGTGCGTTGGGCTTTGGGATTTGAAGTGCAGCTTGCCAGTAGCGGGCATGTCTTGCAGATTTTGGGGTCGCTCTTGTACTGGCGATAGCCTGTGCGGTCGGTTGTGGCATAGGGCAGCAATTGACCTTGAGGACAGCGATAGCCATCGGCTTGTGAATCGTAAGCAAAGGCCTTTGGTCCCATCATTCCCTCACGGGGTGGGGTTGGACGACGATAGCCCGTGACGCCCGTAATCCCTCGATCCTCTAACCCTTTGGCGATACCTGCTGTGGCATAGCCTGCATCGAGACCGACGAACTGGGTTTCAAAACCAAAGCGCTCGCGCTGACGGTCCAAGCGCCCAAGATAGGGGATGCTGTCATGGACGTTGGCTGGTGTGGCATAAGTGTCTGTAATGATGTTGCAGCGACCATCAACCGTGCGGTGGTCGAGATAGAAAAAGCCTTTGGGCTTGGCGTCGCGCACCATATAACCACTGTCAGGATCGGTGCGCGAGACTTTGCTTTCCTTGATCTCAGCTTCACGCGCTTTTGGCTTCATTGGCTTCTGGCCATGAGCCTCTCGTTCACTATCGATGGCTTCATCCAGTGCATCCCAATAGTCAGAGCGCGACTTGATGATCATTTCCTTGGTGTATTTGTTTTTATTGGCATTGGCCTTCAAATGCGTGCTGTCGGTGTAAAGCACCTTGCCTTCCACCAAACCATAGACCATCGCCTGTTCGACAATTGCGTCGAAAATGTCTTGGGCAACCGAGGTATCATTAAAGCGTCGCCGTCTATTCTGGCTGAGCGTCGAGGCATCAAAAACGCCATCGGTCAGTTTCAATCGCAAAAACCAGCGGTAGGCGACATTGACCTCAATCTCACGTACCAGCTGACGTTCAGAGCGAATGCCAAACAAATAGCCAATGAACAACGCTTTGAACATCAAAGTCGGATCAAGCGGCGGGCGACCATTGTCGGCACAATAAAGCCCAGCCACACGCTCATGAATAAACGAAAAATCGATCACCGCCTCAATCTTGCGAAGCAAATGATCCTTGGGAACCAACTCCTCAAGTCTAACCATCTCAAGGGCGGTCTGTTCAGGTTCAGGATGTCTCAACATAACCCTATGAATCACAAACCCCCAGCATCCGCCAGGGGTTTGTCAGCAGTCTGAATGCAGCTAGGCTGCATCCAAGTTCAGATGCGGCGGCGTCATAAGTCTTTGCCGTCGCCGCACATGAGAAAAGGAAAAGAAAATGGAAAATGCTGGTGAACTCGTCCCCTTCATGCTGTTCTTCTGCATCACGGTCGGGGTTCTCGCGACCCTGTACTGGAATGCCAAAGTTCGCGAAGGCCAGCAGGAGACCCTGCGCCAAGTCATCGCCTCTGGCCAAAAGCTGGATGAAACCACGCTGAAGCTGATGGTCAAAGCGCCCAATTCGCCTGAAATGGATCTGCGCGCGGGCGTGATAAGCCTGATGATGGGCCTAGGCTTCTGCGCCGCTGGCGGGATTAGCCAATTGAATGGCTTTGAGGATGGCTTTGGGACGGTCTTGATTCTGATTGGCGTTGTTTTGGCCTTTACGGGCGCGGGTCAGCTCTTAAGCTGGCGCTTGCGTCGCCCTGCTCCCGCGTCTGACCCGCAATAGGACGTGGAGAAACGCGAACTGAGGTTATGATCGTGCACACCAGTCAAACGCTTGTTAGCGATGTTGATGAAGCCTTGGTCAAGCGCGCCCGCACGGGTTCCTCCAACGCGTTTGATCAGCTGGTGCGCCGTCATCAATCCGCCGTTCGTGGCTTCCTGTGCCGGATGGTCTCTGAGCCCAGCTTGGCAGATGATCTGGCACAGGAGACTTTTTTGAAGGCTTGGAAAAACTTGTCGCGCTGGCGCGGTGCCGACCAAGCCGGGGGCAGTTTCCGCGGTTGGTTGTTTTCCATCGCGGTAAACGCCGCCCATGACCAACGTCGCGGCCACGCCCGCGCGCAAAGGCGCGACACGGACTGGCTGGCAGATCAAGACCAAGTCGCCAGTCAAGAAACAGGTCTCGCCGCCAAACTCGACCTCGACAAAGTGCTCCAAGCCCTCTCGCCCGATCAGCGCCTTGTCGTGGCGCTGTGTTTTGGGGCGGGGCTTTCCCATGCAGAAGCTGCCCAAGCCCTGTCCATGCCGCTTGGAACCGTAAAAAGCCATGCCCAGCGCGGCCGAGACCGCGCCATCGAAGTCATGCGGGACTTGCGCCCTGCGACCCCTACGGCCAAAATCGATCTGTCAGAAAGCAAACAGCCATGAACCAAGACGATCTTGCTCTCAAATCCTTGTTTTTCGAAGCCTCAAGCTTAGAGGAATCGGCCAATGACGAAGCCTTTGTGGCGGGCGTCTTGCGGGAAGTTCAAGCTGACATCGCGCGCAAACAGATTTGGCGCGAAGCCGCTCGGATCACTTTGGCGGTTATCTTCTTCAGCCTGATCGCGTTTCTGGCTCCCGCTGGCCTGCGCGAGATCGAAACAGCCGTCTTGGCCAGCGCGGCGATGTACGGCCTAAGCCAACAGGCCGTGATGTTGACCTTAGTCCTCAGCCTCAGCTTTGGCAGTTGGTGGCTGGCGACCAAAAACTAGGGCTTGTTGACAAACTGGATTCCCAAATCATTTGAATTCTGATTCAAGGTAGCTTTTGGGGAGGTTATCTTGGCGCGGTTGTTGATGGAAGATGGAGAATGGATGTTCTTTGAGCCGTTTTTGGTTGGCATTCGGGGACGGGGTGGTCGGCCTGCATCTGATCATAGGCTCATTTTGGATGGTATATTCTGGATCGCGCGGACGGGGTCTGCGTGGCGCGATTTACCGGAGGAATTCGGCAAGTGGTCGAGTGTTTACCGACAATTTCGGCGCTGGACACTGGCAGGCCTTTGGGAGATGGTGCTTGAAACCTTGAATGAAAGTGGGGTTTCACCCGGCGAAGTTCATATGATCGATAGCACAGTCATCCGGGCGCATCATCTTGCAGCCGGCGCTAAAGGGGGACTCAAAAAGAAGGTTTTGGCCGTTCAAAAGGTGGCTTTACGACCAAGGTCCACATCGTTTCAAATGCGCACGGACT
>JAJTGP010000078.1 GCA_021299265.1 Hyphomonadaceae bacterium | reverse complement strand
GAAGGCTATCGTCAATGCAGCCGCCGAAGCCGCAGGTCCGGCAGAGCGCACACGCATGCAGGCCGCTTACCTGCGGTGCGCTCAACATGAGTGGCTATTTTGGGACAGCGCCTATCACCAAAAAGACTGGCCCGTTCGTCCATGACGCAACGCCTGATGCATTTGTGTATCAGTGCGTTCAACTTATTGCGAAAACCGCTCTTCATGTCAGCTAAGCCGCTTGAAGCAAGCTCAAGTCAGTCCATAAAGGGGAAAAGAGGAAACGCACTCCATGGGCCTATTCGACAGCATCAAGCGCGAGGTTACATTTTTTTCGGCCTTAAGTCGCACCAATAATTGGATGAAAGACTTAAGCCCGGACAGCCAAGTCTTGTTGCCGGATAATTGGGAAGCGATTTGCGACCAATTTAATTCCAAGCCCGCTATCATGTTTGAGGGTAAAACCTGGACCTATGGCCAATTTGACGGGCGCGCGAACCTTTATGCACATTGGGCGGTGTCGATTGGTCTGAAGGCGGGCGATGTCGTGTCGCTCTTCATGCAGAATCGGCCGGACTATTTGGCCGCTTGGTACGGGCTTACCAAGGTTGGCGTGATTGTCGCCTTGATTAATCACAATCTGCAAGGTCCCTCGCTTCTCCATTGCGTGACCATCGCCAAGTCTAAAGCAGCAATCGTCGGCGCGGAGCAGGCCGATCTTTGGAGCACGATTGATGGTCAGCTAACAGACGTGTCAGTTTGGGCTGCTGGCGGCCTGATCCCCAATGCCAATGACTTGGACCGCGCCTTAAACGCGCAGAGCAATAAGCGGCCTTCGCGCGCTTATCGCGAAATGCTGACCGCCAAAGACCCCTGCCTCTATGTTTATACGTCTGGCACGACGGGCAATCCGAAAGCCGCCACCTTGTCGCATTTACGGACCCAAGGCATGAGCCGTTCCTTCATTGCTGCCACCAAAACAGGGCCAGGCGACCGGGTCTACTGTCCGCTGCCGCTGTATCACGGCACGGGCGGGATTTGCGGTGTGGGTCTTGTTCTGAATACGGGGGCAACCTTGGTGTTGCGCCGCAAGTTTTCGGCCACTCAGTTCTGGGACGATATTGTCGACAACGAATGCACGGTCTTTGCCTATATTGGTGAATTGTTCCGCTATTTGGTTAGCGTGCCGCCGCATCCGAAAGAGCAGACGCACAAGCTTAAATCCTGCTTTGGCAATGGTCTTCGCCCAGACGTTTGGGCCCGGGCGGAGGAGCGCTTCAAAATCCCGTTGATTTGTGAGTTCTACGGCTCAACCGAAGGCAATGTCAGCTTCATCAATGTCGAGGGCAAGTTGGGTGCGGTTGGCCGAATTCCAGGCTATCTGAAGAAGCGCTTCAACGTAGAACTGGTGCGCTTTGATATCGAAGAAGAAAAGCCAATCCGCAACGAAGAAGGCCTGTGCGAAAAATGCGCCTTCGATGAAGTGGGCGAGGCGATTGGAAAGATTGACACAACCAATGTACGTGCCCGCTTTGACGGCTATGCGAACGATAAGGCCGCTTCAGAAAAGAAGCTGTTGCGCGACGTCTTTGAAAAAGGCGATTTGTGGTTCCGAACCGGCGATCTTTTGAAGCAAGATAAACACGGATATTATTATTTCGTTGACCGCATTGGTGACACCTATCGTTGGAAATCCGAGAATGTCTCGACCAATGAAGTGGGCGAGGCCCTCTGTATCTTCCCGGGTATTGAGCAAGCCAATGTTTACGGCGTGGACGTGCCCCATGCCGATGGTCGCGCTGGGATGGCCGTGATTATTGCACCGAAGCCGCTGGATATGGTTGCGCTTTCGGCCCATGTTCGCGCGGAATTGCCCAGCTATGCTGTGCCGCTCTTCTTGCGCTTCCAAACCGAAATGGAGGTAACGGGGACTTTCAAATATCGTAAAGTGGATTTGGTCAAAGCCGGTTTTGACCCTGCCCAAATTGCCGATCCCATGGTATGGATGAATCCAGCGACGCGTGTCTATGAACCACTCACCACTGAGATTTACGAAGCATTTCAGCTTGGGCAGGTCAGATATTGATGGCTTGAAAAGAAAATATTGACAAATGTTGCGTTAAAATAGGCGCATGTTTGATGTTCATGACGATAGTGCAGTGGTGGTAGAGCTTGCTTGGTGGGACCCTGATGTCCTGACTGAGGCCAACATTATGCCGGCGACAGGCCTCGCAACCGATTATTTGAATGTATTCAATGAAGCGGTGATGCTGTTTGGTCTGTTGAGCGATATGCCCGACATGATTGAAGAACTGCGCAATTGGGAACCGTTGACCTATGAGCAGCACTTTGCGCGCTCTGGCTTTCAGGCCAAGGACTTGGCGATTCTGGCTTATCAGAACGCTGACCCTTCGATTAAGGGCCCGTTTGACGCTCTGAGCCAAGAGACTTGTGAGCTTCTGCAACTGGCCATCAAGCAGGCTGAAGGGCTGATCCAGCAAAGTGCGCCTTTAGATGACTTTGTAGCCGAGACAACGATGGCGCTGCAGGCCTCCATCATGATGCTGGACGGTATGGTACATGGCGGTGCCGCAGGCGGCGCCCAGGACGATATTGACGCCCTGTTCGACTGAGCCGCCCGAAGCGCGCGATGCCTTAGCTACGACGCGCAGTATAGCCTACGCGCGGAAAATGCACGACCATGGTGCCAAGACCTGGCACGTCGCGCTCGAGTGCAATCTCGCTAGCGTCTGAAAAGACCAGCTTGCCCGTGACTGGGTCCCGCCCGTAATCGTCTGGTGAGACGGAGACGAAATCACCTTCTCGCAGACCTTGGGGTTCTTGCTCATCCACGCCCGTGCGTGCAATCGGCGTGCTTTCTCCGGCCAGCGCAACGGCTTCTTGTGATGTCATGGTCTCCACGGTGCCATGGCCAATGTCATCGACCCGCTCGACCCAATCGCGTGCGGTTTCAAATGGGGCCATCAAGCTATCATAGCCCGGACGGTAGGCGTTGCGCAGGAACCAAAAGTTCATATAGGCGGAGATGTCGCCCAAGCCCGGCTTGTCACCAAACAGCCAGTCGCCTTTGGATGCTTCTAGGGCCTCTTCAACCCAAGCGACATGGCCGCGCCATTGATCGCGCATCATCGGGGAAGCGGCGCGCATCTGCTCAGTGTCAAAGGGTCTGCCCGACAATTGTTCGCGGTCACGCTTGAAGGCCTCAGGGACATTAAAGCCCTCTGCACCAAAAATGATGGGTACGCTGGCTTGAAAGAAGGCGCGATCAGCCCACATGGCGATCATCCAGGAAAGCCCGGCTTCTCCGTTGGGGTAAAGGGTTGGGCTAGGGTGACGGCGCTCAATCTCGCGTAGGATCAATTGCGTGTCACAATAAATGTCGGCCCCGATCTGAAGCACGGGGGTGCGGCGATAGCCCCCGGTTAAGGGCGTTAGGTCAGGCTTAGGCATAATGGACGGGATCATAACCGACACCCAATTCAACCCTTTGAGGCCCATCACCAAACGGATCTTCTCAGAAAAGGGCGAGGCGTTGAAATGGTGTAAGATCAGACTATCGGCATCGGCCATGAGAATATCCTTAAACAAGCGACTCGCGCAGGCGTTGGCTTCCTTTTAACGAGCCAAATGCATTCGACCAGTCCTTCACTAAATTGCGACGCGACAAATGCAGTCGCCCGCGTTACATCAAAACAGGTTCCATAAAAAATGCGCGGTATTAAACCTGCGTGAGGGGGAAATATGTTTGACTTTGAGGCCACAAAATCGGTTGCCGATATCACGCGCGTGCAGGCGGCAACTCGTCCAGATGCCATCGCCATCTCGTTCAAGGATCGCACCACGACATTTGGGCGCTTGGACGTTATCGCCAACCAAATTGCCAATGCGCTGATCAAGCTAGGCGTGAAGCCCGATGATCGTGTAGCTGTTTATGGAGCAAATTCAGACCATTACATCGCTCTCTTCTTTGGCTGCGTGAAGGCCCGCGCAACACTAGTCGGCGTCAATGCGCGCTTGGCTCCGCCCGAAGTGGCCTATGTGCTCGATGACAGTCAGGCCAAAGTCTTTTTGGTTGGCAGTCATTTCTATGAGGTGGCCGCAGCGGCCCTCGATCACGCGAGCAATAAGCCAGTGTCTTTAGCACTGGATGGCGGTCATGGCGGTTGGACCAGCTATCAGGATTGGTATGAGGCAGCGTCCGCCGAAGATCCCGGTCTGCCATGCTTGCCCGATGATGATGTGATCCAGCTTTACACATCTGGTACGACGGGCTTGCCCAAGGGCGTTCAAATCACCAACCAGAATTATATGGCCTTCTTTGAGTTCGGCATTGGTGCGGAATGGGCCAAATATGAAGCGGGTGAAGCGGTATTGATCGCCATGCCTATGTTCCATGTCGCCGGGATCAACAGTGCCATCTTATGCGTCGCCCAAGGCGCGAAAGCGGTGGTATTAGAGCAAGTAGATCCCATTGAAATCCTACGCCTGATCGCCGTGGAGAAAATCGCGCATGCCTTTGTGGTACCCGCCGTGATCAATATTCTGATCCAGGTCAATGCCAAGATACCAACCGATTTTTCGGCCTTGCGGCGGATGTATTATGGTGCTTCGCCGATTGCCGAGGATTTGCTGATGCAGGCGCAGGCGACCTTTGGTTGCTCCTTTACCCAATTGTACGGCATGACCGAAAGCCTAGGGGCGGGCACCTACCTGCCACCAGAGGCACATGATCCGGCGCGAGGCAAACTGCGCTCGTGCGGCATTGCTTGGCCCGGGTTTGAGATCGAATGCCGCCGTGACGATGGCAGCGCCTGTGCAATAGGGGAAGTGGGCGAGATCGCAATGCGCTCCACCACCATTATGAAGGGCTATTTTAACCGTCCAGACGCCACGGCTGCGACCGTCAAGGATGGCTGGCTTTATACGGGTGATGCCGGCTTCTTTGATGACGAAGGCTATCTATACATCCATGACCGCGTGAAAGATATGATCGTGACGGGGGGAGAGAATGTCTATCCGGCCGAAGTTGAAAACGCCGTCTTCGGTCACCCTGCTGTCGCTGATGTCGCGGTTGTCGGCGTTCCGGATAAGAAGTGGGGCGAGGCAGTCAAGGCCATTGTCGTGTTGAAGCCCGGCGAAGCGGCAGACCCTGCGGACATTATCGCTTGGACCAAAGCGCGCATTGCGGGCTATAAAGTGCCCAAGAGTGTTGACTTCATCGGCGAGCTTCCTCGCAATCCATCAGGCAAAATTCTGCGGCGTGAATTGCGCGAACCCTATTGGGTTGGCCATTCGCGGCGGGTGGCATAGCAGCCCTCTTAAGCTGCTTCTTGCTGGACGATTGCCAGGCGGGGGAGGGACACAATCACCATGGTCCCGACCCCGACTTCTGAAGCGATAGTCAAAGAGCCGCCATGCATCTCCGCAAATGAGCGCGACAAGGCAAGGCCCAAACCACTGCCTTGATTAGAGCGCGCGTGCTCATTCTCAACCTGCTCAAACGGACGCGCGAGGCGTGGCAAATCTTCGGCCTTGATACCGATGCCATTGTCAATCACGCGGATGATAACCGAGTCCAAATTATTTTTTACTTGGACCAGAACGCGTCCATTCTGCGGCGTGAACTTAATCGCGTTGGACAAGAGGTTGATCATGATCTGTTTGATGGCGCGTGCGTCGCCAGTCACATCGCCTGCCTCATCTAGCTCGTCGACGAGTGCGATATTCTTCTCATCAGCACGGCCGCGAACCAAGCGCATGGCTTGCTCAATCGTTTCCTGCAAGTCCATTGGCTTGGGATATATCTTGAACTTGCCAGCTTCCACTTTCGCCATGTCCAGCACGTCGTTAATCAGTTCAAGCAAGTGTTTCCCGCTGTTGAGAATGTCGGTGGCATAGGTGAGGTAGCGGCGGTCACCCAAGGGCCCGTAAAGCTGCTGCACCATGATCTCGGAGAAGCCATTGATGGCGTTCAACGGCGTACGCAATTCATGGCTCATATTGGCCAAGAAGCCACTTTTGGCATTGGACGCTTCTTCGGCCCTTTGCCGCTCGATCCGATACTTTTCGGCCAGTTCTGAGGCCTTGTGCTCAGAGCGCTCCAGTTCGACCACAACCGAGCGCATCTGGCGTTCAGACCGCATGATGCTTTCTTCAGTCTCTTTGAGTGGCGAGATATCAATGCCGATGGAGACTAAGCCGCCGTCTGAGGTTTCGCGTTCAACCAATTGAATCCATACGCTATTATCGAGTTCTATTTCTTGGGCCAATTCGTCGTAACGGTCGGGACGTTGCGACTTCACCCGCTTGGCAGCAGCAGCCGATACGGCCGTATAAGAAGCGCCTGCTTGCAGGATGGAGCCGTCTAGACCAAACGTCTTGGCAAAGCCTCCATTCCACAGGATCAAGCGCCGATCCTTGGACCACAGCGCAAACGGGCCGGAGATGGAATCGATGGCGTCGCGCAAGCGGCGTTCAGCCGCCGCAACGCGGGCTTCAGAGTTACGTTCTTCCGAGACGTCGATCGAGACGCCAATGGCACGAATGGCACCGGGGCGCTGGCGGTCCACCGCTGCGCGGCCACGCAATTGGACATGGGTTACACCGGCGGCACGGGTGATTTTGACCACGACATCCAGCACCCCAATCTGGGCAGCAGACGCCAAAGCTGCACGGAGACGTGCCTGATCTTCGGCACTTAAAGCTTGTAGTACTTCATGTGTATCAAATCGGCCGGCACCGGAGAGGCCAAAAGTTTGAGCAAGCCGCTGGGTCAGATAGACGCGGTCATTGGTAATGTCCCAATCCCAAACCCCACAACGGGCCCCTTCAATCGCGACCCGTAAGCGCCGTTCCGCGTCACGCATCTGGACGCGCGCAGTTGCAAAGCGCTCAGACTGTCCCTGCACCAAGAACCAAATACCAGCCGCCGCCAATACGGGTCCGAGGAATAAGAGGCCAAACATAATCGCACTGCGCAGCCAAGCCGCCTCAATAGGCCCGCGACCGCGCGACACAAAGGCCGTTAAGCCATTCTCCGCCACCGCGGTACCTAGGACGATATTCTGGCCGTCTAAATCGCGGCTATAAAAACCTAAGGCCGATCCAGCCGCGGGCGGCGATTTAACGCCAAAGGCAGCTAAGGCCCCTTGGGTAGAGACAGTCTTGAAGGCGGGCTGGACCGAGATCAGATTGCCGCCTGGCTCTCCCACACCGACGCGCCGCCCTGGTCCTAGAGCGTCGAGACCTTTAAACGTGACAAAAGCCGCCAAGGCACCACCATCGACTGTCCGCACGGCAATGGCGGGCGAATAGCGACCACCGCCCAGAGCGACAGCCCCGCTCCATCCATCGGCTTTGGCCAATTGAGCGGCAGCAGCCAATGCCCCAATATCGCTGGAGGAAGCAGAGCCTTGGGAGACCAAAACGCCTTTGCTGTCAAAGCTCGCGACGGCCTGCAGACCGGGCGCGGTTGCGGCAACAATCGCCCCATTGGCCATGCCAAGGCCGGCCGCGGCGACAAGGCCGGCGCGTGCTTCGCGGATCGACGCATCCATTTGTGTGGTGATTAAGCGGGCTTCAGCTGCCGCCTCATGGGTGGCATCCCGGTGGAAGCGATCATAGTCTCGCTTGGCTAAAAGTAAGATGACCGCAGCAAAAAGAGCGCATAAGACAAGCGTGATGGCAACCGGCCACTGGCCGTTCATCTCGTCGTCTTTAGGTGCCGCTTTGGCCATTTACTTACCCGAATCAGAGAGATCTCACCCTCATTTGCCGAAAGGGTAAAGGAGTTCTTAACGTGACGTCTAGGGCTGGGTCTGAGCTTCCTGTGAACCATTCTCACAATTTGCAGGCGGCCACGCGCGATGGGCCGTTTGCCGCCAGTTTAGCAGGCGGGCAGATCAGTCCCGTGGTGGGTGATTGTTCAGGCGATTAGGCCGTCATAGATTTTCGACAGGATTTCACGCGTGTTGGCTGACAAGGAATTACGGTCCAATAGAGCCAATAGCGCCGTCCGCGCCAGTTTTTGTCGGGGTTCATTCACGCGCGCACAAGATTCAAATACGGTTCCCAAGCGAGCGGCAAGGGCCCCATTGGTGCCGTCGACATCGGCAATGAGAGTGGCAATGGCCTGATAACCCGCTCCATCTGCACGGTGGAAGGCAGCCGGGTTTCCGCTCGCAAACGCCCCGCCCAATGCGCGAACTCGATTGGGGTTTAACAAGGTGAAGGCAGGGTCAGAACGAAGGTTCTTAAACGTTGTCAATGGGTCTTCGCAAACGGCCATGGCCTGGATCCTGAACCACTTGTCCATCACCAAAGCATTGTCCGAAAACCGTTCCTTAAAGGCCGCTAGGGCCCCGTGATAACGCGGCCCACCAAATTGCGAGAGACCATCCAATGCACTCATCATGTCGGTCATGTTGCGCGCGGCAAAAAAAGTGTTTTCAGCGCGCATGGCGGCCCGGTCTGTTCCACTGGCGCATAAAAGGTCAAGACAGGCGGCCATTAAGGCACGTTGACCTGCGGCTTGCGCACTGGCCGAAAAGGCCTGCGCTGGGTCATATCTGGCAAAGCACGCGCTTAACTCAGCGTCGAGTTGCTCTGCCAACAGGTTACGCACAAAGCCGCGCGCTGCCAGCAAATTTGACGGGTCGCACAGCGGTTGCAGCTGCATCAACTCACTCACATCTGGCAAGCGCACCAAGAGCGCGGCAAAGGCAGGGTCTCGCGCAGCATCGGTCAAAGCGCCTTGGATTGCGCGGGCAAGATCTTGCGGCACTTCGGGTTCTTGGCCCGCCGAAAGACTTTGTGCCACCGAGAGCAACGTGTTGCGCGCAATCGTCTGGGTCGATTCCCAGCGCACGAAGGGGTCTGTGTCGCAGGCCGCTAAAAGCGCCAGATCGGCGGCGCTTTGATTAGTAATCAAGCGAACCGGGGCTGAAAACCCCCGCATATAAGAAACAATGGATCGTTCGCTGGCTCCTTCAAACTGCAGCTCCAAGCCAGAGCTCGCCATCGGGATCAACCAATCGTCGGCCACGACGTCGGTGTCGGCCAATCGCAACTGCAGAGGCGCGCCGTCTGGGCCGAAAAATGCCATCGAAATGGGAAGCGGTACCCAAGACTTTTGGGTTTGGCCCGGTGTATCGGGGGTGGATTGCTGGAAGCGGATCGTCAGTTTTTGGGTCTCGGTATCAAAGTCGGAATTGGCTTCCAAACAGGGCGTGCCTGCTTGATCATACCAGCGCTCAATCCCGTGAAGTTGATTGCCGGTGGCGGTCCGCATAGCATGCAGCCAATCTTCGATCGTGGCTGCCGTCCCATCATTTTCTGCAAAATAGAAATCTGCGCCTTCCAGAAAGGCATCACGGCCGACGAGAGTTTGCAAGACACGGATAATCTCTGCCCCTTTTTCATAAATGGTGGCGGTGTAGAAATTGTCGATCTTTACATAGCTCTTAGGACGAACCGGATGGGAGAGGGGCCCTGAATCCTCAGGGAATTGGCGTGCACGTAAGGCTTTGACATCCTTGATCCGTTTAACCGCGCGGGAGCGTTGGTCGGCGGAAAATTCCTGATCGCGGAAGACAGTAAAGCCCTCCTTCAACGACAATTGGAACCAATCGCGACAGGTCACGCGATTGCCAGACCAATTATGGAAATATTCATGCGCGACAACGGCTTCAATGGCTTCGTAATCGGCATCGGTCGCGGTGGTCTCGTCGGCCAGCAAGAGCGCGGAGTTGAAGATATTGAGGCCTTTGTTTTCCATTGCCCCAAAATTGAAGTCTGCCACAGCCACGATATTGAACATATCCAAGTCATATTCGCGACCAAAAACCTCTTCATCCCATGTCATGGATCGTTTCAGCGCGTCCATGGCATAGGTGGCGCGTGAGGCTGCCCCCTTGTCGACATAGATACACAAATCAACCTGCCGGCCGGAGCGGGTTACGAATTGATCTTCCAGCGTATCAAAGCCGCCAGCCACCAACGCAAACAAATAAGACGGCTTTGGGTGCGGGTCATCCCAGGCAGCCCAATGGCGGCCGTCGTCATAGTGTCCAATGGCGACACGGTTGCCATTGGACAAAAGGGATGGAAAGTGCGCTTCTGGGGCTTCAACGCGGACGTGGAAACGGCTCATCACATCGGGTCGGTCTGGCCAGAAAGTTATATGGCGAAAGCCTTCTGCCTCGCATTGCGTGCAAAAGCGCCCGGCGGACATATAAAGGCCTGACAAGGCGGTATTTGCCCCAGGATTTATGGCTACTTTGGTCTCGAGCTTAAAGGAATCTGGCACGCTCTTGAGCGTCAGGCCGTTCTCGTCGAGCTGATAGTCTTGCGCGCTCAAGGGCTGGCCATTGATCTCAACTGATAGAAGTTCCAGTCCAACACCATCGAGTTTTAGCGCTTCGCCTTTGGCCCATTCGTGTGGCTTGCGGTCTAGGATCAGCCGCGATGTCACGATGGTTCGCGCTGGGTCTAGGTCAAACACCAGCGACGTATGGGAGATCGAAAAGGGATAGGGGTGATAGTCCTGAAGACGGACGGGGACATGTTCTTGAGTACGCATTGAATAGGCTTAGCCCGCTAAGGGTCACCTTGTCCAAACTTTTTTGTTCGTGTTTGGCGATCCAATCAACAATCAATTTGATCGAGATTTCTACGAACCCATAAAACTTCAAGGGCCAGAAATACGCCAAATTAACTTTGGAGGCGTAAGGCTCGTGCGCGTTAGTATGAAATGCACAAGTGAGGTTATTATGGCGCTCGATCACGACCCCCGGCTCTCAGCAGAATCACCTAATTCAGCTCCCGTAGGTCCGCGCGTTCAATCAGCCCCACCGTCTCTGGCGCAAATGCCAACATCAGTGACCGCTCGCTCGCTCAACCCAACAAGTGCGGCGGACCTTATTGCCCAAGTGCAAAGCGGTTTGGTGGCTGCAGGACTGGGCGGCGACGATGCAGAGGCGCAACGAAAGGTCTTTGAACGTCGCGCCATGGAACAACCGACCGAGCGCATGATTGGTCGGGTGACTTTTTGTAACGGCGCGCGGGCGACCATTTCTACCATGGCCGATAACTTGAGCGAAGCCTCGTCAGACTTTTGGTCGGTAGGTCGTTTGATCTCGATCACTGTCGGTAAAGTCCGCGTGGTTGCGCTTGTTTATGAGATGAGCACCGATAGTTCGGTTTGGGACACCAATGCCGCCAACGCTGTCAGCGTTCATGTCGAATTGATGGGTGAGATTTCTGAAGATGCCCATGGCCGTACGCGGTTTCAGCGCGGCGTGTCGCGCTATCCTCAAGTCGGGGCTGTCGCCCACAAAATCCGTGCCCGCGACCTTGAGGTCATGCATGACCTCGGCGACCGCAAATCGGTTGAAGTTGGCCGCTTGTCCCAAAATGCCGATATTCCAGCCACCATCAGCGTGAACGACCTTTTGACGCGTCACTTCGCGGTTGTTGGGACGACAGGGGTTGGTAAGTCTTGTTCTTTGACCCTCTTGGTTCGTCAGTGTTTGAGCGTGAAGCCTGATTTGCGTGTCATCTTGCTGGACCCGCACAATGAATTCGCCGGTGCCATTGGCCCGCTCGCCCAAGTGTTGGACTCGGCCACGCTTGAATTGCCTTTCTGGTTGTTCAAGTTTGAAGAGCTTGAAGATGTGATCTTCCGCGGCAAAACCATACCCGAAGAGGCTGAGATTTTGCGGGAAGTCTTGGCCCAAGCCAAAACCAACTTCCAGAATGAAAAGACAGGTGCGACCGCCGCTGGCCTTGTTCGCAAAGCTTTGGACATTGGCGGCCTAAACGCCGACAGCCCGATGCCTTACCGCATGTCGGAATTGTTCAAACTGATCGATGAAAACATTGGTTTGTTGAGCCCACGCCATGAACGCCATCATTTGAAGTCCTTGCGTGTCCGTCTGGATGCCTTGGTCAACGATCCCCGTTATGGCTTTATGTTCACCCGAGGCGGCGCAGAAGACAATTTTGCACCACTTCTGGCACGGCTATTCCGGTTGCCAGCTGAAGGTAAGCCAGTCTCCATCATGAATTTGTCAGGCCTGCCCTCGGACGTGACCAATGCCGTGGTGTCCGTTCTGGCGCGGCTATGTTTTGACGTGGCCTACGCCAGCGAAGGCCAATTGCACGTTTTGTTGGTCTGTGAAGAAGCGCACCGCTATGTGCCGCAAGACCCCAATGCCGGCTTTATTCCAACCCGGCGCGCGATTGCGCGGATTGCTAAAGAAGGTCGGAAGTACGGCTGTTCCATCGCGGTT
>JAJTGP010000050.1 GCA_021299265.1 Hyphomonadaceae bacterium | reverse complement strand
CTACCACCGGAATCGAAACTTGGGACCGCACCGTATCAAGAGCCAAAGTGCTGGCCGTATTGCAGGCGACAATGACTAAATCGGCGGATGTTGCCTCAATTCCAGCTCGAATCACGGCGGGAACGCGCTCCATCAAGGCAGTGTTTGGCTTCTCGCCATAGGGGAAGAAAGCGGTGTCCGCCAGATGGAAAAGTTCGACCCCAAGGCGCGCGTTAACAATCGCATTAACTACTGATAAGCCGCCTAGACCAGAATCGAAAACAAGCACATGAGGTCTATTTTTCAGGGGTTTCATCCGCACCATGTGCCTTTCAGAGACGCGTGAATCATGCTGAATTTTTTCTTAAGATTCATCATTTGCATGAATCAAATTAACTCCTGCTTAAACATGTCGGGGGCATCCTCAGCCATCGATTCTTTCACTCATCCCGCACGAAGCCTTCGAGGAGCCTAGAATGGCTATCCGCCTTAACGTCCCCACCCAAACTGAACTCAGCCCACGGATTGTCGTATTCGGCGTCGGTGGCGCGGGCGGCAATGCCGTCAACAACATGATTGATGCAGACTTGCAGGGTGTGGAGTTTGTGGTCGCAAACACCGATGCGCAGGCCTTGGCCCGTTCAAAGGCAGAGCGCCGCATTCAAATCGGTCTGAACACCACGCAAGGCTTGGGGGCAGGGGCAACGCCGCAAGTTGGCATGGCTGCTGCTGAAGAGAGCCAGAGCGAAATTCTTGATCATTTGGCCGATGCCAACATGGTCTTTATCACGGCTGGTATGGGCGGTGGCACGGGGACGGGGGCGGCCCCAGTAATCGCACGTACAGCAAAAGAGCAGGGCATTTTGACGGTTGCTGTTGTGACCCGTCCATTCCAGTTCGAAGGACCGCGCCGCATGCGCATGGCCGATGCGGGCATTGCTGAACTTCAGAAATATGTCGACACGCTGATCATCATTCCAAACCAGAATTTGTTCCGCGTTGCCAATGACAAAACGACTTTCCACCAAGCTTTCCAATTGGCTGACCAAGTGCTGCATTCTGGCGTGCGCGGGATCACCGATTTGATGGTGATGCCGGGTCTGATCAATCTCGACTTTGCCGACGTTCGCTCGGTTATGGGCGAAATGGGCAAGGCGATGATGGGCACAGGCGAAGCCTCTGGCGAGCGTCGTGCATTGGAAGCGGCCACGAAAGCGATCAACAATCCTTTGTTGGAAGATATGTCGCTGAAAGGCGCACGTGGGGTGTTGATCAACATCACCGGCGGCTATGACATGACTTTGTTTGAGTTGGACGAAGCGGCGAACCATATCCGCCAGGAAGTCGATCCGGACGCCAATATCATCGTTGGTTCGACCTTTGACGAGACCCTGGAAGGCGTGATGCGCGTGTCGGTTGTCGCTACCGGTATTGAAGCCGCTGCGATGACCGAAGGCCGTCCACAAGCCACGGGCTATTTCAATGCGGCGCCTGCCCAACAGCCAGCGGTGCCAGCGCCAACGGTCGTGCGGGTAAATAATGGCCGTGAGCCTATGGTGCATCAGCCCATCGTGCAGCGTCAGCCAGAGCCACAACCAGCTCCAATCGCGCAAGAGCCAAGCTATCAGCAAGCACCTCAGCCAATGATGCAGCAACCGGCACCGCAGCCTGTACAGCAGCCGTTGTTCCAGCAGCCACAAGCCGCACCAGAGCCAGCTGTCGCGCGTCAAGAGTATCAGCAAGCTGCACCACAAGCGCAGCCAAACTATGCGCCTGCCGCTGCCCCACAGGCTCGCCCAGTCTATCAAGCTGCTCAACCGCGTCCGCCTGTGCATGGCGCAACCACGCAACAGCGCCCTGAGCAGCCGAGCTATCAGGCCCGTGCTGCAGCCCCGCAACACCAGGAAGAGCCTCGCCAACAGCGCAGCTCTGGCTTCAATGGCTTCAACATTTTTGGTCGCCCAAAGCCTGCTGCACGTGAAGAGCAATGGGACGAGCGCCCAGAGCCAAGCGCAAAATCGATCACACAAACCCAGCCACTGTTTGGCGATGAGTTTGATGATGAGATCGAAATCCCAACCTTCCTGCGCAAGCAAGCCAACTAAGACACTCTTTTTTCAAGAGTTTACCAAGAAAAGCGCCGCCGTACAGAAATGTGCGGCGGCGTTCACGTTCTATTGTCACATATCGAAATATTGTTTGGTTTGTCAGGTGACATCGTCTGCGCCAAAGAGGAAGCGCAGACATGTGTCCACTAGGGCAGGGTGTCTAATTGGATATGAAGGTCAGTAAAGCGTGCAATACCAAACTGTGACAGCCCTCCAACATACGCTCGCAGGCCATGCGTCTTGCGTGGGCGTTGGCTTGCATACGGGAAAGCCTGTCCGGGTCACATTGAAGCCAGCGGGCGTTGATCATGGTATTGTGTTTGTCCGTTTGGACGCGCCTGAATTTGCGCGCCGGATTGCGGCTTTGGTCGACAAAGTCACCACAACTGAATTGGGCACCACTTTGGCCAATTCGGCTGGTGTGTCGGTCGCCACGGTTGAGCATTTGATGGCTGCCCTGTTTGGCATGGGCATTGATAATGCCATTGTCGAAATTGATGGACCGGAAGTGCCCATCCTTGACGGGTCTTCAGAGCCCTTCATCGAAATGATTGAGATGACTGGCACGCGGGCCTTGGGTGCGCCCCGCCGCATGTTGGAAGTCCTCAAGCCGGTTGAAGTTCGTCTCGGCAATAAGCTTGCTCGGCTGGAGCCGTTTGACGGGTTTGAGTTGGATGTCACGGTTGAATTCACCACGCGCGCCATTGGCCGCCAGCGGGTTGTATTTGACTGCACACCACAAAGCTTCGCCAATGATTTGGGTGCCGCACGCACCTTTGGCTTCTTACACCAAGTTGAAGCCATGCAGGCCAAGGGTTTGGCCTTGGGTGGCTCGCTTGAAAATGCGGTCGTGATAGATGGCGACGCGATCGTCAATCAAGAAGGCCTGCGCTTTGCCGATGAGTTCGTGCGCCATAAGGCACTCGATGCGGTCGGTGATTTAGCCTTGGCTGGCGCGCCGATCAAAGGCCGCTATGTGGCCGAGCGGGCGGGCCATGAAATGAATGTGGCGCTTGTGCGTGCGCTGTTGGCGGATGAAACCGCTTGGCGTTGGAATTTCGCGCCTTTGGCAGCAGAACTTTTGCCCGCAGCTGGGGCCTGAGTTCCAGAGTTTTCTGTTTGGTAAATGACCACAGTGGTGACACGCGGTCCCCCTTGCTTTACCTAATCCCCTTAGCTCTAAATCTGATAGATGAGGAAGAAATCGATGGGTCGTCGCTATTTTGGAACCGATGGAATTCGCGGTGAAACCAACAAATGGCCCATGACTGCCGAAGTCGCCATGACCTTGGGTATGGCCGCTGGTACGGTGTTCAAAAAGGGCGAGCATCGCCACAATGTCATCATTGGCAAAGACACGCGTCGTTCCGGCTATCTGGTGGAATTTGCGCTTGTGGCTGGCTTTGCCGCTGTTGGTATGGACGTGAAGATCCTCGGGCCAATTCCCACCCCTGCCATCGGCCTGTTGACGCGCTCGCTTCGGGCGGACCTCGGCGTGATGATTTCCGCCTCCCATAATGGCTTTGCCGATAATGGCATTAAGTTATTCGGTGCCGACGGCTTTAAACTGAGCGACGCGCAAGAGCAGGAAATTGAAAAGCTGTTGGACGAGCCAGACCGGATCGTTCGCGCTGCCCCCCATGAAATCGGGCTGGTCAAAAGCTTTGAGGACAGCCGCGGCCGCTATGTCGAATTTGCCAAGGGCGCTTTCCCACGTGGGATGAGCCTGGAGGGCCTACGCGTTGTCGTCGATTGCGCCAATGGTGCGGCTTATCGCACGGCCCCTTGGGCGCTTTATGAGTTGGGCGCCGAAGTTGTCGAGATTGGCGTTAATCCAAACGGCAGCAATATCAATGCCGGCTGTGGCTCCACCGATACGCGCCTCTTGAAGCAAACCGTGCTGGAGCGCCGCGCCGATATTGGCATTGCGTTGGACGGCGATGCCGACCGGATTATCATTATCGATGAAAAGGGTCGCGAAATCGATGGCGACCAGATCATTGCCGCCATCGCGCACGACATGATCGCCGACAAGACCCTGCGCGGTTCTGGCGTGGTAACCACCGTGATGTCCAATCTGGGATTAGAGCGCTATATCGCGGACCAAGGCTCGCAACTCATTCGTACCGGTGTCGGTGACCGCCATGTGGTGGCACGCATGCGGGCTGATGATTGTAATTTGGGCGGCGAACAATCCGGCCATATCGTGCTGTTAGATTATGCCACGACGGGCGACGGCCTTGTTTCCGCTTTGCGCGTTCTGTCCTCTATGATCACCCATGGCCGCACGGCTAGCGAGACTTTGGCTGTGTTTACCCCATCGCCACAGGTTCTGAAGAATATCCGCTATAGCGGCTCTTCGCCCTTGGCCGACCCAGACATGCAGGCACACGTCAAAAAGGCGGAGGATGCTTTGACCGCTTCAGGTGGCCGCTTGGTTGTGCGCACATCGGGGACAGAGCCTTTGGTGCGTTTGATGGCGGAAGGCGATGATCAGAAGAAGATCACCCAATTGGTCGACGAATTGGCCGCCACCCTGCAGAGCCGTCGCTTAGCCGGCTAAGGTCTGCGCAGGCTGATCTCTCAGCCCGCCAGTTTCACCATCAGATGCCGCTTCTTGCCGAGCGAGAGTTTGACCTCTTGGCCGTCGCGCAACGCGTCGGGGATCGGGCCAGTGACGTCTTGGATCACCGCATCATTGACCCGCAAGCCACCGCCCTTGGCTTGGCGCTTGGCCTCGCCATTGGAATCGACGAGGCCAGCTGCGACAAACAAAGCTGCGAGCGAGGCGGGGGCTTCTGAAATTGTTTTCTGTGGCCAGCTAACAGTACCGGTCGCGGCTAAGGAAGCTCCTTCAAGCGTGGTACTTGCTGTCGCAGTGAAGGTCGAAGTTCCGCGGAACTGGGCTGACGCAGCAACAAAGCGATCACCAAACTGCGCCGCAGCCGTCGCCTGAGCCGCTTCTGCTGCTTCCCGGCCATGCAACATGGCGGTGGTTTCGGTAGCGAGCACAATCTTGGCCAGATTGATTTCAGACCCGCCCAAAGCGGCATAACGGGCAATCTCATCCAAGGGCAAATCCGTCATGCGCTTCATGAGAGGCTCAACATCGGCATCATCGACATTGCGCCAATATTGCCAATAGTCGAAGGGCGAGAGCATGTCGGCATTGAGCCAGACGGCACCATTGGCCGTCTTGCCCATCTTTTGCCCTGCCGCATTCATCAACAAGGGCTGGGTGACGCCCAGCACGTGGCGCTCGTCCACGCGGCGGCACAGCTCCACCCCTTGGACAATATTGCCCCACTGGTCCGAGCCACCCATTTGCAAATTGCAGTCATAGCGCCGCGACAGCTCTAAGAAGTCATAGGCTTGCAGGAGCATATAGTTGAATTCAAGGAAGGTGATCGGCACTTCTTGGTCGAGACGGCGCTTGACGATGTCGAGCGCAATCATCTTGTTGATGGTGAAATGCTTGCCAATTTCGCGCAGCATATCCAGCCATTTGACCTCATCCAGCCATTGGGCATTGTCCACCATAATGGCATCGCGCGGGCCGTCGCCAAAGGTCAGGAATTTAGCGAAAACCGTCTGGATCGAGGCCTTATTGGCATCAATCACCTCTTGGGTCAGAACGGGGCGGGCCTCATTCTTGTCCGACGGATCACCCACTTTCGTGGTGCCGCCACCCATCAAAGTAATGGGTTTGCCGCCACATTGCTGCAGGCGGCGCATCAACATGATCTGCGTCAGGCTGCCGACATGCAGGCTGGGCGCGGTACAATCATAGCCAATATAGCCCGTCAGCGCACGCCCACCGCGCTCACTTTCAAGTGCCGCCGCATCCAAAGCTTCCAGATCGGTTGCTTGATAATAATGGCCGCGCTCCATAAGCGTTTGAACGAACGCTGATTTATGGGTCATGGCCGTCATCCTCTGATTTGGTGGTTGCATCGAAGTGAAAAGCGCGTTTAGCACGGTCTGACCCAAAAGTTCAAAGGCTGGAACCCATTAAGATGCAGAGTCCCTCCCATGTAGTTTCAGATCCAGCCCTCTGGGCCATTGGCCTGATGACGGGCACGGCGCTGGATGGCTTTGTCGATACTGCGCTGATCCGTACCGATGGGGTCAGCGTGGCAGAGTTTGGGCCGTTTGAGCTGTTTGCTTATTCCGACGCCGACCGCGCGCTTTTGGCGGAAGCCATCACCCAAGCCCGCGCGTGGGACTTTCAGGGGCCAGAGCCCGTGATCTTTGCGCAAGCCGAAGACCTGATCACCCGTATTTATGCAGGCGCGGTCCTGAAACTTGTCGAGAAGGCGAATATGCGTCCGGAAGACATTGCCTTTGTTGGAGGCCATGGCCTAACCGTCCTGCACCGTCCGCAAATTGGGGGTGGCGGGCGGACGCAGCAATTGCTGGATGGGGCAATACTCGCTGAGTTGACGGGGATCGATACGGTCTGGGATTTTCGCAGTCATGATGTGGCCATGGGCGGGCAGGGGGCACCGCTTGCCCCCATCTACCACACTGCCATTTTGCGCCATGCGGGCTTGGACGGGGATACATCCATTCTCAATCTGGGCGGAGTGGCCAATATCACCTGGTGGGACGGGGCAGATGGACTGGCCGCCTTTGACACTGGCCCCGCCAATGGCCCCCTCAATGAATGGGTCGAGGCCCATGGCAAGGGTGTCTATGATAAGGATGGCCGCTTGGCCGCGTCGGGCCGCGTCCATGAAGGCCGCTTGCTGGAGATATTGGACAATCCTTGGTTTGACGCGCCATACCCTAAGTCGCTCGACCGCTATGACTTTGATGCAGGCCTTGTGCGCGGCCTATCGCTGGAAGATGGTGCCGCGACTTTGACAGCGTTGGTGGCGGCGAGTCTGGACCTTGGCCTTCGGCTTCTGCCCACACGGCCCAAGCGCTTGGTGGTGGCAGGCGGCGGGCGCAAGAACCCGGTGCTGATGGCTGAAATCGCCGCCCGCTGTGGCGTTAGCGTGGTCGATGCCGACACGATTGGGCTTCGCGGCGATGCGATTGAGGCCGAGTGCTTTGCGCTTCTCGCCGTCCGCTCCTCGCGCGGGCTGCCCTTAAGTTTTCCCGGCACGACGGGGGTGGAGAGGCCGACGACGGGTGGGGTGCTGACTAGGCGCAAACCATGATCGTCAAAGCGGTGAACTCTGTGATGATGGTGATAGGTGGACTCGTCTTGATCTGCCTCATTTTTATCGGTTGGTTGGCTTTTAATTTCCCAGTCTCACCGCCATCGTGTGAGTCAAAGGGAAAAGTTTCGGTTGATCGCATCAGGGAAACTCTCACAACTTCCCTTCAGCGGGATGTGCCCAACGCCCAAGTTAAGGCAATAGCAATCCACGCATGTGACCCCTTTGACCAGCAAAAGATTGGTAATTGGGATATCAGAAACTGCGTTGATGCTGATGTTGAATATGAGATTGTGCCCCGAAATTCAGCCTCGAAAAATGCTGAAAGCGCTCAAAACCAAACCAACCAAAAGAATGAAAAATTGAGTCGTGAGTCGAGGCATATGCTGTTCACGCCGTGCGGTGACCTTTTGTTTTCAGCCTATGATTGAGGCACTTCTTTTCGACTTTGCTCGCCTCACCCAAGGGGGAGAGCGAAGCTGACACGAGAAACTTTTGAAATCCATTTGCCAAACTATCAAATTTTGATACTCTAAAGCTTAGTATTTGGAGCGCGACATGTCATCCAGCTATTCCCTCGGGCCCCACTTCGACGCCTTTATCCAAGAGCAATTGGCAAGCGCGCGCTATGCCAGTGCTAGTGAAGTGGTGCGCGCAGGTCTTCGTTTGTTGGAAGAACATGAAGCAAATCGGCATGTGAGTGCGCTTAGCCGTGCTGAGCAGCTTGAAGTGCTCAAGGCTGAAATTCAAAGAGGTGTCGATAGTCCCAAAGTTGACGGTGAAACCGCCATGAAGGGCCTTAAAGGTCGCATTGCGAAGCGTAATGCTGATCTTGCCGCACATGAAACGGCTTGATTTTCAGCTTTCTGAAGTGGCGATCGAAGAACTAAGCGCTATCCAAGATCAGCTTTGGCAAGTTCGTCCGGGGTGTGATGTGCTTTTCACAGAGCAGCTTGAAAGTGTTATTGATCGACTTCGTCTGTTTCCTGAAAGTGGGGAGGCAAAGCCAGATCTAATGGCTGGAATTCGGGCGGTGCCACTTTGGCAATACATGATTTTTTACCGAGTGGCTGAGGATTTCTTGATCATTGAGCATGTTATCCATGGCGCGCGCGATATCGAGGCGCTGATTTAAAGGGGTATTGTAGGGGCTTTCCCACCGCTCCGCCCCCTATCCAATTGCACCCAGATGGGGTAAAGCCCCTAAACATCTGCTGTTTAACATCGTGAAGAGAGCCCCCTATGAGCGTAGTCAGTCCGCTTCTGACCGTGATGATCGCCGCCGCCCGCAAAGCTGGCAAAGCCATCAGCCGAGATTTTGGTGAAGTCGAAAACCTGCAACTGGCAAGAAAGGGCCCTTCCGATTTTGTAACCGCTGCCGACCTCAAGACCGAAAAAATCCTGTTTGAAGAGCTGAGCAAGGCACGCCCCGGCTATGGCTTTCTGGGTGAAGAGCGCGGCATGGTCGAAGGCACCGACAAGACCAATCGCTGGATTGTCGACCCGATTGATGGCACCACCAATTTCGTCCACGCCATTCCGCATTTAGCCATCTCTATCGCCCTTGAACGCGAAGGACGCTTGGTGGCTGGCGTGGTCTATAACCCGATCACCGATGACCTCTATTGGGCTGAAACCGGACGCGGGGCTTTCCATAATGACAAGCGTTTGCGCGTTGCGGCACGCAAGAGCCTAGGCGACTGCGTTTTGGCAACGGGCATTCCGTTTCAAGGCAAGCCCGGCCATTCGCAAATGTTCAAGGAGTTGCACCAATTCACCCAGCGCGTGGCTGGCATTCGCCGCTTTGGCGCCGCTTCGCTCGATCTGGCTTGGGTTGCTGCTGGCCGGTTTGATGGTTTCTGGGAACATGATCTGCAGCTGTGGGACATTGCCGCTGGTGTCGTGCTGGTCCGCGAAGCGGGCGGGGTTTGCGCTGAAATTTATGGTGGGGACTTCATGGAGACCGGCTCCATCGTCGCGGCGAATGAGAAAATCATGGTTTTGATGAATGAGCGTTTGCTGGCGGCCAAAAGCTAGGGCCTTTCGACTGCAGCTTTCCCTCGTCCCTCGGCGGCGGAGCAATTCTTTCTGGACTGTGTGGGAAAGACCTTCGTAAAGGGCTAAGCCCTTGCATGCCTGCCCCATCAGGCATACCTAAGCATCTGGTGGTTCTGTGGTTCGCGTGGGAAGTCTACGTCCCGCCGACCTAACTCACTCGTCGGGAGCTGGCGCTGGTTGGAACCGTGGTTCCTGTCATCTGGCACCCACCTGGTTATCCAGGTCGCACGGGGACGAGTTACCTTCTCACGGTCCTTGCGGATCCACCAACATTTTCCTCTTTTGATAGCCTTTTTATGGGTTTGGCAGCGATGGTTGAAGTCAAATCTGAACTTCGATCAGCCTTGGTCGCGGCACGTGCCAAAGCCTATACCGATGCGCCAGAGGCCGGCGAGGCGCTCGTGGGCCAAGCCGCCCCTCTGTCGTCTGCCGAAAATGTACGCGTGATCGCAGGCTATATCCCTTTCAGGACCGAAATCGACCCCCGCCCCTTGATGCGGGCTTTGGCAGCCCAAGGCGCGAGCCTCTGTCTGCCGCGCACGCCACCAAAGGGCAGCGAGGGCGCTGGCCTGACCTTTCATCTGTGCGATCCCGATAATCCAGATAGCCTCGAGAAAAGCATGTGGGGCGTGATCGAGCCCAAAGCCCATCTGCCCCAAGTCCGCCCAGATGTCGTCCTTGTACCCTTGTTGGGCTTTGACCGGGCGGGCCATCGGTTGGGGCAAGGCCAAGGCCATTATGACCGCACCTTAGAGGTCTTGCGCGCTACCGGCCCTGTGCTTGCCGTCGGCGTGGCCTTTGCGGTCCAAGAAGTCGCCCATATCCCCATTGAACCCCATGATCAGCGCTTGGATTGGATTATCACGCCGATTGAGGCATACCCCATCCCAACATAGAGTGGGATAGAATGAGACTTGCTTTTTTTGGCGATGTGGTAGGCCGGGCTGGCAGAGTTGCGCTTTGCGAGCGGCTACCAGACTTAAAGCGGCGCTTGCGCTTGGATTTTGTTGGCGTGAATGCGGAAAATGCCGCTGGCGGCTTTGGCCTGACCGAGTCGATTGCCACTGAATTGTTTGAAGCCGGCGCAGATTGTTTGACCCTTGGCAATCATGCGTGGGATCAGCGCGAGGCGATTGCCTATATTGACCGCGAGCCGCGCTTGCTGCGTGCCGCCAATTATCCGCCTTTGACGATGGCACCGGGGCGTGGGGCCAATCTGTTTCAAATGGGCGACCGCAATGTGTTGGTTGTTACCGTCATGGGGCGGGTCTTTATGGACGCGCTTGACTGCCCCTTTAGCGCAGTAGAACGGGAAGTGAGCGCAAGCCCACTGGGCCTTGTTGCAGATGCCGTCATTGTCGAAGTGCATGGCGAAGCCACCAGTGAGAAGCAGGGCATGGGTCATTTTCTGGATGGGCGCGCCAGCCTTGTGTTTGGCACCCACACTCATGTGCCGACCTCTGACACACGCATTCTGCCGGGCGGTACGGCTTTCCAAACCGAGCTTGGCATGTGCGGCGATTATGACAGCGTGATCGGCATGAATAAGCATATCGCCGTGCGCAAACTTTCTTCCCGCATGCCTTATCAGCGCCATGAACCTGCCGAGGGCCAAGGCCTTGCGTCAGGTATCTTTGTGGAGACGGACGATAAGACAGGCCTTGCCCTGCGCGCTGAACCCATTCGCGTCGGTGTCGGCCTGAAGCAAGCCGTGCCTTTGGTGGACGGCTAGGCGCGTAACAGCACCAGCCTGTGGCACTTTCCGACACACCCTGCTAAATCGCAGCCCGAAACTCACCTTCCAAGACTCAAGAGATAGACCCGACCATGGCCGGCCATTCGAAATTCAAAAACACCATGCACCGCAAAGGTCGCCAAGACGCTGTCCGCGCCAAGGCCTTTACCAAGATTGCCCGTGAAATCACCACGGCGGCTAAATCTGGCATGCCAGACCCTGCGATGAACCCGCGTCTGCGGTTGGCCGTGACCAATGCGCGCGCCGTGTCCATGCCGAAGGACCGGATTGAGCGCGCCATCAGCCAAGCTTCGGCTGCCGGTGGTGAGGACTATAAAATGGTGCGCTATGAAGGCTATGCCCCCGGCGGTATCGGCCTGATCATCGAAACCCTGACCGACAATCTCAACCGCACAGGCGGCAATGTTCGCAGCTATCTCAGCAAGGCTGGCGGCAATCTCGGCACCACCAATTCAGTGATCTCGGGCTTTGATCGCGTGGGCGAGATCTTTTACCCAGCCGCTGCGGCCAATGAAGACGACATGATGGAAGCCGCTCTTGAAGCTGGCGCCGATGACGTTGAAAGCGATGCCGACGGCCATTCAATCACCTGCACCTTTGAGAGCTTGAGTGAAGTCTCCACCGCTTTGGCCGAACGCTTTGGCGACGCTGAAGCGGCTAATGTCGTCTGGCGGCCCCATGCCCGCATCGAAGTCACCGGTGACGCCGCCGCCAGCCTACGCAAACTGATCGACATCTTGGAAGATGACGACGACGTGCAAAACGTATTCGGCAATTATGAGATGGAAGAAGACGAGGGGGAGTAATTTCTCTCCCCTCAAAGGTCCTTGTCGATCAAGGCGGAATGGGTCAGTGTAGGCCCATGACCGACCTGTTAGCCCACGCCCACGCCCTGAAAGCCACTGTCGCCGCCCGCGCCGATGAGATTGATTCTGCGCGGCGTTTACCGGCAGACCTTGCGAGAACTCTGGCCGAAGCGGGCTTTTTCCGCATGGCATTGCCGCGTGAGTATGGCGGGCTGGAGATGGCCCCGGCGCGCATGATTGAAGTCATTGAAGTCATGGGCAATGCCCATGGCTCGGTCGGTTGGTGCATCATGATTGGCGCAACCACCGCGATCAATGCCGCCTATTTGCCCGACCATCATGCCCGCACGATTTGGGCCGATCCCACGATTATCACTGGCGGTGTGTTTGCGCCTAAGGGCAAAGCGGTGCGCGAAGGTGATCAATACCG
>JAJTGP010000057.1 GCA_021299265.1 Hyphomonadaceae bacterium | reverse complement strand
CGCACGCCATCCCCAACGCGGGAACCTATGAAGAAGTCATCGCGCGCGATGATGTCGATGTGGTCTATATCGCGCTTCCCCCGGCAGGCCATTGTGAGTGGAGCCTGAAGGCCCTTGAAGCGGGCAAACATGTTTTCCTCGAAAAGCCTGCGACCGTGAATGAGGCCGACGCTCGGGTTTTGGTGGATGCTGCCAAAAAGGCCGGTAAGCGCTTGATCGAGGCCTTTCATTATCGCTGGCACCCCTTGTTTCGTCGTGCGGTAGAGATCGTGCAATCGGGGCAATTGGGCGAGCTTGTCTCGGCCGAGGCAGAGTTTTCGGTGCCCATTGTTCGCAATGCACGTGAGTTTCGTTGGCAGGCTTCCCAAGGTGGGGGCGCTCTGGCTGATCTCGGCTGTTATCCCGTCAGTTGGCTGCGCCATTTAGCTGGGGTTGAGCCTGAAGTGACGTCCGCGCATCAAGACCTTGAGCCTGATGGCATTGATCGACGCACGACAGCGCATTTCTCTTTCCCAAATGGCCTTCAGGCCGATGTGATTTGCGACATGGACCCCGAAGGCGGGCGCAAGCCGCCAAGGTTAGAACTTGTCGGCACCAAAGGTCGCCTCGATCTTGATAACCCGCTTGCCCCCCAATATGGCGCGGAATTGAAATTGACCCTAGACGGCCAAGAAACCCGCGAAACCTTTCCGCGCCGTCCGACTTTTGCCTATCAATTCGATGGCATTGTCGACGCCATTCAATCTGGCCAACCTGTCTGGACCGAAGGCGCGGACTTGATCGCCAATGCTGCAGCCATGGCTGCGATCCGTCGGGTGGCTGCCACTGGCTAGAGCCACCAATCTGCCCTAGGTTGGGCTTATGACCACAAACATCTTCGACCCGATCCATCTTGCTTGTGATTTGATCCGCAAGCCCTCTGTCACGCCAGCGGATCTCGGGGCGCTCGACGTCGTGCAACAGGCGCTGGAGGCCTTAGGCTTTGTGGTCAAGCGCTATCCTTTTGAGGATGTCGATAATCTCTATGCGCGCTTAGGCAGCGAAGGCCCCAATTTCTGCTTTGCTGGCCACACCGATGTGGTGCCGACAGGGGATTTGGCGCAATGGAAGGTCGATCCGTTTGAAGCCGCCTTGCAAGATGGCTTGCTGATCGGGCGGGGGGCTGCCGATATGAAGGGCGGGATTGCTGCCTTTATCGCGGCGACAGCCCGCTATTTGGACAAGAATCCAAAACCCAAAGGCTCTATCTCCTTCCTCATCACCGGGGATGAAGAAGGTGTCGCGCTGCATGGCACAAAGAAACTCCTCCGCGCCATTACCGAAGAAGGCGAAGTCCTGGATCAATGCTTGGTGGGCGAGCCGACCAATCCCGACGCCATGGGCGATATGATCAAGAATGGCCGTCGCGGCTCCCTCAATTGCACTGTCACTGTGACGGGCATTCAAGGCCATGTGGCCTATCCCCATAAGGCTGCCAATCCTGTGCGCGCATTGATCAGCTTCCTGCACCAGATCCAAACCCATACGCTAGATGATGGGGCTGAAGGCTTCCAACCCTCCAATCTGGAAGTCGTGACCATGGACGTCGGCAATCCGACCACCAATGTGATCCCGGAAAAGGCAACCGCCCGCTTCAACATCCGCTTTAATACGGCCCACACGGGTGAAAGCCTGTCCAACTGGCTAAAGGCAGAAGCCCAGCGTGCCGAAGTCGGGTTCAACGGCAAGATTGATCTGTCCATCATGGTCTCCGGAGAAGCCTTCTTTACGCCGCCGGGACTTTTGACGCACCTCATTCAAGAATCTTGTGAGGCGGTGACAGGCCGTAGGCCTGAATTGTCGACCACGGGTGGCACGTCAGACGCCCGGTTCATCAAGGATTATTGCCCGGTGTGCGAGTTTGGCTTGGTGGGGGCGACCATGCATCAAGTCAATGAGCGGGTGGAAACCCGCGATATTGAAACGCTAACGGACATTTATGAGGGTGTGCTGGCGCGCTATTTTGATCGCGTCTAAGGGCCTTCAACGGATCAGATTTCACAAACCCAAAGAGTCACGTCATCACTAGACCATGGCGCGCACCCCGTTTCCTCTAAACCCCAAATATCTCATGCAAAATTTGCGTGATGGCTTTGATGCGGCCAAGGCGCGCACGGGTCATGAAGGCGGGCTGATTGCGCTTTCGGCGGGCGGGTTGATCTTAGCTTTTTTCTTGCTCGCTTTGTTGGCACCCTTGGCACTCAATGCGCCGGGCTTTGTGTCCTATGGCGCAGGGGTCTTGGTTTTGGTGCTGGTCTTGGCATCGACGGGGGCAGGGGCGATTGCCCTGTGGCGGCTGATGGCGCAAGGCGCGCGCGAAGGTGGTGGCGCGCTGATCCAAGCGACGGCCATCGTCAATGATGCGGCAATCCAAGCTGCTCTTTCCGACGCCGAAGATGCGGGCCTACGCGCCCTTGGATCCCGCGAGGTGCAAGATGCGATGACAGGGCGGGTGTGTGGCCTTGCCATGGCGGCGCTACAGGCTGGTGGCCATGTGTTCCTGGTCATTCGCTTGAAGCAAGCTGTCCCCCTCAGTCTGATTTTCGCGCCGAAAGCTGCCCCTTGGCCATTTGCCTTGCCCGCGGATGGGACGCTAACGCCTGTGCCAACGCCCGGCGGAATCGACGGCCTAGCTTGGGCTACCGATCGCGATCCAGCCCTTGCATGGACGGCCCGCTTGGGGCCTGCTTTGGCGATGTCTGCAGCTGGGGGTGAAGCCCCGTTTTTAAGCTTGCGGGCCAAGGCGTTGGTATTGCGTTGGGACAAAGGCGATGTTGGTACGGCTGCCCTCATCGGCCGGGAACTTTGCCTCGCGCTCGCGAAAGCTTAAGCCGCCACGGAAGTGTAATGAGGCTCTATTCTTTCCGGCCCAGTCGCTTAAGCTGACCGCAACAAAACAACTCGAGGGGGGTGATGCCTATGTGGCGATGGCTTATCTGTGGCGTTCTGGGCCTAGGTCTTGGCGTGGGCTCTGCACTGGCTGTCTCCGGCGGCCTGTTCAGTGACGCAAAGCTTGTTTCAGGTCGTTGGTCGACCGATCCAACGGTCGGGGCTGCGGCTGCAAACCCGTGGCTGCGCGCCACCATCGCCCGGGTTGGCTTATTGGCGCTCACCAAGGAAGAGACGGTCTATTTCAACCGTGATGTCGATGATGACGGCGCTAAGCTGGTTGAAGGCTGTACCTATGCTTTGAGCGGTGAGGCGATCCAGACGCGTTGGTGGTCGATTACAATCTATGGGGCCGATCAGATGTTGCCGGTCAATACGGATGCGGCAAGTTCTATCGATGCCACCCGCGCCCTTGTTGCTCCTGCAACGACGTGGACGGGGACTTTAAGCCCCACACGGCCCACAACGCCCGGGCCTTGGCTGTCCAGCAAGGGCGGTGGCACCTATTCTTTGACCATCCGCCTGTATAATCCGCAATCGGTTGAGAAGTCCGCACTGCAGGCCTTGAAGCTGCCCAGCGTCAAGAAAGTCTCCTGCACCCAAACTCCAGCTTCGGGAGGGGCACACTAATGGCGCAAGACAAAAAGAAGCCCGGCTGGCTGAAGCCTTTGGCGTTTGGGGCTTTGCTAGCGGTTTTGGGTCATTTACTGACCATTGGCCTGATCCCTAGCGTGATCATGAATATCGCAATAAAGCGGATTGCCGAGGCCTCTGGTGGCATAAATCGCCTTGCGCATGGCAATATGGTTACGCCTCAGAACCAACAGATTGTGCGCTCCTCGCCCGATCTTGCCTATTCCACGTGCGCCCTCGACCTCAGCAAAGGCCCTGTCCGGGTCTTTATCGGCAAAGGTGCTGATTATACATCAGCGGCCTTCTATGCTGGCAACACCGATAATGTCTTCACCCTGAATGACCGCAAAATCGGCCCAGAGGGTGCGCAAATCATGGTGGTCTCGGCCCGATCACCGATTGCGGCCAAACCCGGCGAAGTCGTCGTCAGTTTGCCAAGCGATAAGGGCCTCTTGCTGGTTCGTCGTCTTGCCCCGAGTGCCGAGGCGTTCAAGCGCGTGCAAGGGGAGCGCGCCAAGGATTTTTGTCGCACCGTTACAGATGGGATGTGATGGCCGAGCTGCTCCAGACTCCGATTGAGGTCTTTGAAACGCAGGGCCGAACCGCGCGCGTCTATCACCACGGGCGCGAACCTATCAAAGTCGTGGTGCTAGACGATTATCTGGCAGATCCAGAAGCGATTATGGACCTTGCCGTGGCAGGGCCAGCCTTTGCGCCGAACGGGCCCTTTTATCCAGGTATTCGGGCACCTGTGCCGCCATCATCCTTTCAAACGCTGCTCGGGCCCTTGGCCGAAATTCTGCCGCGATGCTTTGACTATTCCGGGCGCGCAGGTCTGCGCGAGTGCAATTTCTCGTTGGTGACGACGCCTTCAGATCAGTTGCAACCGATCCAGCGTTTGCCGCATTTCGACAGTCTCGAATATGGTCGCGTCGCGGCGCTTCTCTATCTGTGTCGTGGCGAGAACCAAGGCGGCACAGCCTTTTACCGGCAACGCAGCACAGGATTTGAAAGTGTCGATGCGGGCCGTTTTCCGGCTTTTGAAGCGGCCCTAAATGCCGATGTGGCGCGCCACGGTCTGCCCGATGCCGCCTATATCAACGAGACCAGCCCGCTTTATGAAATGATTGGTCGCCATCAGGCGCGCTTTAACCGCATGATTGTCTATCTCAGCTCCAGCCTTCACTGCGCCCATATTCCAAATGACTTTGTTTTTGATCCAAATCCTGCCACGGGACGGCTGACGGTGAATGCGTTTTTAGGTATGGATTGAGGCGCTGGGGCGGGTCATGGTCGCAGCTTCGGCCGAAGCCATGACCCGCTTGGTAAAATCCTAATCCTCTAGCTTGAAGCTGATCGTATAGCGGGCAGGATAGGCGACTGCGATTCCGTCGATTGTTTGGGGCTGGAACGTCCAAGCCTCCACCGCTTTGCGAGCAGCCTCTGCGAAGCCGTAGCCCTTCGGTGCCTCATTGATCACCGTCAAATTGGCCACTTTACCTTGGGCGGTGACCGTGAAGCTCAACGTGACTTCGCCGGAGATTTCCCGGTCGAGCGCCTTGCGCGGAAAGCCAGGATTAGCCCCGGCTTGGCGGATGGGGTTGATGATCAGACGGGGGGCAGGCGGGGCTTCAGGCGCAATCTCTGTTGGCATAGGGCCTATGGCTGGTCCCAATGTCTCACCACCCCCCGTGAAGGCCACAGGCCCTTCACCCACCGGCCTAATGGGTAGGCTATCGACCGGGCCAAGCGGCACGACTTCGGTTGTGGGCCTCTCTGTCAATGTTGGTGTGTTGTCTGGGGTTTGTTGGACTTGCTGGTTTTTGACGGGCTTTTCCGGTTCGGGCTTGGGCGGGATGATCGGCTTTGGCGGGTCGCGGGGGGCTACGGCTATCGGCGGCGGTTCGGGCATTTGCAGCTTTTGGATCGTGGGAACATAGGTCAAGGCGAGGTAACCAATGCCGATCCAAAGGATCCCAGACCCCGTTAGTGCGGCTGCTCGGTACAGCAGTTTTTGGGTGGGGGGGGCGAGGGCATGGGACTGTTTCATGACGTTGTCTCCTAAAGCTGGAGCTGAACAGCTGGTTTGCTGGCCAGTGTTATAACAATTAAAACAGATTTCCGTAACGTCAAGCACAAAGTTTACGCTACGTCATGTTGACGGCAGTGTCATTTTTTGCGGCCAATCCGAGAAAGCACTTTCATTTGAGGCGGTCTTGGCTAAGCTGTCGGCAAATCAAAGCAAAAACAGAGGACACTGGGATGAGCGAAGCCAATCTGCCTGCGGGCGAAACCTATGACTACATCATCATTGGCGCAGGTAGCGCGGGTTGCGTTTTGGCAAATCGACTCACGGCGGATCCAAAAATTCGAGTCCTGCTGTTGGAAGCCGGCGGGAAGGACACCTCACCTCTGATTCACATCCCAGTGGGCTATGCCGAGACCTTGAAGGATCCCAAGGTCAATTGGCTCTATCAGACCGAAGAAGACCCCGGCACCAATGGTCGCCAGCATGTTTGGCCACGCGGCAAAGTGCTGGGCGGGTCCAGCTCGATCAACGGCCTTCTCTATATTCGTGGCCAACAGCGCGACTATGACATCTGGCGACAATTGGGTTGCGAAGGCTGGGGGTGGGATGATTGCTCGCCCTATTTCTTGAAGTCGCAAAACCAAGAACGATCCGGCATGGAAGGGCACGCGACAGGCGGCCCCTTAAATGTTTCCGACGTCACGCAAAAACATCCCGTCTCAGATGCCGTTATTCAGGCTGGCATCGAAGCCGGTATTCCGCGCAATGACGACGTCAATGGCGAGAACCAAGAAGGCATTGGCTATTACCAATTGACGGTGAAGAATGGCATGCGCTGCTCGGCTGCGGTGGCCTATCTCAATCCCATCAAGCATCGCACAAACTTAACGATCCGCACTCATGCACTGGCGCATAAGGTCTTGTTTGACGGCAAGCGGGCGACAGGGGTTTTATTCTCTGTCGATGGCGATTTGATCACGGCGTCTGCCAAGCATGAGGTTATTCTCTCCGGCGGGGCGATCAACTCACCACAATTGTTGCAATTGTCGGGCATCGGCCCGGCAGATTTGCTCAAGAGCCATGGCATTGAGGTCAAAGTGGATGCGCCGGGCGTAGGCGAAAATCTGCGCGACCATTATGTCGTGGGCATGCGCTATCGCCTGAAGGCAGGGGTAAAGTCGGTCAATGAAATGACCAAGGGCCTGACCTTTGTTGGCGAGGTTTTGAAGTTTCTCTTCCAGCGCAAAGGCCTATTGACCCTGTCGGCGGCCCATATCGCCGCCTTTGTGAAGACGCGGCCAGACCTCGAAACCCCCGATGTTCAATATCATATTCTGCCCGCTACCATGGACCAGAAGAAGCTGTTTGACGAGCAAAAAATGGTGCTGGAAGACCAACCTGGCCTCACCATCGCGCCGTGCCAATTGCGGCCTGAAAGCACGGGGCGGATTCAAATCAAGTCTGCCGACCCCAGTCAGCACGCCGGTATCTGGCCCAATTATCTGGCCGATAGCCTAGATCAGCAAACCATTGTTGAGGGCCTGAAGATTGGCCGTCGCATGGCTGAGGCACCCTCTTTGGCGGGCTTGATCGAAGCGGAAATGGAGCCGGGCAATGGTGTTGTGAGTGACGAACAATTCCTCGCCTATGCCCGCGAAACCGGCTCAACCATTTATCATCCGGTTGGGACGGCAAAGATGGGCCGCGATCCGATGGCGGTGGTGGATCCCCAGCTTCGTGTGATCGGGGTGGAGGGCTTGCGGGTTGTCGATGCCTCGATCATGCCGCGTCTGATTTCGGGCAATACGAATGCGCCGACGATTATGATCGCCGAGAAGGCGTCAGACATGATTTTGGCCGCGCGTCAGGCCGCGTAAATTTAGCTGCCCACATTGGCTGCAGGGGCTGGAGGCGCTGCAGTCGGGTTTGGCAGTTTGCGCAAAGCGGGTAGGGCTGCCACATCCTGCCCACCCGCCGCGGCAAACATATCCGCCAAACTTTCGTAAAAAGCGGCCAATGTATTGGGGCTGGGCCGTTTGAGATCGTCCAAAGTCGGTAGGGGTGAGAGGGGTTTGCCCTCATGGGCGGCGGCCATGAAGTCTTCCCAGATGAGCGCGGGCAAGGTCCCGCCTGTGACCCCATTCATCGGGCTCGAACTGTCATTCCCAACCCAAACGCCGCAAATGATATCGGACGTATAGCCAACAAACCAGGCATCGCGAAAATTCTGCGAGGTGCCCGTCTTGCCGGCGGCTTCACGGCCACCGGGCAGACGGGCGCGCTTGCCCGTACCAAAGGCAACCACATCGGCCAGCATGGCGGTCATTTGCCGGGCGCGCAACGGTTCATAGACCTGGACCGGGGCTTTGTTTTCGCGCTGAAACGCTACCGTGCCGCGCGTCGTATCAATCCGCTCAATCAGATAGGGGTCAACGCGCACCCCGTCATTGGCCAACGTGGCATAGGCGCGGGTCATGTCCAGCAAGGTCACTTCACCCGCGCCCAAAGAGATCGACAAATTGCGCGGCAATTCACTGTCGATCCCCAGTCGCTGCGCTAACAAGATCAAGCGATCAATGCCGACTTCGGAGGCCAATTGGACTGCAATCGTGTTGATCGAGCGCGTTAGCGCTGTCGACAGGCTCATGGCACCCGAATAGCCGCCATTGAAGTTCCGCGGTCGCCAGCCGCCAAAGCTAATCGGCTTATCCACGCGGATTGTGTCGGGCGTCATACCTTTCTCGAGCGCGGCTGCATAGACAAAGGGCTTAAAGCTCGAACCGGGCTGGCGTTTGGCCATGGTCGCGCGGTTATACTTGCTTTCGTTGTAATTGCGGCCTCCGACAATGGCGAGAATACGCCCTTGCCGGTCCATCGCGATCAAGGCCGCTTGCGTCACGCCCGTACCAGAGCCGTCGCCCACCAATGCTTGCACGGCTTGCACGGCGGCTGCCTGCATTTTCCCGTCGACAGTTAGACGCAAGATGCGGTCAGGCGCGACTTGATTGCCGACGCTCTCGACCTCTTTCTGTGCCATATCAATGACATAGCCCATCTGACCTTCAGGAATATCGGGCGTCACCTTCAAAGCAACCGGCTCGCGCATTGTCGCTTCCGCTGTGGCTTGGGTGATAAAGCCTGCCGCAACCATGCGTTGCAGCACGACGGAACGCCGTTCGATGGCAGGGGCTGCTGTCAGGTCCACAGCCAAGCGACCGGGGGCCTTGGGCAAGCCCGCCAACATGGCGGCCTCTGCCAAAGTCAGCTTGCTGGGATGCTTGGAGAAGAAGCGCCAAGCAGCCGCGTCTATGCCATAAGCATTCTGGCCGAAATAAATGCGGTTGAGATAGATTTCGAGGATTTGCTTCTTCGTCAGGCGGCTGTCGATCTGCCAAGCCAAAACCATTTCCTGCAGCTTGCGCTTAAAGGTCTGTTCGGGGCTGAGATAGACGTTCTTGACCAATTGCTGCGTGATGGTTGAAGCGCCTTGCACGGTGTGCCCGGCAGTCAAATTCTCAAATACCGCCCGACCGATCGACCATAAATCGACGCCACCATGCTCAAAGAAGCGCGCGTCCTCAACCGCCAGAAACGCCTGTAGGACATGGGCAGGCAGGGCATCCACGCTGACTTTTCGGCCATAACGCGGCCCGCGAATAGTGATGGTTTCGCCTTTGGCATCAACCATTTCAAGACTGCTCTTCCGATTTGCCGTCCATATTTCTTCATTGGAGGCAATCTTAGGCAAATCCGACAGGAAGTGCCGCCAGGTGGCATAGGTTGTCAGGCACACCAAGACGAATACGCTGATGGCCAAAATGGCCAGTAAGCGCATGTGATAGGTCCTGATTTTGGCTTTGCGCTCCAATAGGTCCGCGCGAAAGACGCCCTGCATCAGCCTGAAACCCGTCCTTTAAATAAGGCCACAGATCGCCGCTGATCCGCCCGACGGGTCAAGCTTTATCCATGTAGAAATCGGCGTTTGCGGCACCTAAAATCCCCAATTCTCGGGCCTTTTTCCCGCGTAAGCGGGCAACACGCTCAGCTTTCTCTCAGACTGATCTTCGCATGCGGTCATCCTTGTCTTCGTCACTAACGACCTGCGTCCAACGGCGCCTTTGGAGAAAGACATGCAACGTGACAGGCCAGCCAATCCGCAAAACCAAGGGACCTTCCCCGCATCACCTAGCGTTTCGTGGCGGTTTCAATGCCGTAGCCAGCCTGCCGGGGTATCAGCGCCAGGAATTGGTCGACTTAGTCTCCAACGAGGAGATCGCGCGAATGCGCCGGTTTTGGCCGTTTTGGGCGCGGCTCAGTCAGCTGCCACCGCAACTGAACTGGCGCACGTGGTTGATCCTTGGCGGGCGGGGCTCTGGCAAGACGCGTACCGCCGCCGAGTGGGTGCGTGAGCGGATGGAGACCGCTGTCTGCTCTCGCATGGCTCTGATTGGCCCAACCTTCGCCGATGTGCGCGATGTGATGGTCGAGGGCCAATCGGGCCTAAAGGCGATCGCAAGCCCACATGAGCGCCCACGCTTTGAAGTCTCACGGCGGCGTCTTGTCTGGCCAAATGGCGGCTATGCGCTTCTCTTTTCGGCGGAAGATCCCGACAGTTTGCGCGGACCCCAGTTTGACGGGGCTTGGGGCGATGAAATGGCAGCTTGGGCCAAGCCCGAGGCCGTGTTCGATACGCTGCGACCTGCCTTGCGCTTAGGAACAGCCCCGCAATTGGTGCTTTCAACCACCCCAAGGCCGATCCCAGCGCTGAAGCAATTGGTGGCAGACTCAACTTGTGTCGTCACCCGATCGGCCACGAAAGACAATCGTCATTTCCTCTCACAAGGCTTTGCGGAGGATCTGGCGGCACGCTGGCAGGGCTCTGTTTGGGCGCGCCAGGAATTAGAAGGCGAAATCATAGAGGATCCAGAAGGCGCGCTTTGGACCCGCGCCCAACTGGCCAGCGCACGGGCTCGCCATTTGGATGCCGACTACGAACGGGTCGTTGTCGCCATTGATCCACCGGTCAGTGTTGGTGCCAATGCAGACTATTGCGGGATTATCGTCGCCGCAGCCGTCGGCGAAGGCCATCAACGCCGCGCGATCGTACTGGCGGATCTTTCCACGCAAGGTTTGCAACCTTCTGAATGGGCTGCCGTTGTGGCTGAGGCCTATCAGCACTTTAAGGCCAATGTGATCATTGCCGAGGCCAATCAAGGTGGTGAGATGGTGCGAACCGTGCTGCGCCTCGCAGTCCCGCTGGCCCCCATTCGCTTGGTTCACGCCAGTCATGGAAAGCGGGCCCGCGCAGAACCCATTGCGCTGCTCTATGCGCAGGACCGCATCTGTCACGCCGCGCATTTCCGAGAGTTGGAGGACCAAATGTGCAGCTTTGGCGCGCCGGGATTTACGGGCTCGCCTGACCGCGTGGACGCGCTCGTCTGGGCGCTAACCGACCTCATCCTCGACCAGGGCCCTAGCCCTTCTGCCCGCAGCTTATGAACGGATATTCAGTCATGGCCGTCTTTCCTTTGCTTAGCCGTCTTTCCAAGTCAAAATCCAGCGCGCCAGAGGCGCGGCCTGAGGCCAAAATGGGCTCCTCGCTCTTGGCCTATACCAGCCCAGGTCGTCCGGTTTGGACCCCGCGCGACTATGGTGCGCTAGCGCGGGAAGGGTTTCAGCGCAATGCGATTGCTTATCGATGTGTGCGGCTGGTTGCAGAGGCTGCTGCGTCGGTGCCGTTGCGCGTCACGGGCCGTGACGGCCAAGCGCACCGCTTTTCCACCCTTCTAGATCGCCCTAATCCAGAACAATCCGGGCCAGAGCTGTTGGAAGCCTTCTTTGGCCACCTCCAGATCGCCGGCAATAGCTGGCTGGAACTCGTTGCCCTAGAAGGGGAGCCGCGTGAGATGTGTGCGCTTCGTCCAGACCGCGTCCGCATCATTCCGGGTGTTTCGGGTTGGCCTGCGGGTTGGGAGCATGAGGCCAATGGCATCAAGCGACGGCTCTGGCGCGATCCCGCAACTGGGCGCTCGCCCATGTGTCACCTCAAGCTCTTTAACCCGAGCGATGATCTCTATGGTCAGTCGCCTTTAGAGGTGGCTGCGATTGCGGTGGATATTCACAATGCCGGTGGGGCTTGGAATAAGGCGCTGATTGATAATGCGGCGCGGCCATCTGGGGCCTTAGTCTATCGTGGTGTGCCGGGCGCGGAGCGCTTGAGTGAAGACCAATTTGAGCGCCTGAAGGCCGAACTCAGCCAAGCCCATACCGGTGCCGCCAATGCAGGCCGACCTCTTCTTCTCGAAGGCGGGCTTGAATGGACGAGCATGAGCCTGACGCCGGCAGAGATGGACTTTGTCGAGGCCCGCCGTGCTGCTGCCCGCGACATTGCCCTAGCCTTTGGTGTGCCACCCATGCTGCTCGGTATTCCAGGCGACGCGACCTACGCCAATTACAAAGAAGCTAACACCGCCTTCTGGCGACAGACGATTGTGCCCCTGGTTTCCAAGGCAACCGCAGCATTAGCGTCGTGGCTTGGGCCTTGGAGCGACGAGCCGCTTTTGATCCAACCCGATTTGGATCACGTGCCCGGATTATCGGCAGAGCGTGAGGCTTATTGGGCACGGCTTGAGGCAACCTCCTTCCTAACAACACAAGAAAAGCGCGCTTTGGCAGGGCTCGCGCCCGCTGATTTGCCCGCTGCAGAAGGGGATTCCCGATGAGCGACTTAAGTTTACCCATTGGCGCACGCCAAGCCCCAGATTTCCGGCTGACGTTGGCCATTCTCCTAACCCTTGTGCTGCAGGCCATTGCCGCTCTTTTGTGGGTGGGTGCTGCGGCGCAACGGCTCGATAATCTCGAATCCGAAATCAAATTGCAAAAGCCAATTTTGGAACGCATGGCCCGAATTGAGGCGCAAGTGGCGGCTGTCCGCTCCAGCCTCGATCGGATCGAAAACCACATTGATCAGGAGGCAAAATGAGCGAGCCTCTCATCATTGCGGGCTATGCCAGCCTGTTTGGCTTGCCGGACTTAGCCGGCGATGTGGTGGAACAGGGTGCGTTTCAAACTTCGCTCCGCCGTCTGCCTGCCGCGTCTATCCGCATGCTTTACCAGCACGACCCTGATCGGCCCATTGGCCGCTGGATAGAGGCCTTTGAGGACCAGGCGGGTCTATGGGTGCGGGGGCTGGTTGAGCCCAATCATCCAGAAACCCAGAAAATCGCTGCCTTGATCCGAGCGGGCCTCGCCGATGGTCTCTCGATTGGCTTTCGCGCGCTCGAAGCCGCGCCCCGGCCAGCAGGCGGTCGCATTTTGAAGACGATTGATCTGCGCGAAGTTTCAATCGTCACCTTCCCGATGTTGCCGCGCGCCCGGTTTCGCGTGCGCGGTTCTACCCCGTCCACAAGGCCGCTTGTGCCTGCGGATCTCGCGCGTCGCGTTCAACCCCCTGCCGCTCCGGCGGCCTAACGGAGAAGTCCATGGAAACCAAAATGACCCAGTCGCCCGAAGTGCGGGCGGCCCACAATGAACTCATGTCTGCTTTTGAGGCCTTTCGGTCAGCAAATGACCAAAGGCTGGCCGAGATTGAACAAAAATCCTCTGCAGATGTCCTGTTGCAAGAAAAAGTCGATCGTATTGATCGCAGCCTAAACCGTGCACAGGCCAGTTTGGACCGATTGTCGCTGGCTGGCCTTCGTCCTGGCACCCAGCCAGCTGTCGACCTTGAGCGGCAAGAAGCTAAGGCTGCTTGGGCGGGCTTTATGCGTCGGGGTGATGAAAGCGCTCTGGTAGCGATTGAAGCGAAGTCTTTGTCGGTTGGTGTCGCCTCGGATGGCGGCCATGTTGCCCCGCCAGAAGTGCAAGCCACGATTGATCGGCGCATTATCGCCTCATCGCCCATGCGTCGCTTGGCTTCCATCCGCACGACTTCTGCCAATATCTTCCGTAAGCCGATTGCCATCTCGGCTCCAGCTGTAGGCTGGGTAGCCGAAACTGGCACGCGTACCGAAACGGCGACGCCATCTTTGGACTTGCTCTCGTTTCCGATGGGCGAAATCTACGCCATGGCGGCAGCAACTCAGACACTGTTGGATGATGCGTTGCTCGACATGGACCAATGGCTGGCGGGCGAGATTGCCGAAAGCTTCTCGAGTGCGGAAAGCATTGCCTTCATCTCCGGCGATGGCGTCAATAAACCCAAGGGCCTTTTGGCCTATACAGCTGCACCCGACGCCAGTGCGACTTGGGGCCAGCTTGGCTATCTCGCTTCGGGCGTGGCGGGCGCATTTCCAGCCGCCAACCCGGTCGATAAATTGGTTGACCTCACCTATGCCCCGAAGACGCCGTACCGGGCCAATGCTAGCTTCTTGATGAACCGCCGAACGGTTGGTTTGGTCCGCAAGTTCAAGGATTCCTCCGGCCAATACATCTGGCAACCCTCCTTGGTTGCCGGCCAGCCCGCTACGCTTTTGGGCTTCCCGGTTGTCGAGTGCGAGGACATGCCCGACGTCAACGCCAGCGGTCTCGCCATCGCCTTTGGTGACTTCGAGAAGGGCTATCTGATCGTCGATCGGGCCGATGTGCGGGTCTTGCGGGATCCTTACACCAACAAGCCGTTTGTCATGTTCTATGTCACCAAGCGCCTCGGCGGTGGTGTGCAGAACTTCGACGCGATCAAACTGCTCAAATTCACCGTCAGCTAAGGCAAAATCCCATGGCTCTGGAAATTCTGATCCCCCCAGAAGGGGAGCCCGTGTCCCTGTCAGATGTGCGCGCCTATCTCAGGATCGGCACGCAAGGGGATGAGGCTCTACTCACGCTCTTTATTACGGCAGCGCGCGAGGCTTTTGAAGCGCGGACTGGGCGCGCGCTCCTCACACGGCGGGTGCGCCAGAATTTCCTTGGTGCCTTGTCTCAGGGGTTTTTGATCCCGGCGACCAATCCTGTTACCGCAATCCATGCGGTGCGGACGATTTTGCCTTCAGGCGCTCTGGCGCATGTGAGTGGCAACATCCTCAGTCTGATTGATGGGAAATTCGTCTTGAACCAACCGATGCGCGACCTCAGCGTCGAGTATCAGGCGGGCTATGCCACCAGCGCGCTGGTGCCCCAAGCCGATCGATTGGCCATTCTAGAAGCCGTTGCGGTCGCTCTTGCGCGCCGCGATGGCGATGGCTCTGCCCCCGCAGCTGGCGAGAGAGCCTTTTGGGATCAGAGCTTCGAAAGGGTCAAACTATGAGTGCGGCCGCCTGCCAGCAGGCGTTGGATGCCGTGTTTCGAGCAGATCCGGCCGTTCAAGCGGTCTTGGGCAATCCAGTCCGACTGATCGAGGCCCAGGTAAAACTGGCTGCATTCCCCTTTGCTGTCTGGCGACGCTGGGAGACAAAGCCGGTTGATGCTTCACTGGTACAAAACGACGAACATATTGCGACATTAGAGGTCGTCTGCCGCCAGACCGGGGCCGAAATCGCCCGCCAAGCCGTTGCAGCACTCGCCACCTGCGCCGCAATGGCAAAGCCCAATCCACAAGGCGCGCGCATCGTGCTGATCCTGCCACTTTATAGCGATGTGATGCGCAGTGCGGACGCGCGGTCTTGGCTCGGGATTGTCCGCCTAAAAATCATCGCTGATCGTATCTGAATAATATTTCATTAAGGAGGCCGCTATGGCGGGACAAGCAGGACGGGACGTCCTACTCAAGATATCCGATGGGGCCGCAATCCCTAATTTTGTAACGATCGCCGGTTTGCGTGCGAAGACGATTGCGCTGGCCGCCAAGTCGGTGGACGCCACTTCGGCGGAAAGCCCAAATGCTTGGCGCGAACTATTGGCCGGGGCAGGCTTGAAGGAAGCCAGTGTCACCGGCAGCGGCGTGTTCAAGGATGCCGCATCCGATGCGTTAGTACGCACAAGCTTTTTTTCTCAAGATCGCAGAATCTGGCGCTTAATCGTCCCAGACTTTGGCACGCTGGAGGGTCCGTTTCAGATCGCCGCGCTTGAATATGGCGGTGCCCATGATGGGGAGGCAACTTTTTCAATGACCTTGGTCAGCGCCGGCGAATTGGGATTTGTCGCACTATGACCGGGTTGATTAATCCCGCGCGCGGCGAAGCCGTCTTGCATGTCGATGGACGCCCTTTGATCTTGTGCTTGACGATGGGCGCTCTGGCACGCCTTGAAGCTGCCTTTGAAGTCAACACGTTAGAAGCCCTAGAAGCCCGCCTTGCCAGTTTGTCCAGTCACGATGTGTTGGTGATCATCTCGGCCCTCTTGTGTGGCGAGGCTATGAGCCCAGCCGAGCTTGCCAAGGCACAAATTCGCCCGACAGAAGCAGCGCAGGCCATTGCAAAGGCGTTTGAAGGGGCGGGCGCATGAGCCTTTTGCCGTGGCCCAGCCTGCTTAGCCAAGCCATCGGCCTCGGCATTGGCCCTGCTTCCTTTTGGGAGGTCTCGGTCGCCGAATGGCGCGCCTTGGCGGCTCCTGATCTGGCAAGCGCCGAGGTCATGACCCGCGCCAACCTAACCCTTCTATCGCTTCGTTTCCCAGATCAGGAGACTCCTCCTAATGACATAAATGAATAAAAGTTCATTTGAAGATGATTTGCAGCGCGCCGCTGACAGTTTGGATGCGTTTGCGACCGGTCCAGCCCAAGCTGCCGCGGATGCTTTAGGCGACGCCTTTGCCAAAGCTGGCAAGCGCGTGTCCTCATCTTTGGCCGAAGCGGCGCGTAGTGGCGAACTCTCCGTGCGGAGTCTGGCAGCCAGTTTGGTGCGCGACTTGTCTAATCTGGCTTTGGAACGCTTTGTCACAAAGCCGTTGGAAGCGGCCTTCTTGCAGATTGTGCAGAGCATCCCGCAAGCTGGCGCGCGCGCCGATGGCGGTCCGGTCACGACCGGCGGGGCCTATCTGGTGGGTGAGCGCGGACCTGAGCTTTTTGTCCCGTCATCTTCTGGCCAAATAATGCCAGGTTCGGGCGCGCAGCCAATCAACATCACGATCCACATGGCGCCTGGTAGCAATCTGGCTGAGGTTAAGCGCTCTTCTACTCAAGTCGCGGCCGCTTTGGCGCGTGCCGTTCAACGCGGGGGCAGCTTGCTATGACCGCGTTTCACAACATCAGCTTTCCCCTGAAACTGGCCCGTGGTGCGGTAGGTGGGCCAGAGCGGGTGACCGAAGTGGTGGCCTTGGCCAATGGTCGCGAAGTGCGCAACACCTGCCTGTCTCGTTCGCGACGGCGCTGGGATGTCGGCTCAGCCATACGTAATTTGGATGATTTAGCTGAAATCACAGCCTTTTTTGAGGCCCGGCTCGGACGCCTCCATGGGTTCCGCTTTCGCGATCCAGCGGACCACAAAAGCTGTCGCCCGTCACAAATGCCGGGGCCGTTCGATCAGCTTTTGGGTATAGGCACTGGCAGCCAAAAAGTCTTTCAGTTGCAGAAAACCTATGGCGATGCGGCGGGCAGCAGCGTGCGCCCGATCCATCTGCCGGGTCTCGGCACCGTTCGAGTTGGCATTGGCACAACAGAGCTTCCGGCTTCAGCTTTCTCGGTCGACACCCAAACAGGCTTGATCACACTTTCGACGGCCCCTGCGGCAGGACAGTCGGTGCGGGCAGGCTTTAGCTTTGATACCCCCGTCCGCTTTGACAGCGACCGCCTCGACATTGCCCATGATGCGTTTGAGGCAGGCCGGGTTATCTCGCTGGCTCTGGTGGAGATCTTATTATGAGGTCTTTGCCGCCTGCCTTGGACGCAAAATGGCGCGCAGGAGTCACAACCTTGGCGCGCGGCTGGCGCTTGGTCCGGCAAGACGGCTTGGTCCTTGCTGCCACCGAAGATGACCGCGATCTTCAAGTCGCCGACACATTGTTTAAAGCCGCGTTCAGCCTCAGCGAAAGCCCGGCTGAAGCCGAACTGTCGCTCAGCCCCGGCCATGCAGCCCTGTCAGGCGCGCTCTCGCTGGCCGGGATGAACGCCGATGACATCCAGTTGGGTTTGTGGGATCAAGCGCGGGTTGATGCTTTTTTGATCGACTGGCGAGAGCCGACGATAAGTCTGCCGCTATGGTTTGGCTTTGTGCAGACGATTGTGTGTCATGGCAGTAATTTCGAGCTGAATATCCAAACACTCGAACCCGCTATGAATCAGATGGTGGGCCGCCTTTATACCCGCAGCTGTGACGCAAGCTTGGGCGACGGACGCTGTGGCGTCAATTTAAATGACCCGGATTATCGCGCGACCGCGACCATCACGGCAGTGCAGAGTGACCGCGCCTTCACCGCCTCATTAGTACAGGGCTTTGATTTGGATGCTTTTCGCGGCGGGATGCTGCGGGTCATTTCTGGGCGCGCGAGGGGCTTGTCACGACCCATTCAGCAGGTGGAACTGGTCGGAGGTCAGCTCGCCGTCAAACTGGCTCAACCGATGCCGCTTTTGCCAGCGCTGGGTGATGCCGTCACTTTTAGCCTTGGGTGTGACAAACGCTATGAGACCTGCCGCACCCGTTTTGACAATGGCTTGAACTTCCGGGGTGTGCCCACCTTGCCCGGTGAAGCGGCGACGGTCACGGGTCCCAGCCCCGCAGGAAATGTCGGGGGCAAACGATGAGGGTCGATGCTATGCGCTTGGCATGGGCTTGGTTGGGCACACCCTATGCCGAGGGTGCAAGCCAGTGTGGAATTGCGACTGATTGTGTTGGCTTGATTGAGGGCGTCGCCCGCGATTTAGGCCTAACTTGTCCCTCGCGGACGGCGCTAAAGCGCGACCTCGTGGCGGCAGCCCATTTGTTTTTAGAACCCCTCGACGAGCCCCGCCCGGGCTGCGTGATCCTGTTTGCACAAGTCCCAAGTGGGTCACCTGCTCACGCGGGCCTAATGGGCGAGGACGGGCGCTTCATCCATGCTCATTGGACCGCTGGCGTTGTCGAAAATCGCTATGGCCGCTGGTTCAAGATGCGCACCACACACCTGTTTGACTGGCCTGACCCAAGCCTTTCCACCCATGCTCCGTCTGAAAAAGGATCAATCTGATGGCAAGCTTAATCCTCTCCACCATCGGCTCCGCGCTGTTTGGACCGGTTGGCGGTACCATCGGCACTTTTGTCGGCAACTCCATCGACCAAGCGCTGATTTCAAGCCTCACGCCCGCCCGGATCCAGCCCTCTCGCCTGTCAACTTTGAAAGTACAAGGCGGCGGCGAAGGTGCGCCCATTCCGCTTGTCTTTGGTCGTGCCCGCGTAACAGGCCAAGTGATCTGGGCCGCACAATTCAAAGAGCATGATAAGAAGCGCACCATTGGCGGCAAAGGCGGGCAACGCGTCGTGGAGCGCTATTACTCGATTAGCTTTGCCCTTGGCCTGTGCGAAGGGCCCATCCAGGGCATTGGTCGCATGTGGGTGAATGGCGAAGTCTATGATTCGAGCCAAACCACCTATCGGCTCTATTTAGGTGGGGAGGATCAAGAGCCTGATCCCTTGATTGAGGCGATCGAAGGCTTAGACGTTGCGCCGGCTTTTCGCGGTCTTGCCTATCTGGTGTTTGAAGAGTTGGTCGTCACGGCCTTTAATGACCGGATCCCCAATATCTCAGTTGAAATCCTGGTGCCAACACCTGCAGAGGCCAATCGCCCGCGCTTACAAGATTTGGCACGGGCAGTTTGTCTGATCCCTGGAGCCGGGGAATTTGCCTATGCCACCACGCCGGTCCAAACCGTTTGGAAACCGGGCACGGCGCAGGCCGAGAACCTGCATGTTCAAAGGGCGCGTACCGACCTATGTGTTTCTTTAGATAATTTGGCGCGCGATTTGCCCCAAGTTGATCATGTCTCTTTGGTGGTGGCTTGGTTCGGGACGGACCTGCGGGCAGGGCTGTGCCGGATTGAGCCCCCGCGTCGACCAACGCTTTAAGCCAACCCGTCCGCGTTCTTGGCAAGTGGCTGGCTTGAGCAGGGGCAACGCCAATTTGGTCTCCTCGGTGGATGGCAGGCCCGCCTATGGCGGCACGCCGGAAGATGCCAGTGTCATCGAGGCCATAACAGAGCTTAAGGCCCGCGGCCATCAGGTCACGCTGAACCCATTTGTTATGATGGACGTCCCTGCCGGCAATGGCTTGCCAAATCCCCAAGGCGGAATTGGCCAACCAGCCTATCCTTGGCGCGGCCGCATTACCTGCATTTCGGGCCCCACGACGACTGAAGCTCAAATTGCCGCCTTCTTTGGCACAGCGGCGGCAAGCCACTTCAGCTTGCGGGGGCAAGAGCCGATCTATTCTGGTCCGGCTGAATGGTCCTATCGGCGCTTTATCTTGCATCAGGCCATGCTAGCCAAAGCTGCATGTGGGGTGGAGAGCTTCTTGATAGGCTCTGAACTTGTGGGGCTTACCCAAAGGCGGTCTTCCACTGGGCAATTCCCCGCCGTGACAGCCTTGAAAGCGCTCGCTGCACAAGTCCGTCTCATCCTTGGACCACAGACCAAGATTGGCTATGCGGCGGACTGGACGGAGTATGGCGGCTATAATCCTGCAGGCAGTCAGGACCTTTGCTTCCCGCTTGATCCCCTCTGGGCAGACCCCAACTTGGATTTCATCGGGCTGGATTGGTATCCACCGATGACTGACCGACGGCAAGGCGAGCCCGAACCCGATCTGGCTTTGTTGCAAGCGGGTATCGAGGGCGGGGAAGGATTTGATTTCTATTACGCCAGCGAAGCCGAGCGCCTAGCCCGCACCCGCATACCCATTACGGACGGTGCCTATCAAGAGCCTTGGGTTTGGCGGGTCAAAGACATTCGAAGTTTCTGGAGCCAAACCCATTTTGAACGCATCGGTGGCCAGTGGCTAACAGCGCCGACGCCTTGGGTGCCACAGTCTAAACCGATCCGCTTGATGGAGCTTGGATTCCCGGCTGTCGATAAGGCGGCTAACCGCCCCAGCGTCTTCCCCGATCCTAAATCCTCGGAGGCTGGTCTTCCGCCCTTCTCAACCGGGTCGCGCGATGATGGTGAACAGCGCCTCGCGCTGGAGGCCTGTCTATCCTATTGGCTAGATCATAGCCCGATCTCAGCTGTGAACGGGCAGCCGATGATTGCGCCGGAACACATCTTCTTATGGACTTGGGATGCGCGACCCTATCCCCACTTCCCTCAGCTAGAAGCGGTTTGGGGCGATGGCGCGCATGCGGCCACGGGGCACTGGTTAGCGGGCCGGGCCGGAATCTTGCCCCTGAGAGAGCTATTAGTTGGTATTGGCGCACGCGCTGGCCTGAGCTTCCTGAATCCAGACGGCGTATCAGGCTTTATTGAGGGCTATGTGGTGGAGACCCCGGCTACCGCGCGTGCCTTGATCGACCAATTGCTGCAGCCGTTGGGACTTGAGGCTCGTCCCCGTTTTGAAGGGCTCGAAATTGTTGAAATATCAACCCCGCAGGCCGTTTGTAGTTTAGCCGCTTCAGATTTTCAGTTGAAAGATGGCGCGGCAGATATGTCGCGGATCGTCCAACCGCAAGAGGCCCCATCCCATCTCTCGGTTACTACTTATGCCAGCGAGCGCGACTATGAGCCTGCCAATTATCGCGTGGAAGGCACAGGCTCGAGTGGCCTGAGCCTGTCCGTGTCCTTGCCGCTGGTGGTGGATGGGGAAAGCCGACAGGCCATCGCGCATCACTTGGCGAGAGCGATACCTGTTGAACGCATGCAAGGCCGTCTGACCCCCGCCCTCGCTGCCTGCCTGCAAGTTGGTGATCGGTTTGAGTGGGTAGATGGCACCCAATGGCGAATTGACCGTCTGGAGGGGCCTTGGGCGCAGGAATTGGTAGCGACCCCCGCGCCACAGCCAAGGTTGGCCAAGTTGGCCAGTCATGCCATGGAAGTTCAACCTCAATTACCTTGGCTAGTCGCGCCTCCGGATTTGGTGGTGCTGGATTTGCCGTCACCTTTCACAAACGTGCAAGCGCCAAAGCCTTTGATTGGGGCGTTTGCCAGCCCGTGGCCGGGGACAATCGAGGTGCGACTAGCAGGGCAGCTGGTTGCCCGCGTGGAACGACCTATGACCTATGGACGCTTAGTCGAGCCCTTGCCTGTCGCACCCATTTCGTGCCGCTTGGCCCAAATTTGTGTGGTTGAATTTGCGACCAGCGAGGCGCCCCCCGCCTCAGGTAAAGCAGCCCTTTATGGTCCTGACGGGGTGATGGATGTTTTGAGTTGGTCAGACGCAACTTGGGTGGCGAGCCAGACTTGGCGTCTGCAAGGAGTGGTGCGCGGCTATCATGGCGGTGCCCAAGGCCCTGCCGTACCGATTGCAGCGGGCTTTGTTCTTCTCGATGACGCCCTAGTGCCGGCCGATTTGGACTCTAGCCTAATTGGAGTGACAGCAGAATGGACGGCGGCACCTTCGGCCTTGCCAGACTTGGAGACTCGCCTTGAAGCACGTTTTTCCGGAAGCGCCGCCCTGCCGTGGTCACCCTGTCATCTCCGGGCGCGACGCAACCAGAGTGGCATCCAATTATCGTGGGTGCGACGGGCTAGCGGCGATGGCGACAGCTGGGCCTTGCCGGAAGTGCCGAGCGTCGTTGCGACCGAAAGCTATATTGTAACGGTGCAAAGCTCGACGGGGGTCCCTCTGCGCTCAATCGAGGTTGAGGGGCCTTCTTACCTCTATCCGACCAGCAATGAATTGGCAGATTTCGGTGCCGTGCAGACTGAGATTAGCCTGTCTATCTGCCAACGTGGCCCCTTTGGCCGCTTGGGCTATTGCCTCGAGGAACGGATAAGCGTGCAACACATGAGCTAGCCCCCCTTTCGCCGCAAGTAGAGAGCGCCTAAGTCTCTGTTAGACGGAGTGGGTGCGCCCGCTGGATTTACAGGAAACCGGGAGATCAAGGCGTGGCAGATGAACCTTATGCAGTGCTTGGCGTTGCGCGCGGAGCCCCATTTGCCGAGGTTCGAAAAGTCTATCGCAAGCTCGCCAAGGAATTGCATCCAGACGCTAACCCAAACAACAAAGCGGCAGAAGAACGCTTCAAGCGCGTGTCCGCCGCATTTACGTTTCTCGACGATCCAGACCGCAAAGCGAAATATGATCGCGGTGAGATTGACGCTGATGGCAATCCGAAGTTTGCGGGATTTGGCGGCGGCGGTGGGCGCGGTCCGTTTGGCGGCGGCGACCCCTTTGGCCCCGGTGGGCCCTTTGGTGGGGCAGGGGCAGGGCGGCGTCAGACCGGCCCTGGCCAACCCGAATTCGAAGACATGTTTGGCGACCTCTTTGGTGCGGCCTTTGGTGCGCGCGGTGGCGCTTGGCCCGGCTTTCAAGCCGGTACAAAGGGTCAAGACATTCAAACCACGATCAAGATTGACTTTGAAGATGCTATTTCCGGTGCCAAGCAACGGGTGAAGGCGGGTGATCGCTCAATTGATGTGACTATTCCCGCTGGCGTCGAAACCGGCCGGACCCTCAGACTGCGCGGTCAAGGCGGTCCAGGCCAAGGCGGCATGCCTGCGGGCGATCTGATGGTGACGGTCACGGTAAAGCCGCACCCTGTATTTCAGCGCGATGGAGATGATGTGCGGATGGACCTGCCTGTCTCCTTGAGCGAAATTCTCGAAGGTGGCCGGGTTGAAGCCACCATTCCCAACGGCACAGTCTCGCTCACCATCCCACCCGGATCCAACTCAGGCACGGTTTTGCGTTTGAAGGGCAAGGGTGTGGCCCGCCCCGGTGCGCCGGGCGACTTGTTTATCCGCCTGATCCTCGGCTTGCCCGATGGCGACAATGGCGAATTGAAAACGCTTTTGGCAAACTGGTCTCGACGGGACGAGCCACCAAAGCGTTAGTCTTATTGCATAGGATGAGGGGTCATGAGTCTTCTGGGGGACAAGCCGATCATCGGCATCATTCTGGACGAAAACACCAGCCAAGGCGGGGCGTCCTATGAGACGGGTAAGGGCTATTTCCGGGCCATTGAGCAAGCCGGTGGTATCGCTTTAGGTCTGCCCTATGCCGCAGATTCTTTGGACTTTGCACGCCAGTATTGTGCAGGCCTGATGTCGACCGGTGCGCGCATCAAATTCCCGTCCGAATGGTATGTCCCCGGACGAGAGAGCTATGCCCCACAATCTGATCGCTTTGCGATTGAGCGGGCCTTGCTTGAGACCTTTTTAGCCGAAGATCGACCTTATTTGGGCATTTGTAATGGCATGCAAATGCTAGGTTGCCTGTCTGGCTGTCGGATGAGCGGCGATGCGAAGTCCTATACCGATGGCAGCATCGCCCACGATGATCGCGCGACCCGCCATGGCCTTAAGGTCACGCTTGGTACCAAACTCCATGCCATCACCGGTCTTGACTATCTGCAGGTCAATAGCTTTCACCGGGAAGCCCTAGTGGAGATCAGCGATCAAGTGATCGTCTCTGGTTATTCAGACGATGGCTTGGCTGAGGCGATTGAACGCCCTGATCGCCGCTTTGTGATGGGCGTGCAATGGCACCCTGAGCGCTTGATTGATGAGACGAAGGATGCCGATGCTCTCTTTAAAGCCTTTGTCACGGCCGCTTACGAGTGGGCAAAAGCGGCACAAATACAGCCTTCAACGCTCTAAAGCGGTGTTTTTCGCATGCTTACCCGTTGTTACAGTTTGAAGAGTGCGCGTAAAGTAAAAGCGATCGGCCTGTTCTATGAATGAAACTGATCGATCCCGTTTAGTCCACGTTCAGAACCATGCATGTAATCTTGGCCCTATGAAAAAGCTGTTCGTCTTTCTCTTGAGCACGTCTCTCCTCGCCAGCCTCGCGCTGGTTGGGCCTGCGCAAGCAGGTCGGGCAAGTGCTGCGCCCGCCAGCCCCTCGGGCTTGGTGTTTCGCGAAGATATGCGCAACGGCGGCCTGTTTCAGATGGCCAGCCAGATTGTCCCCTTGAGCCAAGTTTTGGAGACGATCAACGCCATTGAGCCCGGCAATCAGTTAGATACCCAGATTGTAACCGAAAATGGGCGACCCTTTTATATCGTGCGCTGGCAGGCGTCTCGTGGCCGGATCATGATTTTTAAAGTGGATGCTCAGTCTGGGCAAATTGTTGGCCGCCAAGGCTAGATCCCAGCAGACAATTGGGCGTTACATATATGTGAGAGGGAGTGAAGCGGATGCGCTGTCTGGTAGTGGAAGATGATCCCGATTTGCGTCGTCAGCTTGAGCGCGCCCTGCATGATTCCGGCTATGCCGTAGATGTCGCTGCCGATGGCGAAGAAGGCCACTTCCTCGGCGAAACCGAACCTTATGATGTGATCGTCCTCGATCTAGGTTTGCCGCTCATCGATGGCGTCACTGTGCTGGAGCGCTGGCGGAATGCTGGCAAGGTCGTCCCGGTGCTGATTTTGACCGCGCGTGATCGCTGGAGCGAGAAGGTGGCAGGCTTTGACGCGGGCGCGGACGACTATCTCACTAAGCCGTTTCACATTGAGGAATTGCTGGCTCGACTGCGGGCGCTTGTCCGACGTGCCGCTGGCCATGCGACCCCTGCGCTGGAATGTGGCGAGCTGCGGCTGGACCCTCGCGCCCAGCGGGCCACAGTGGCGGGCGATCCGGTCAAACTGACCAGCCATGAGCTGCGCCTTTTGACCTATCTGATGCACCATGTCGGCCGCGTTGTGCCCAGATCTGAATTGATCGAGCATATTTATGATCAAGATTTTGACCGCGACTCCAACACGATTGAAGTTTTTGTCGGACGGTTGCGCAAGAAGATTGGCCAAGATCGGATCGCAACAGTTCGCGGTCTCGGGTATCAATTGTTAGACCCAGATGCTTCCAGCCAGTCAGGTAAGGGGTGAGGCCTCAGCGTTCCCTAGCCGGAAGACTGGTCGCGGTCGCGGCCATTTGGTCAGCCTTAGTGCTGGTCGCGACGGGTTATGGCCTATCGGCGCTGTTTCGCAATTCGGTTTTTGAAGCCTTTGATCGAGAGCTCACGGTTTCGATCGACGCGCTGGCGGCAACGATTGAAACTGATGCGCAGGGGCAATTGCGCGTACCGCGCCCGCCGACTGACCCGCGCTTTGTCCGCCCTTTGTCTGGACATTATTGGCGCGTGGTGGATGTCACAGGCGGTCCTAAACTCGCAGGGCCAGGTGTGAGCTCGCGCTCGGTCTGGGATGAGCCATTTGAACCGCCTTTGCCCTTGGTGGAGCAAGTGCTCGCCCAACCGGGGACCACCAAGACTTTAGAAATGACCCGGGATAAGGAGCGCTTGCGGGTTGCCGCCCGCTTGGTCCAACTCCCTTCGCGAACCAGCCCGACGCTTTTGATGGTTGGCGCGGATACGGGGGAGGCGTTGGCCGCCGGCGATCGGTTCAATCTCGCACTTTCTTTAGGCCTACTGGCGCTGGCGCTTGGTTTGTTGGGCGCGATTTTCCTGCAAGTTCAATTGGGCTTAGAGCCCTTACGCCGAATGGGACGCGAGCTGGCGATGATCCGTAATGGTGAGCGTGATCGTTTGGATGAAGACGCCCCTAAAGAGTTGGCACCTTTGGCGGGGGAGCTCAATGCCCTCATTTCCCATAACCAAGAAGTGGTCGAGCGGGCACGTACCCATGTCGGCAATCTGGCGCATGCCTTGAAAACGCCTTTGTCCGTTCTCCTCAATGAATCGCGCCATCATAAGGGTGAGTTTGAGGATTTGGTGGCGCGGCAGGCCCAAGCCATGACCCGCCAAGTCGAGCATTATCTCAAACGTGCTTCGGCGGCTGCGCGGGCGGAATCCTTGGGTGCCCGCACTCCGATAGGCCCGGTGATCGATGATGTTAGCCGCACCTTGGGTCGGCTCTTCAAAGCGGATGGGGTAAAAGTCTCCGCAACGTGTGAGGACAATTTGGTTTTTCGTGGCGAAAAGGAAGATCTGGAAGATCTGATCGGCAATTTGTCTGAGAACGCTTGTAAATATGGTGGTGGGCTTGTCGAGATTGAGGCGCGATTGGCACCCTCCGGCCAGATTGAGATTATCATTGAAGATGATGGCGAAGGCTTGGAAGGCGAGGCTTTGGTCGCGGCCCTCAAGCGCGGCGCACGCTTAGACGAGACCTTGCCGGGTTCAGGGCTTGGGCTGTCCATTTGCGATGAATTGGCGCGCGCCTATGGCGGTAGTTTGAAACTAGATCGATCTGAATTGGGCGGATTGCGTGCTCAATTACTGCTGCCAGCCGCAGAAAATTCTGTTTAGATTTGATTTTATTCTATTTGCACATGCAAACCTCAAATTAACCCATTTTTGTTACGACAGTTTGCTTGATGGCTGCAGGTGATGTGGCTTTAATAGAGCACCTACTTGAGTATCCGCCGATGACTGTTCTAACCGACGACAAGATTGCCGCCTTGAAGGCATTGTTACTTTCGACCCCGCCAGCAACGGCGGGTAAGCTGTGGGCGCTGTTAGAGCGCATGAAAGTCCAAGGCGTACAATCTATTCCAACCGGTGAATTGCTGGATGCGATGCGCGAAGCGGGCATCCCGAGCGCCTTTGCAACCGGTAAAGCTCATACCCGCATCCTGAGTTTCGACCGGCTGTTCTTCGAGCCATTTGAAAATCTGTTTGAGAGCGGTCCTCTGCATAAATTGATGCCGGGTTCTTTACCTCGAGTGGGTCTAGGTCCGGTCTGGAAGCTCATCATTGGTCAGCTTGCGCCAGATGCCTATGTTGAGCTCGAACCCCTCGGCACGGCAGCAAGCTTGCGTGGCGACATGGGGCAAGCTCGCGATTATGCGCAAAAAATGCGCATAGAGCTATTGGACAATATTCAGGACATTCCGCCCGAGCGCTTGAGCGCTTTAGCGAAAATGCCCGAGGCCGCGCATGTTTTAGGCCGCCTTATTGCGCTGTTGTCGGCTGAAAAAGCTGGCCGTGAGATTTGGACTGGTGTGCAGAGCCTCCGCGGCGATATGCATGAGCAGTCGATCCTGCGCCTTGCGACAGCTGTCAAAGAGGCGGAAAATGTCAATCCGCAAACCGCGACCGAAATTCTTCTTTTGACCATGTCGATCCTGCCAAAGCCCTATCAAGCTTTGCGCGTCCTTCAGCGCGTCTCGCGCGGGGTTGACGACCGGAAGATTGATACCACCCATTTCTCCGTCGTAGGACGGCGCGTGATCGCCCTGTTGCGGCGCGAAGGGGCGGTGATTGAGCACGCCGCTTTGGGCGGCGCGTTTGATGTGGAAGCGGTCAAGGCTGCAATCGACCGACACAATAAGCTGGTCCATGGCATGACACGCGCCACCATTTTGTCGCCAAATGGCCCATGGCGTCAGGAATTGACTTCTATTTGCGGCCAAGTCGGCTCACGTCTTGAAATGATCTGTCACGCGGCGGTTAAAGTTCTCGATCAATCCTTGCCGATGGACATGGTTCGGAAAAAGAACGCAGGCATGCTGACTGAGCCCTGCTATGGTGCGCCGGTTGATCATGCAAAGGTGGATGTCGCGCGCTGCCACATGCAATTCTTAGTCGCCACGCGCCTGCTTGCACCTCTGGCGGGCTTTGGCGGGTTCCGCGACAATGCAAGCCGGACCTGCGCAGGGCAATTGGACGCTGTCTGCGAGGGTCTCGTCCGTGTTGCCCGTGAGGGGGAAACGTCGCCGCACTTCCAAGATTGGATCGAAGCGACCTCTGCGCTCATCAATGCACTGGATGGGCCATTACCAGCCAAGAATTTCGAGCGCCGCATCGGTGCGCTGATTAGAAAAGCTGCCTAAGTCACTAACCAATCGCGCAAGCTTGAACCCTTTGCCTGCGACATTTTCACCTTGAAGCCTTGAACCTGATGGTGGGAGCGTGCATGTCGCCCTCTATCATGACCCAAATCCCCCCTGTTCTTGTCGCTGGACTGTTTTGGCTTGCTCTGCTGATTGCCCTTGTGGGGGCGGCTTGGTGGGTGTTGCGGGCTGGTGCCCGCGGTGGCGCGCTGGAAAGTGACCGCGCGGACTTGCAAGTCTATCAAGATCAAATCGCTGAGGTCGAACGCGATTTGGCTCAGGGCCGCATCTCCGAAGAAGCTGCGCAAGCCGGAAAGCTGGAAATTGGACGCAGACTTGTGCAGGCCCGAGACCGCACCTTGAGTGAGGGACCGCGACTGGGCAAATTGGCTTTGACCAGTGTCGCAGCCGCAATCGCCTTGGGGGCAGGCAGCCTCTATCTGGTTTTTGGCTCGCCGCAAAAGACCGATCAGCCCTTTGTTCAGCGCGAGGCAGAGTTACTTTCTCGGTCACCTGAAACCTTGAGCGAAGACGAGATCATGCTTCTTTTGCAAGAACAGGCGAAAAAGGCACCAGAAGATCCCATGCCGCATGCCCTGATGGCGCAAGTGTTAAGCAGTGCCGGGCGCGACCAAGATGCGCTGCGCGCGTTTCAAGCCGCACTGCGACGGGATCCGAAAAATGCGGACCTCATTGCCGAGACCGGGGCAGTTTTGATGCGCTTGAACAAGGGCGAGATGGGGGCGGATGCTAAGTCGGCCTTTGATGCCGCGCTACAACTTAAGCCAAATTCGGCCCCAGCACGTTTCTATCTGGGCCTGGCCGATTGGCAAGCTGGCAAGAAGACAGAAGCGATGACGACTTGGCGCACGGCCTATATGACTAATGCTCAAGATAACCAAAGTCAGATGCAACTTGCCGCCCGTGTGGCCGAGGTCTTATCGCAATTAGATCGTGGCCCAGGGGAAGAGGATAGTGGACCAATGGCTGCGATGGCCAATGTCGGTCCGGAAGAGCAGAAAGCCTTTGTCGATTCGATGATTGCAAAACGTATCGACCGACTGGCAGCGAACCCAACTGACCCTGCATTGCGCCTATCTGCTGCGCGCGTCCTATTGATGACGGGCAAGTTAAGAGAAGCCAGAGAGGTTTTATTGATTGGCCAAAAGCAACAGGCCAAAGATCCCTTGTTAACCGCAGTTTATGGCTTAGCTCTGCAAAGTGTGCCTGCGCTGCCGCCTGTTGGGGCCACTGGTCCGGCGGCGATGCCGAAAAGGTGAGGTAGTGTGAGGGAAAGGTTGCTTTCCATTCACGACGTAAGGCAGTAGTTTAAGGGAAAGATCGAGTAAGAGCCATGCGCAGACGTGACCGCCGCCTTCTACTGATTTCTGCCGCAGGGATTGTCCTGATCGGCGCAACTGCGGTTGCCAGCGTGGCATTGCGCCAGACAGCTTCTTTCTTTTACTCGCCAACTGATGCCCAAGCAAAAAAGCCTGAAGCTGGAACCCAAGCACGAATTGGCGGTCTTGTGGCCAAGGGTACCGTGGTGCGGGGCGATAATGGTAAGGTCAATTTCGTTGTGACTGATATGAAGGCCGATGTCCGTGTGAGCTATCGCGGCGTGCTGCCAGATTTGTTCCGTGAAGGCCAAGGTGTCGTCGCAGAAGGGAAGTTCACCGCACCTGATACGTTTGAGGCGCGCACCATCCTTGCCCGCCATGACGAAAGCTATATGCCGAAGGAAGTGGCTGATGCCTTGAAGGCCTCTGGTCAGTGGCGCGATGCCCCTCTGCCTGTCAGTCAAACCAGCAGCCAGTCCAATTTAGGTACCGGTGCCGGAATGGTGAACCCGGCTTACACCAGTTCAAAGTAAACGTGAATTTGGCCCAAGCTAAAAACGTGGTTTGAGCAGCGGAAACAGGTTGAACCCAAGAGCCTGCGGGGTACATAGTCGGGTATGATCGCAGAAATCGGACACTTCCTTATCTTCCTCGCCCTCTTCGCTAGTTTTGCCCAAGCGGCCACTGGTTTATGGGGCGGTCACGCCCGCGATGGCCGCTTTGCAGCCATGTCGAAGGCGGCATCTGATATCTCGTTTTTCGCGATCGCGCTGGCCTTCTTCGCGTTGATGAGCGCCTTCATCCGTTCCGATTTCTCGGTCCAGAATGTCGCGACCAACAGCCACACCCTGAAACCGATGCTCTATAAGATTGCGGGCACATGGGGCAACCACGAAGGCTCGATGGTGCTGTGGTGTTTGATCTCGGCCGGCTTTGGCTGGATGTTGGCGCATTTTTCCAAAGGTTTACGCTGGGATTTGCGGTCGCGGGCTGTGGGCGTACAAGGTCTTCTGACGGCTGTGATGATGGCTTATCTTGCCTTTGCGTCGAACCCATTTGTCCGCTTGGACCCAGCACCCTTGCAAGGCGCAGGCCTCAACCCCCTGCTGCAGGACCCGTCGCTCGCGGCCCATCCGCCATTCTTGTATTTGGGATATGTCGGTTCGTCTGTGGTCTTCTCTTTGGCGGTTGCCGCCTTGCTAGAGGGGCGTGTCGACGCGGCTTGGGCGCGGTGGGTGCGGCCTTGGGCTCTGGCTTCTTGGACGTTTTTGACAATTGGGATCACGCTAGGTTCCTATTGGGCGTATTATGAGTTGGGTTGGGGCGGCTGGTGGTTCTGGGACCCCGTTGAAAATGCCAGTTTCATGCCGTGGCTTTTGGGGGCAGCGCTTCTTCACTCCGCCATCGTCACTGAAAAACGCGGCGGCCTCGCCAGTTGGACGGTGCTTTTGGCCATTCTGACCTTCTCGCTATCCTTGTTGGGCACTTTCTTGGTGCGTTCTGGCGTCTTGACCTCGGTGCACGCCTTTGCGCTCGACCCAGAGCGCGGTTTCATCATCCTGATGATTCTTGCAGCCTTTACCGGTGGTGCCTTGGCCTTGTTTGCTTGGCGCGGCCCGAGTTTGGGCTCCGATCGCGGCCTTTTTGCCCCGATCAGTCGGGAAGGGGCACTGGTTTTAAACAATCTGTTCCTGACCGTGGCAACCGCGACCGTTTTGGTCGGCACCCTCTACCCGCTTATGGGTGAAGCGGTGTTCAAGCGCGCGCTGTCAGTTGGGCCCCCCTATTTCAATTTAACCTTCACGCCCTTGATGGCTTTGGTGCTCCTAGCCTTGCCGATTGCCCCCTATCTGGCTTGGAAGCGTGGAGACTTGATGGCAGTGCTTCAGCGCCTTTGGGTAGCTGCCGCTCTAACCGCGCTGGCCATCACCTTGAGCTGGGCCTTTATGGGCGGGAAAGCCTTGGCGGCAATCGGGATTGGCCTTGGTACTTGGCTCGTGTGTGGGGCAATTTCTGAAGTGCTCGACCGTGTCCGATTTGGCAAATTGCCTGCCCCCCAAGTCTGGGCTCGGGTTAAAGGCCTGCAGCGTGCAGCCTGGGGCATGACCATTGCACATTTGGGCATGGGTGTGTTTGTTCTGGGCGCGGTTTCAGAGACCGCATTTCGTGTCGAACATACCGCTTCGCTTGGCCTCGGCGAGTCAACAAGCTTTGCCGGACGTACGGTGACTCTGAAGGCGGTCACTGCTGAGGAAGGCCCGAATTACTACGCAGACCGCGCACAATTGATCGTCACAGATGGCAAGCGCGAACTCACCCTCGCACCTGAGCGGCGCTTCTATCCTGCCGCCCGTATGCCCACCACAGAAGTGGCCTTGCGGTCCTCGCTCGCTGGCGATGTCTATGCCGCCCTAGGCGACCCCGCCGAAATCAATGGTCGCATGGCTTGGACGGTGCGGATGTATTGGAACCCGTTGGTGCTTGCGATTTTTGGAGGCGCCTTCCTGATGGCGCTTGGTGGCGCTGTGAGTTTGACGGATCGACGCTTGCGTATTGGCGCGCCCCAACCGGCTAAGCCCAAACTCGGTGGTGCAAGTGCGCCGCCTCCAGCTGACCCTGTGAGTGCGGGCGTAGCCGCTGAATGAAACGCCTGCTTCACACCCTCTTGCTGACGGTTTGGCTCGTGGTGCTGGCAGCACCCGCGGGTGTGCAGGCAGTTGAAGCGCCCTTAACCGACCCCGCCTTAGAAGCCCGTGCCCAAAGCCTCGCCCGGGAAATCCGCTGCGTGGTGTGCGAGAATGAACCCGTTGCTCTGTCATCGGCTGAGATCGCCGTAGATATGCGCAAGGCCATTCGTGAGCGGATTGCGGCAGGTGATAGCGACGCCCAAGTTCGCCGTTTCTTTGCAGATCGCTATGGCGAGTTTGTGCTGCTGCGCCCGCGAATCGGGGTGGACACATTTGCTCTCTGGGGCGCGCCCTTGGCTTTACTGCTGCTTGGGGGACTTGGCCTTTTTATCGCCAGCCGACGCGGTCAAGCGGCACCGGCTGCGGCACCTGCCATTGACGATACGCAGGCTTTGGCCGCCTTGAAAGAGTTTGAAAACAAGCCCTCGGCCGACTAAAGCTGCAATCTAACAGCATGTTCATCTGAGAATCCGCTTTATTACAACATTGTAATGTTTTGGCCATGGTCTGGCCATCTTCGCCCTGTCATAGTGCACCTAACGCGCGGCCCGAATGGCGGGTGGTGGCACACTGCAGGATGAAGATTCATGTCGTTGGATAAGCAAGGTGAAGATCAGACCACCCTTTCTGGCCCTGTGGTTCAGAAGTCAAAGACGCAGCGCTTTTTGCGTCGTCCCGTCCTGACAGGGGCAGCGGCGCTGGCTTTAGGCATCGCGGCATTTGGGGCCGGTCAGATTTTGTCGCCGAGCCTATCTACCGCCCAACAAATCAAGACCGAAGCGCCCAAAGCGGCCGCAATGTTGCCAGGCTTTGCCGATCTGGTTGATCGTGTTTCACCCGCCGTGGTGTCGCTTGAAGTAGTCGCCGCTGCTGCTGACGAAGGTCCATCGGCCGATGATTTGGAAGGCATGCCACCACAATGGCGTCGTTTCTTCGAGCAAATGCCGAACCAGCGCGGCAATCAAGCGCGCCCGCGTGAGCAACGTGGCGGCGGCTCTGGCTTCTTCATCACCTCGACGGGCTACATTGTCACCAATAATCACGTGGTGGAAAAAGCCAAAGAAATTACCGCCACTTTGAAAGATGGCCGCGAATTGAAGGCTACGGTTGTAGGCCGCGACGAGCGCACGGACTTGGCCGTTCTCAAAGTTGAAGGCGGCAGCTTCCCTTATGTGCAGTTCGCCCCTGAGGCCCGAATTCGTGTGGGTGATTGGGTTGTTGCGATCGGTAACCCATTTGGTTTGGGTGGCACGGCAACAGCCGGTATCGTATCTGCTTTGGGGCGCGATATTCGTGGGGAAGGCAATATTGCTGACTTCATTCAGATCGACGCCCCGATCAATCCCGGCAATTCCGGTGGCCCAACCTTTGATATGAGTGGCCGAGTGATTGGCGTGAATACGGCAATCTTCTCCCGTTCGGGCGGCAATGTCGGAATTGGCTTTGCCATTCCCGCCTCCTTGGCGGACCGCACCACCAAGCAGATTATTGAACAAGGCAAAGTCACTTACGGCTGGCTGGGTGTTTTGATCCAAGATGTCAGCCGTGAAATGGCTGACAGCTGGGGCCTCGGCAGCGACGCTAAGGGCGCGATGATTGGCGGCGTCACGCCCGGTGCTCCTGCGGCTAAAGCCGGTTTGAAGCGCGGCGACGTGGTGCTGTCATTCAATGGACAGAAGATCGAAAGCTCCGCCGATCTGACGCGTCGGGTTGGCCAAACCCGTGTTGGTGAAGTTGTTCGATTGGATGTCGTGGACGCAAAAGGTAACCGTCGAACGGTGCCGGTAACCATCATGGCGCGTCCTTCTGAACAGCAGTTGAGCCAAGCTGACCCTGTGCCAGGGGCAGATGCTGCGCAGCCAGCCAACCCCGCAGCCAACTCTTTGGGCTTAAGTGTCGGGCCTTTGTCCGCACAAGCTCGCACCCGCCTGCGCCTTCCCGCCAATGAAGCTGGGGTGTTGATTTTGGAAGTCGATCCAGACTCGCGCGCGGCAGAGCGGGGCATTCGCGCTGGCGACGCAATTTTGACGGCTAATGGCCAAGAGGTCCGCTCTGCTGAAGAATTGGATGCTGCAATCGCCTCTGCACGTGCGGCAGGCCGCTCGTTCATCGGGCTCTTTGTGCAAAGCCAAAGCGGTGGCGGCGGGTTTGTGCCGCTACCCTTAGAAGCTTCGCCTAAGTCTGAGCCGAAGAAATAATTGCCGCCATCAGGGGGGAATCCGATGCGTGTTCTAATCGTTGAAGATGCTGGAGAGACCGCACTCTACATGCGGCGTGCTCTCGAAGAAGCTGGCCATGTCGTTGATTTGGCCGCAGATGGCCCGACGGGCGAAATGATGGCACGCGGTGGAGCATTCGATGTTCTGGTGTTCGACCGCATGCTGCCTCAAAAGGACGGTCTCAGCGTCGTGGCAGACTTGCGCACAGCAGGTATCGCCACGCCGGTCCTATTCTTGTCGGCTTTAGGCGATGTCGAGCACCGGGTCGAAGGTCTCAAAGCCGGTGGCGATGATTATCTTGCCAAACCCTATGCTGCCAGCGAGCTTATCGCACGGGTTGAGGCTTTGGGTCGCCGGCATGAAGGTGGAGCGCCCTCAACCTACCTCAAAGTCGGTGAGTTAGAGATGGATTTGCTGGCCCGCGTTGTCCGGCGCGAAGGCCGAAAGATTGATATTCAGCCGCGCGAGTTTCGCCTGCTGGAATATCTGATGCGCAATGCCAATCAAGTGGTGACCCGCACCATGTTGTTGGAAAAAGTGTGGGACTATCATTTTGACCCGCAGACCAATGTGATCGACGTCCATGTCTCGCGCTTGCGGTCCAAAATTGATCGTGAGTTCGATAAACCCATGCTGCACACGGTGCGTGGTGCCGGGTATCGGCTCGAAGCCTAGAGCCGATGATTAAAAAACTGCTCTTGCCATTGCGGTCGCTGATGCGTACCACGACGTTTCGCGTCGCCATGGCATTTGCAGGTCTGTTTGCCGGATTTGCGATCCTGCTGCTGGGCTTCCTCTATGCCACAACCGTCGGTCGATTGGGGTTGGAAGCAGACCGGTTTGCGCGTCAAGAACTCTCCGAATTGGCCGATATCTGGCAGCAGCAGAACGTTGATGGCTTGAACATGGAAGTGATCCAACGCGCTGCGCGCGCCAGTGACTCGCTCTATGTATTGGTCCAACCAGACGGCAAAGTCCTGTCTGGCAATATCGACGGCGCACCCCTTGACCTCTCCCAAGTCGACAAACCCGATCCAAACAGCACGCTCCAGCCTGAGCGTGCGGTCTCGTCCGGCTTTAGTTATGAGCGGCCGGATCTAGAGACAGGCAAGATAGAGCGTCGACGGGCGCGAGGCTTGTTTTTGGCTGGGCCAGACGGGTTTGGTCTGTTTGTAGCCCGCGATTTAGGTCCGGGCGTGCAGATTGCCGACCATGTCGCACGCGTGATTTGGATGGGCGGGGCAGGGGTGCTGGCCTTTGCCCTCGTCGGTGGCTTTATGGCCGCACGCCAAGCGGCAGGACGGGTGGATGAACTGACCCGAACCACCCGTGCCGTCATGGCGGGAGACCTCAAGCGTCGCGCAGCCGTGCGGACGATCAGGCCCGGCGATGGCGATGAGTTTGACGATTTGACCGAAGACCTCAACGCGATGCTGGAGCGGATCGACCGTTTGGTCGTTGCCGCGCGCACGACGGGGGATTCCATCGCCCATGACTTGCGCTCTCCCCTCACACGACTGCGCGCGCGCTTGGAAGGGGCTGCAGCCAAGGCACAATCGACCGAAGAACTCCGGGACGCCATTGAAGATGCCTTGATCCAATTGGACGGCGTGGTGGCAACTTTTAATGCGGTGCTGCGTTTGTCTCGCCTCGAAGCGGGCGAAGGCGGTAAGCTCGAGCCCTTGGACGTCAGTCTCCTGCTCGGCCAATTGGCCGATCTGTTTGAGCCCGTAATTGAAGAGGCAGGCTTGGTGTTTACTGCTGAAATTGAGCCTGAGCTTATGATCATGGCCGACCGTTCTCTCTTGGCCCAATCCATCTCCAATCTCTTGGATAATGCGGTGAAATACACCAGCCAAGGCGAAGTGCGCCTTTCGGCCAAGCGCCTACCCGCGAACCAAATGTCGATCAGCGTGAGTGACAGTGGCAGTGGTATCCCCGTAGACCAGCGCGACCATGTGCTGGAACGGTTTGTGCGCTTGGATAGCGCACGTTCCCTGCCAGGTTCTGGCATTGGCCTATCACTGGCCGTGGCGATTGCAGAGCTACATGGTGGCCGCCTGACTTTGGCCGACGGCCTGCCGCGCGGTGCTGATTGCGGTTTAGAGGCGCGGCTTATCCTGCCGCTGAAAGTCTGATGGTCGCGGTCCAGTCCTTAGGCTCCTTGAAAGACGCCTTAGAAGCCGCACGCCATGTCGCCCCTTATCTGGATCGCTTGAGTCAAAGGCGGCCAGAAGCAGCCAACGCCATCTTGGCGGGGAAGGTGTCTGAGGTGTTAGCCGACAGTCTGCTGACGGCTCAAGACGCCGCAGAGCTTGGCGTCCCCGAAGCCATGGCGGCCTTGCGTCACGCCAAAGCAGATACACATTTGGCCTGCGCCCTTGGCGATTTAAACGGGCATTTGGAATTGGGCGATGTGACCTTGGCACTGTCCAATCTAGCTGACCAAGCCACCCAGTCGGCCATGATCTTGGCAAGTCGGGCGGCGGCCAGTCGCGATTCTTCAAGCTTTCTGGTACCAGATCGGGTGCCAGGCCTTTTCATCATTGCTATGGGCAAGCACGGCGCGCACGAGCTCAATTATTCTAGTGACATTGATTTGGCAGCCTTCTTTGATCGCGATGCATTCCGGCCAGAGGATCAGGATGGGGCTAGCGGCGTTTGCGTGCGCCATGTCCAAGCTGTCTCGCGCATCCTCGAAGAGGTCACGCCTGAGGGTTATGTGTTCCGCGTTGATTGGCGTCTTCGCCCCGATCCTGCCTCAACCCCGGTCGCGGTGTCGTTGCGCGCGGCAGAAGCTTATTATGAAAGCGTGGGGCAGAATTGGGAGCGGGCCGCCTTTATCAAGGCGCGCGCAATTGGCGGAGATTTTGAGGCCGCCAACAGCCTGTTGAAGCAATTGCTGCCTTTCATTTGGCGCAAGAACTTGGACTTTGCCGCGATTGACGATGTGCAATCCATTCTGCGCCAGATCCATGCGGTGCGTCGATCTACCGATTTAGACGATCCTGCCTTTGATGTGAAACTGGGTCGCGGCGGCATTCGCGAGATCGAGTTTTTTGCCCAGACCCAACAGCTCATTTTAGGCGGGCGAGACTCCAGTTTGCGGGTGCGCGGCACCTTGCAGGCCTTAGATGCGCTGGTGACAGCAGGCCGGATTGACGCTGCTGCCCGCGATGACTTGGTGCATGGCTATCGTTTCTTACGCGCGATCGAGCACCGCATCCAAATGCTCGATGACGAGCAAACCCATAAACTACCAGCCGATCCAAATCGGCGCGCCCGCGTTGCGGCTTTGTCTGGTCATCCGGACCTTGCCGCCCTCGACCGCGATATAAGGGCGTGCCGCGAGATGGTGCGCACCCGCGTGCGTGAATTATTTCCCGAAAGCAAGCCACTTTCCAGCCCGCTAGGATCGCTGGTCTTTACGGGCGTCGAGGATGACCCCGAGACGATTGAGACCATCGCCTCTCTCGGATTTACCGGGCCTAGCCAAATCGCCCGCACCATTCGCGCGTGGCACCATGGCCATATCCCTGCAACACGGACGTCGCGGGCCCGCGAACTTCTGACGGCACTGACTCCGGACTTATTGCAAGCCATTGCCGCGACCGGGGAAGCCGATACAGGCTTCGTACGCTTTCAAGACTTCTTTGCCGCTTTGCCAGCCGGTGTGCAGGTCTTATCCTTATTCAAGGCGGAACCGCTCATCCTCAAAGAGACCTGCGCGACTTTGGCTTTAGCACCGCGCTTGGGAGCGGTTCTGGCGCAACGCCCGGCCATTTTGGATGCCATGCTATCGCCGCGTTTCACCGCGCCTTTATCCTTAGATGCACCACAAACCCGGCTAGAGGTGCTGCGGGCCGGGATGGCCCAAGCCCAAGGCTTTGAAGAAAGTCTCGATGCGGTGCGACGTGCCCACCGAGAAGAAATGTTCCGCATCGGCTTTCAGGTGTTGCACGGCCGGGCCAAGGCCGATGAGGCGGGGATCGCTTATTCAAACCTTGCTGAAGCGAGCATTTCTGCGCTTCTGCCAGTGGCACATGAAGCCATGAAGGAGGCGCACGGCCTTATTCCAGGCCGTGTGGCGGTGTGTGCTTGGGGGAAGCTGGGTGGTCAGGAATTGGCGGCCGATTCCGACCTCGATTTGATGATCGTCTATGATGTTGCCGATACGGACAGTGAGTCAGACGGTAAGCGACCGATCAGTGGCGAACAATGGCATTCCCGCCTGACCCAGCGTTTGGTTTCTGCGCTGTCCGTCCAGACTGCAGAAGGCAGCCTCTATGAAGTCGATATGCAACTGCGACCTTCTGGCCGGGCTGGGCCCGTGGCCGTGCGCTTGTCAGCCTTAGAGCGCTATTACGACAGTCAAGCTTGGACGTGGGAGTTTCAGGCCCTAACCCGCCTGCGACCCGTTGCTGGGGATGCCAGCCTGATGGCCGAGATCTCTGACCTCGCGCAAAAAGTGCTGCAAAAGCCGCGTTCAAACGAGACTTTGGCCAGCGAAATTGTCGCCATGCGGGAAAAAATGGTTGCTGCTCATCCTGTGCGTGGCGGTTGGGACGTGAAGCGCCAGCGCGGTGGACTGATCGATCTGGAGTTCTTCGCGCAATATCATCAATTACTGGCAGCCAGTTCCGGCAAACCCATCATCCACGCCAATACGATCGAAGCCATTCAGGCACTGGCCAATTATGGCTTTCTGGACATCGAGGAGGCGGGTCGCTTGGTACAGGCAGGCTCTATTCTCCAAAATGTGCGCCAACTCCTCGCCGTGGCAGCAGGCTCGGACTTCGAGCCAAGCAGAGCGGCAGCAGGGCTAAAGCAGGCGGTTGCCCACTGCCTTGATGCACCAGACTTCAATACGGCCATTGCCATGTATGACGATGCGCGCGCCCTGATCCGGCATCATTTTAATCAGATTGCAGGTGTTCCGACGGAATAGTCGTTCTCCTACGTTTTAAAGGCAGATCACCAATAAGCTCGGCCTTCTCCCCAAGGTCGGCTGCACCAAGGAGCCCGATCATGCGTTTGAAGACTTTTCTAGCCACCGCCGGTTTTATGATGCTGGCTAGCCCCGTATTGGCACAGCAAGGCCCACCGCCACCCCCAGGCGAAGGTCCCGGTTTCTTTGAACGTGCTGACCTGAACAAGGATGGGGCGATTACTATGGACGAAGTGCGCACCGCACGTACAGCCATGTTCGATCGGGGTGATAAGAACAAAGATGGCTTTGTCACCGAAGAAGAAATGCGCGCTGCCCGCCCACCGCGTCCAGATGGCATGCAGGGCCGCCCGCCGCGTGAACCGCGCGAAGGCCGTGACCTGATGACCTTGGCTGACGCCAATAAGGATGGAGCAGTTACGCGCGCTGAATTTGACGCCGCGATGGCCGCCCGTGCACAAGAGAAGCAAGCGATGATGCAGCAGCGCTCAGCTGAGATGTTTAGCCGGCTCGACGCCAATAAGGATGGTCGTGTCACGCGCGAAGAGTTGGACGCCATGCGCGGCAAAATGGGCGACAAAATGAAGGGCCGCCGCGATGGTCCGCCACCACCGCCACCACTGGGTACGTTTGACACCAATAAGGATGGCAAGATCAGCCGGGATGAATGGGTTTCTCGCCCTGATCCCATGTTCGAACGCGCTGACGCCAATAAGGATGGTCGCTTGACCCGTGAGGAAGCTGCGGCTGCTGCCCGTCAAGGTCGTGAAGGTGGCCCACGTCGCGGCCCCGGTCGTCCTTGGTAAATCGAAGCAGGGTCGCCTCGCGTGTCAAACCCCCTCGTCTTTGATCCCTTGGCGGGTCTGATCGCCAAAGCAGGCCGCGGTGATCGCGCTGCGGCCGCTGCCTTGGTCAAGGCGGTATCGCCCAAGCTTTGGCGGATCAGCTGGCGCCTTTTGCGCGATGCCGCGGAGGCCGAGGACGTAACGCAAGACGCGCTGATCCGTCTGTGGAAGGTGCTGCCAACTTGGCAGACTGGCCGGGCAAGAGTGGAGACGTGGTTGCATCAAGTGACCACTAATCTCTGCTTCGACCGCTTGCGTAAAGCCGGACGCTTTGTTGACGAAGACCAAGCGCCAGAGCCCCCTGATCCCGGGCCGATGCCCGATACTAGGCTGCATCAATCTGCCTTACGAGACAGCGTGGATGCAGCTCTAGCTAGTTTACCCGACCGCCAACGGGCTGCCATTGTCCTCACTCATTATGAGGAATTGGCCGCCAAGGATGTGGGTGAAGTTTTAGGCATCAGTGTCGATGCCGTAGAATCCCTCTTGGCGCGGGGCCGACGCGCCTTGCGTCTCGCCCTTGCGCCTGAGAAGGCCGATTTGTTACAAGCGTCCGTGGAAGGACATGCAGCATGAGTATCATCGATCATCACCCGCTGAATAAGGCTCTGGCTGACGTGCTCAATCACGCAAGCCCTGTGCCTGAAATGCCTGCCGTCCGTATCGAAGCGTCTGCGATGGCTGCGTTCAGCGCGCCGATAGCGCCGCGCCATGCGTGGGTGAAAACCTTTGGTGCTTTGGCCGCAAGCTTGGTTCTCGGTGTCGGTGGCTTTGTCTATTACCAGTCGTGGCAGAATGAGCAGAAAGCTTTGACAGCAGATGCCGATGCTTTTGCCGAGCAATTGTTGAGCACAGATATCGACTCCGCGCTTTAATGTCGCCAAGCGCCGGGATTAGGCGTGCAGTTTCTAAAGTGGACGCACTGAAGCTTTTGTGCGCAATTGACTTCGCATCGAGTCAAACCCGCTTTAGAAGAAGTGCATGAGCTCAAATCTTGATGCAGCCGTTGACCGGCTCCTGTCCCGCGCAAAATCCTTAGGTGCTGAAGCGGCTGATGCAGCCTGTGTTGACCGCAAGAGTCTGTCTGTGTCGGTTCGGCTCGGCAATTTGGAATCTGTCGAAAGCGAAGAGAGCCGTTCCGCAGGCTTGCGGGTCTTAATCGGCAAGAAGCAAGCTGGTGCCTCCACATCGGATTTCAGCATCGCTGCCTTGGATGCGTTGGCAGAGCGCGTTGTCGCCATGGCGAAAGCGGCCGCTGAGGATCCTTGGTGTGGCCTGCCAGATGAGGCCGAACTTGCCACAAATATTGTGGACCTAGAGCTTTGGGATGAAACCGAAGCCGATATTGCCGATCTAGAGGCCCGCGCCCTAGAAAGCGAAGCCGCCGCTTTAGGCCTCGAAGGCATTACCAATTCGGGTGGCTCTGGGGCTGAATGGGGCGCAAGCCAAGTCGTGTATGGGGCCAGCAATGGCTTCCGTGGCGGCTATCGGGGCACGTCCTGGGGCCTAGGTCTTTCTGCCATTGCAGAGCTCGGGGACCATAAAGAACGTGATTGGGATAGCGACTCCAGCCGCTTCTTAAAGGACTTAAAAGCATCTGCCGTGATTGGCCGTAATGCTGGGGAGCGCACATTAGCGCGCTTGGGGGCAACCAAGCTCGAAAGCTGTGTCGCGCCGGTCATTTTCGAAAATCGGGTAGCAAGCCGCCTAATTAGCTTTTTCCTCAGCGGTATCTCTGGGGCGTCTGTGGCGCGCGGGGTGTCGTTTTTGCGCGACAAGCTAAACCAGCAGGTATTTGCGTCCAACATCCAAATTACAGACAATCCACTTGAAAAGGGTGGTTGGGCATCCCACCCGTTTGACGGCGAAGGATTGCCAGTTGCCCCGCGCGATTTGGTGAGCGATGGCGTGTTGCAGACTTGGTTGCTCAATTCGTCCAGCGCCAAACAATTGGGCCTGAAGTCAACCGGCCATGCCAGTATGAACCCCGGTGGCGCTCCCGGCATTGGCTCCAGCAATGTAATGCTTATGCCGGGCCAACATGATCTTGCAGGCTTGCAAGCTCAAGCGGGCACTGGCCTATTGGTCATCGAAACCCTATCACCTAGTTTCAATCCAAATACGGGCGATTATTCAGTTGGTGTTTCGGGCCTCTGGTTTGAGAATGGCAAAATTGTTCGCCCCGTGAATGAAATCACGGTGGCCGGCAATATGCTTGATATGTACAGCAAGCTCATCCCCGGCAATGACTATAATGGTCGCGCTTCTCTGCAATGCCCCAGCCTGCTCGTTCCAGCGATGACGATTGCAGGGGCATAAGGCATGAATTTGGTGGCAGATCTGGCGCTTGCATTGGAGGCCGCCACAGAGGCGGGGGCTGTTGCGATGCGCTATTTCGGCACGCAGATGGATGTCCGTGACAAGTCCCCCAATAATCCCGTCAGCGACGCGGATTTGGCGATTGATGCCTTGCTGAAGGATCGCCTATTGGCCAAGCGCTCGGATTATGGCTGGCTGTCAGAAGAAACTGTCGACGATCAATCACGCCAATCAGCGCGCTTTTGCTGGGTGGTGGACCCGATAGATGGCACGCGCGCCTTTATCAAGGCTAAGCCCCATTTCACCATTTGTATTGGCTTGTTGGCCGATAGTCAGCCTGTTTTAGGGGTCGTGTTTAATCCAGCCACAGGGGAAGTGTTTGACGCTTTTCAAGGTGGTGGCGCACGTCTAAATGGGGTGCCGATCCAACCCAGTAAAGTCGATCAGCTAGAAGGCTGTGCCATGTTGGGCGATCCCGGCATGTTCCGCCATCCAGCCTGGCCAACGCCGTGGCCAGAGATGGACGTGGTATCGCGTAATTCGATTGCGTATCGGATGTGCCTGGTTGCAGCTGGTCATTATGATGGTGCCATTGCGCTCTCAGCCAAGAGCGATTGGGATTTGGCTGCGGCCCATGTGATCGTGGCTGAGGCAGGCGCGCTGGCGACGACGCATGAAGGTGCAGCCTTTGTTTACAATCAGCTTGTACCTCTTCAGAAAAGTTTGGTGGTTGCGGGCAAGCCCCTCCATCCCTTACTCATTGAACGCGTCCACCATGTAAAACTGTCGTGAGGAACGAATGGAACGTAAAGCCGCCCCAAAGAAACAATTGCTCCACATCGTGATCGGTGGGGAGGTTCAAGATTTAGAGGACGTCGAGTTTCGCGATCTAAAGGCAATGGACTTTGTTGGGGCCTATCCCAATTATGCCGAAGCGCGCGACGCGTGGAAAAGCGCATCCCAGCGCACAGTGGATAACGCCCATATGCGCTATTTTGTGATCCACGCCCACCGTTTGATCGATCCGAACGGGCCAACCCCGGATGAAGACGATCACTAAGGCTGCCGCCACACAATCGGGGCCAAGCACCGATTTGATCAAGCGGTTTTGGTCGGGCTGGCTGACACCGCATGCAGGTGTATTGTGGGTAGCAACCCTATTGATGGCGGTGGTTGCCGCCGCCTCGGCCTCTTATCCTTGGCTTTTTGGTCAAGTCATCGATGCTTTGGCCAAGCTTGGCGCTGGCACCGGCCAAGTAGCAGACAGCACACCCCATTGGCTGACCCCGGCCGCCATGGCCACGATCGGGCCTTTGGCGATTATTGCGGCAACCCTTATTAAGGGCATCGCGCTTTATGGCTCGACCGTCTTGACCAATAGGGTGGCTTTAGCGGCCACTACCAAATTGCAGCAAGATTTGTTCGCCAAGCTTTTGACTCTCGATTTCGCCAGGCTCAGTGCTGAACCTTCGGGGGCATTTTCGGCGCGCTTTTTGAACGACATCAACGCGGTTCGCGAAGCCGTGTTGCGGGCGGCAAACAGTCTTGTACGTGACATTCTGACTCTGGTCGGCGTTGTAGCCGTTATGATTATGGGCGACTGGCAATTGGCTCTTGTGTGCCTTGTCATCCTGCCTTTGGCGATTGGCCCGGTTTCCATGATTGGGTCAAGGCTTCGTAAGACCGCCGCTCGCGCCCAGCACCAAGCGGCAGACCTTGCCGGCGTGGTCGAAGAAAGCTTAGGCGGCATTCGGTTGGTCAAGACCTATGGCTTGGAAAAAGCTGAGAGCAACCGAGTAGGGGCGGCCCTTTCGACACGCATGTCGCTTCTTTTAAAAATGGCTGAGCAAAAGGGCCGGGTAGACCCTATTCTTGAAGTCTTGGGCGGGCTTGCGATTGCAGGCGTCTTTGCCTTTGCAGGCTTTCGCATCACCCAAGGTGCGGCGAGTGTTGGTACGTTGACGGCCTTTATCGCTTCGCTGCTGTTGGCCGCGCAGTCAATCCGCAGCTTGGGCGGATTAAACAGCGTGCTACAGGAAGGCCTTTCGGCGTTAGAGCGCTTCTTCTCTGTCCTAGACGAAGCCCCTAGCATTGCCGACCATCCTCAAGCGGTCACGCTTGCCCGTGGCCCCGGCAGGATTGAGTTTCAAAATGTAGGCTTTAGCTGGCCAAATGGCACCGTGGGGCTCGAAACTATCAGCTTTACAGCAGAGCCTGGACAAACCTTGGCTTTGGTTGGGCCGTCGGGTTCTGGCAAGTCCACTATTCTCAATCTGATTCCGCGCTTGTTTGATCCAAGTGTCGGGCGCGTTTTGATTGATGGCCAAGACATTGGTCAGACGACCTTGGTTAGCTTGCGTCAGCACATTGCCTTAGTTAGCCAAGATGCCACGCTGTTTGACGCTTCGATCGCTGACAATGTGGCGATGGGATTACCCAGCGCGGATGAGGCGGCCATTCGCGCGGCTTTATCTGCGGCGGCATGTGATTTTGTGGATCGATTGTCCGACGGGCTCTCCGCACAAGTTGGCCCGCGAGGGTCGCGCCTGTCTGGCGGAGAGCGGCAGCGTCTGTCTTTGGCGCGAGCAATCGTACGCGATAGCCCGATCCTTTTGCTCGATGAGCCTACCAGTGCCCTCGACTCTGACTCAGAAGCCCGGGTTCAAGAAGCACTCGACCGCTTTGCTGCTAATCGGACGACGATTGTGGTCGCGCACCGCTTGTCGACGGTCCGCCGAGCCAATCTCATTTTGGTGCTGAACCAAGGCCGCATTGTCGAAGCGGGCACGCACGACCAGTTGATTGCCAAAGGTGGCCTTTATGCGGAGTTGGCTGCGCTACAGTTTCAAACTGGGGCACAGCCGGAGGGGTAGAAAAATCTAGTCGCGGCTGACGACAAGGCGCAGACCCTGCCGCACGGCCATTTCCGGTGTTGGCGGTAATAGCGCGGTCAATGAAAAGCGCAGCACGGGTTTGGAAATCGACGGCGATTGGTTGATGGGCTGGAACAGGCCCAAGACCCTGTCCGCACCTGACTTGTCCGTCAAGGGCAAGAACACCCACTCCACTTCCGTTCTTTGTCCAAAACCGGCACCAAAGGCGGCTGCGCGCGCCAAAGCGGGGCCGGGCCCCGTAATCGCGGATTCCAATAGGGCGCGGATCAAATTGCGGTCAGCACCGTGGAACAAGCTTGCAACATCATGGTCGCGCAAGTCCCGTCCGGTCCAGAGCTTTAAGTCAGCGCCGACAGTCTTAAAGGTGAAGACTCCTTCGCTCGCCCGTTGCGCCAAAAAGATACGCCCAATCATGGATGACGCATCTTTTGACATGGCAGACCCTGTCTCAGATTGGTCAGAAAGCCCGTTTAGGGCCTGCCAAGAGCTCAAAAAGGCCCGGCTTTCGGGATGAAGGGCACCGTAATTCATGTCTTTTTCCTCGGTTTTAGCTGCCTTCTGGCTGCTTTCCCAAGGGTAGCGCACGTCTCGTGCCAAACCAGTTCGGTGACCTTGACCGCCTATACTCTCCACACGCGCGAAATTGGCGCCGGACTTGCTGGATGGTTCTGTAAATTTCGGGGAGTCCCACCATGAGTGTTTCAGTTCGATACATCGCCGCAGCCACACTTCTAGCGGCCTTTATGGCATCATCCGCTCAAGCGGGTGGCTGCAATGGCTGTGGCACCGGCGGTAACAGCACAACAAATATCCCAGTCGTTCAAGGCCCGTCGGGCGGTTGCTGTGGCTCTGCCACAGGCCACATCATCGGCGTGCCGAATGTTTATGTGCCCGGCCCGAACGTGAATGTCAGCGTTGGCGGCAGCTACTTCGGCGGTACCAATGTTCTAGTCGGCGGCAATACTTATGTTGGCGGCAGCACCACGGTTGTTGGCGGCGGCGGTGGCGGCGGCGGCGTTTACATCGGTGGCGGCGGCGGCGGTGGCTATTCGGTCCCTATGCCTGCGACCACTGGCCTTATCGACGGCTTGCAAGTTTCTGGCGGTCAAATGGCAACTGTGATGGAGCAATTCCAAGACAGCCGCACTATCACCGAAACCATCGCCATCCGCGCTGTCTGCATGGACGACCGTGGCATGCCACACCCAGCTTCGCGCACCAATGGCGATGCCAAGGTTGGCGCTGAGTTCGATGGCGAAGTCTTCCGCTGTATGGCAGGTACCCGCATGGAGGTGACCCTCGGCAAGCTCGTCAATGGCGAAGCCAATTTCGATGGCGGCCGCACCATTTCGTGCCAAAAAGGCCAAGCCTTGTCCTATAAGGGCGACAAGGGTGCCGTTGGTGCCGCGACCGTCCAGTGCGTTGCGCAGAAGGCAGAGGCTGATTGTAACGAGCGCTCGCTGTTGCGTCGCTTTGGTCCGGGCATCAAATTCGCCACAATTACCCGCACCGAGACCTTCACCAACACACGCCAGTCGGCAACCCAACAAACCGCTACCTATCGCGCGTCCATGTTCGTCGATGGTGGGGTTGGCCAAGGCGTGTTCTAAGTCAAGCGCGTTTTGGTCCAATGGACCAAAGTTGCGCGGGGACTAAAGATTAAGCTCGCTGTAAAGCGCTCTTAGGGGGCTGAAGGGTCGCTGCTTTCGGGCAGCGGCCCTTTGTCATTTAGATGTCCGCCTTTCCTAAAGGGCGAGCCAGACGCAAGCTATTGCGATCCACAATAAGGCTACCAACGACATTAACATACCCACGAAGCGGCCAAATGAGGCGCCTTCAACGCGGCTCAATCCATAGGCATGCAGTGCGCGGCCGAGCGTTAGACTCAATCCGCCGATATGGATGATCCAAAGTGGCGCATTGGCCATAGCCATGGCCATCAAGCCGATCAAGGCGATGGGGGCTACTTCGGTTGCATTGGCGTGGGCGCGGATAGCCCGAATCAAAGGCGGAAATCCGCCATCTCCCAAGGTGATCTTCTCGCGGCGACGATGGCCAATGACCTGCCATGTTAATGCTAAAATCAGCAGTATATTCAGACCTGTATAAAGTGCGACAGCGGCAGATCCAGTCATGATGAGCCCTTTCGATATGCCAACATTGGCTGTTCATCAGGCAGATAACATCAAATCGTCATCGAAACAGCCTTTAAGAATGAATGAAAAGGCGCATCATAAACGCGAAGAGTAAGTTTATCGGATTTCAGCACTCGGGTGGTAGCCTGAGAAAAATTGGTGGGGAGGCACGCAGATGCCAGTTATCATTGCAAGTCTTATCTTGGTCGCAATGGGCAGTTTGGCCCTGTATCTTGGACTGAAGTTGGCGCGTGTGATGCGGGAACAGTTTGAAGAACTGATGCCTCAGCGCATGGTCGATTATTCCGGCTTCGTCGATATGCCGCGCGGACGCGACTGATCCTTTGCCTGCGTCGGACTGGTACTGACCAAAGCTTTCGGCCATAAAGCGGCATGACTCGCCTTTTTGTGGATGCTGATGCCTGCCCAGTTAAAGATGAGGTCTATAAAGTCGCAGTACGTTATGGCTTGCAGACCTTTGTTGTCGCCAATAGTTTTATACAAATTCCCAACCATCCCTTGATTGAGAGACTGGTCGTCGATGCCGGCCCTGATGCCGCCGATGATTGGATTGCCGAACGATGCCGCACCGGCGACATTGTTATCACCCAAGACATTCCCTTGGCCGATCGGGCTTTGAAAGCCGGGGCACAAGCGATTGGCAATCAAGGCAAGCCCTTCACGCGCGATTCCATTGGCTCCGCGCTGGCGGGTCGTGAAATTGGCGAGCACCTTCGTGCGATGGGGGTCGCAACATCTGGGCCGCGGGCCTTTGCGGCTTCAGACCGCTCGCGCTTTCTGCAGGAATTAGATGCCGCCGTTCACCGGGCCAAGCGCGCTTTGGCTTTAGAGGCTGCTAAGCGGCGTTAAGGAAGTAGAAACCATAAAATCCATTCTAGTTCAGCGATAAATGTTTACTGTAACCAAAGTCTTAGGTGCTGCGTAACCTCCATTGAGTGAAGTCTCAGTGAGGAAGTGCATCATGGAAATCGTCAATGGCTATATGTGCCGCGACTGCACCGATGTGTCTTATGCCAAGAAGAACATCGACCCTGCCCATCCCAAGGACGTCACGCAACCGGATGAACAGCCCGGTAAGACCAAGGTGTTTTCAGACGCTGTGCAGTTCGGCGGGCTGCTGTTGGATTTGACCGTTGGTCGCGATACAAGCGCTCACACTGACACCCGAACCGATGGCCCGCGCTTCAACATCCTCGTTTGACCGCAATAGCCCGCGCTACTTCCAGATTGGCTTGCCTTCGCCGGGCAAGCCCAAGCGACCCCATTTTTCGGTCACGGCATCAATGACTTTCTTGTCCATCCGGATTTCTTCGCCCCATTCGCGGTGGGTTTCTGGATGGATTTTATTGGTCGCATCCAGCCCGATTTTGGAGCCTAAGCCGCTTTCGGGGCTGGCAAAATCCAGATAGTCGATCGGCGTACGGTCAACGAGGGTGATATCGCGCGCTGGGTCCATTCTGGTGGAGACCGCCCACATCACATCTTTCCAGTCGCGCGCATTGATGTCGTCATCCACCACAATGATCCATTTGGTGTACATGAACTGGCGCAAGAAAGACCAAGCGCCCATCATCACCCTTTTGGCATGGCCCGGATAGGCCTTCTTCATCGAGATGACAGCGATCCGATAGGAACAGCCTTCTGGTGGGAGCCAAAAATCTGTAATTTCAGGGAATTGCTGTTGAAGAAGTGGGATGAAGACCTCATTCAACGCTTCACCCAAAACCGATGGTTCATCGGGCGGGCGGCCTGTAAAGGTCGAGAGATAGATGGGGTCCTTGCGCATCGTGATGCAAGAGACTTGGAAGATCGGGAACTTCTCGACTGAATTATAGTAGCCGGTATGATCGCCATAAGGACCTTCATCGGCGAATTCATCCAGCAGCACATGGCCCTCAATGATGATTTCAGCTTCCGCCGGCACTTCAATTGGAATGGTCTTGCAGGGAACGAGGTCCAGCTTACGGCCGCGCATAAGGCCTGCGAACTGATACTCGCTCAACGTGTCGGGGACCGGGGTTACAGCGGCGAGAATGGTGCCGGGGTCCGCGCCAATCACCACCGCGGCTGGCAGAGGCTCAGGCTTTGTATCTTTCCAGCGCTTATAATGTTGCGCACCGCCACGATGGGCGAGCCAGCGCATGATGGCGCGATCCTTGCCCAATTGCTGCATTCGATAAATGCCGAGATTGTAATTATCCTGCCGCTTATCGCTCGGCCCTTTTGTGACGATCAGGGGCCACGTGATCAACGGTGCAGGCTCACCGGGCCAGCAGCTCTGGATCGGCAAGCGCGACAAATCGATATCTGCGCCTTCCCAGACCACTTCTTGGCAGGGCGCTTTGGCAAATACCCCGCCCGAAATCGTGTTGGGCCGCATTTGCATGACGGTCTTGGCCAAGGGCAAGAGGTCAAACGCTTCCTTCAGGCCGCGCGGTGGTTCTGGTTGACGCAAAAAGGCCAGAAGTTCGCCTACTTCGCGCAAGTCTTGCGCGGTCCGGCGATCCTTGCCGTCCATGGTTACGCCCATAGCCACCCGCTCGACGGTGCCAAATAGATTGGTGAGGACTGGCATGTTGGACTTTGAGCCATCTGCCATCAAAGCATGCTCATACAAGGTCGCAGGCCCGCCTGTTGCCAGGAGACGGGTTTGGATTTCCGTCATTTCCAAGACAGTCGAGACCGGTTCGCGCACGCGCACCAGTTTTTGCTCGCTCTCCAACCGCGCCATGAACTCGCGCATACTTTTATAGGCCATGTGTCCTCCGTCCGACCTCATGTAGTCCGAGGCAGGGGTCAGGTCATCCCTGTTTTCAGTCACGTGACAGTGCGCAGGGTGTCGTCGCTGTGTAATTTTATCCGGATGATATTGACGTCACCTATTTTATCCGGATAATAATTAGCGACAGGAGATGAACATGACCTATCAAGAAAATTTACCCGCGATTGCCTTTGCTGGCCCAAATATGCTGGCTTTTGGGTCTCTGCGTGAGGTGGCGGCCAGCGTCAAACAACAATTGGACACAGACCCCAACCTTTCGGTCTTGGTCCTTCATGGCGAGACCAGTCAGCCGATTGAGTTGGATTTGCGGGGGAGTGTTGCTGATGTTGTCGCGCGTTTAGAGCCGGTAGAGCTTCCGTCAGCACGCAAGGTAGGTCGACCCAAATTGGGCGTCGCGGCCCGAGAAGTCACGCTTCTCCCGCGCCATTGGGACTGGTTGGCCCGCCAGCCGGGTGGTGCCAGCGTCACCTTGCGAAAATTGGTTGAAGCGGCCCGACGTGAGACAGAAGGCGCAGGTGCCATTACGGAAGGGCGAGACGCACTTTACCGGTTTATGGCTGCTGTGGCAGGAAATGCACCAGATTATGATGAGGTGTCTCGGGCACTGTTTGCAGGCCAGAAGGCACGCTTTTTGTCCTTGATCGCAAGCTGGCCAAATGATGTACAAGCCCATCTTCACCACCTAAGCAGACGGGCATTTCCGGACGAGGGGCAGGGCTAATGGCAGAAGCAGCGTTTCATTTGATCTGCGGCAGTACAGGCGCGGGCAAGTCAACCTACGCCCAAGCTCTGGCGAGCGACTTAGGTGCCCTACACTTTGCCATCGATCGCTGGATGGTGACTTTGTTTTGGCAGGATAGCCCGCAGCCAATCGAATTCGACTGGACGATGGCGCGCATTGATCGGTGTGAGGCCATGATCTTTGAAACGGCGAAACAGGCTGTCTCGATTGGGGTTCCGGCTATTTTAGACTTGGGTTTTACGAAGTCGGCCCATCGGCAGAAATTCGCCAAGCTGGCCGCCGAGGCGCAAATCCCTGTCGTGTTGCATGTTCTCGATGTGCCGGTCGAGGAACGATGGGCGCGGGTCGAAGGCCGCAATGCGAATAAGGGAGACACCTACGCGATGGAGGTCGACCGTTCCATGTTCGATTTTGTCGAGACCATGTGGGAATTGCCCGACGCCGTTGAAATGAACGCCCTAAACGGTCTTCTCGTGCGCGCGTAACTAGGACGCGACCAAATTCTGCCAAGCGGGATGGCGGTCAATCCACCTAGCCACATAAGAGCATTGTGGCACGATGCGGACGTGATCCTCTCGCGCCAAGGCGAGAGCTGCTTCGGTGAGAATTGCAGCCAAGCCTTGCCCATTTAGCGCCGAAGGGACGAAGGTGTGATCTAATACCCGCGCGCCATCACTTCGGTGATGCCAAGTGATCTCACATAGTTTAGGGCCAGAAGCACTATCCCGGACTAGGGTGAGCCGGGCGCAGCCTGCGCCAAGGTCTTCAAAGGCGGGCTTGGATAATTCTGCCATGGCGTCACGCCACCGCTGCGTAGGATTTCAGGGTCTCCAACGGCACAACCACTAAAGCCTCTTCATGGGTGGCATCCAAGCGGATGGGTGGCGCACAGCCCGCATCCAAGGCATCCTTCCAGCGGGTGAGGCAGACGCACCACTGATCGCCCGGTTTTAGACCGGTAAACAGATATTCGGGCCGCGGCGTCACCAGATCATTTCCTTCGCGCAACTGATGCGCCAAGAAAGCCTCCGTCACCACGGTACAGACAACATGAGTGCCATGGTCCAACCCCTCGGTCTCACAACACCCGTTACGGAACCATCCCGTGAGTGGGTTTATCGAGCAGACCTCGAGAGGTCCGCCTAAGACGTTGCGGGCGGCTGGATCAAAACGGCGCATCAGCTTCTGACTTGGCTATTGCAACCGGGATAGCCGGCCGCTTTTTGTTCTTGGATGAAGTTGACGGTATCTGCCAAAGTGGGCGCGCTGCGCCGCACGACAGGCGAGATCGCGCCAATGATGTAGAGGTGCCCGACGCCAGGATAAAGCTTCACTTGTGCCAAATTCTTATGTTCGGCCAAAGCTGCGGCCAGTTGCTCGCTTCGCTTTGGATCCACTGTGGTGTCCTTTGTACCATGAAGAAGCAACATTGGTGGGGCTTGGTTGGCAACGTAATTGATAGGCTTGGTGCTGGGCAGAATCTCTGACGGAAAGATGCGCTTAAAGACTGGCTCAACGGGCGTGAAGTCGTAGGGCCCAGCAATGCCGATAACGCCTTTCGTGGCCTTACAGACAGTGGTGCCTTCGGCGGCCAGGAATTCTGGGTCCAGCGCGATCATCGCGGCAATATGGGCTCCGGCGGAGTAGCCCGAAATGAACACAGGGCGGCCTTTGGCGATCGAATTCTGCGTATAGGCAAGCGCTTTGGCACCATCCTCAACAAAGGCGGGAAAGATCACGTCTGGATGCAAGCGGTAATTGACGATCACAGTTTGAATACCGCGCGCGGCAAAGGCAGACCCCAGGAATTGATAGTCATCCTTAGAGCCATATTGCCACGATCCACCATGGTAAAAAACCAAGACAGGCGTGTCCGCCTGCATGACCTTTGGAGAATAGATGTCCAGCGTGTGACGTGGCAATTGGCCATAGCTGACATCATGCTGAACGGGGCCGGGCGTTTGTGCCACGAGGTTGAGCACTTGCGGGCCGGAACAGGCGCTAGTCCCGCAAAGTGCCAAGATGGCAGCAAACCATTGTTTCATGTCGTTTCCCTCTCAAAGGATTTGCGTTTGTGCGTGTCGCCTTACACATAGGCTGATCTCAATGCTCTTCAATCGAACATTGAGGTAAAGGTCAAGCGAGGCCCCATACACGCGTCACTTTGACGTCTTGGTCTTCTAGTTCTCGCGACACCTCGATTTGGTAACAGGCCAGCTCTTTGAGGCCCGCTTTGGGCAAATAGGTTCGGCCGGGGTCCCCGATTAAGACCAGAATTCCCGCCTCCTTGCACTGCTTTAGCCAAGCAAACAAGGGCTCTGCGATCTCGCGCTCGTAAAACAAATCACCAACCAACAGAACGTCGGTTTCGAGCTCTTGGCCAATGAGATCGCCCTGATATGTCGCAAGGGCGACTCCATTTGCCGCTGCATTGAGGTCAATTGCCGCTGTGGCATAGGGATCAATATCGACGGCAGTTACATGATCCGCCCCCGACAACTTTGCCGCAATCGCAACCATGCCAGAGCCTGAGGCAATGTCGAACACCCGTTTTCCCCGAACTGTTTCAGAATGGTCGAGAAGATAGCGCGCCAAAGCCTGGCCACCCGCCCAAGCAAAGGCCCAAAACGGCAGGGGCAGGCCCTGCTGATCCAATTCATCCGCACTCAATTGCCAAAGGGCAACAGCCTCATCTGCCAAGTGCAAAGTGATCTCGGGACAATGGGGCGGCTGAAGCAGCCGCGTGTTGTCCAAAATGAAGTTGGCACGAGCGGAATAATTCATCACGTTTTATCTCTACAATACAAGTGCAACCACAAGCAGACTTAGCAGGCGCTGACAATCTACACCCATTATGATTGACAACCCCCAGTCCGTGTTTAGCTTGAGCTTCACATCGTAAGTTGTGGTAGATGAGCAAAACAGACTAGGACGGGGGGCTTGCGATTGTTGAAAAGATGGCTGTTGTCCTGTTTTGCTGGTTTTTTGGGGGAAGATATGAAGTTGAAAATGCTAGCCGTTGTCGCAGGTGCTGCGATGGCCCTTTCGGGTTGTGCGACAATAACGCGTGGTACCAATACCACGTTTACAGTTGAGACCATGCCATCAGGCGCGACGGTTGCGACGACAAATGGCTATGGCTGCTTGGCTACGCCCTGCACGTTCAAAATGCCCCGCAAGTCTGAATTCACGGTCACCATCACCAAGCCTGGCTATAAAACCTATACTGGCACGGTAGTCACCAAAGTTGCAGGCGCAGGCGGTGCCGCGATGGCAGGCAATGTTCTTGTTGGCGGCCTGATTGGAGCAGGCGTGGACGCAAGCTCTGGTGCCATGCTGGACTTGGTACCAAATCCAATGAAAGTGACGCTTGAGCCAGAAGGTGCTGCGGCACCAACTAGCCAGCCCAATAGCTAGGCCACTTATCGCTAAAGCAGGCGAAGGCCCAGTTCGAAACCCGGACTGGGCCTTTTTCTTGTTCAGTAGGGTTCGAAAATCCTATTCTAAATACTTGACAATCCTAGCCCTGTGTTTAGCTTGCGATCGGTATCCTAAGTTGTGTTGATTCAGCAAAGCTCCAGAGAAATTGGGCCGTTCCGTTGGGGATAGACAATGCTTAAGCGCGGGTTTTCTGGGTAGCGGTGGAAGTCATGGCACGTAAGTTAGTTGCTCTAACCGCTGTTTCGCTCATGGTCTTATCGGGCTGCGCCACAAGCGTGGTTTCTTCGTCGAATGTGGCTGAAACTGCCGCAATTGATCGCGATATGCCTAGAAGCGGCAAGTCGCCTTACGGTGCTCTGCCTGCTTTAGAGGCCAATCCAACGCCAGTGCGTCTGGAGCCTTAATTTATAAGGCTTGCTTTGCCGTCGCAAGCTCTAAAATCTGCCGATAGCCCTGCTTGATTTCCATCTTTTCGGCCAAACCCTTTTGCTTCAAGAGCGCATGGGTAGCCTCCAGCCGATAGCATGGGATGTACATCCATAAATGATGCTCGGCGTGGTAATGGACCCAATAGGGCGCAATCAGAAGGCGTTCTAACGGGTTCGCATAGGTCGTGCGGGCAAGCCGCCATGGGTCGCTAGGGTCTGGTGTTGCGCAGGCATGTTCGCCAATATTGCGCAGGCGCGTAACGGCCGGATACCAACTGGCTTGGGCGACAAGCCAGATTGTCACAAAGGCTAAGGCTTGGCCAGCGGCAGCAAACAAGATGAACACCACCGCCTGTGCGCCCAAAAACGTCAGGGCAGCGGCGCGCGCCTCAGGGCTTGCTTGAGTCGGTGCGCGCAGAAATCCCCATAAGGGCCGCAGCGTTTGTTTGAAAAAGGTCTGCCCCGTCAAATCGCGGATTAACTTGCGCTGATAGCTCTTTTGGCTGATCGGAAAATGGGCGGCCAGCCCTAGGTCTGGATCATTGCTTTGTTGGGTATTGCGATGGTGTGAGAGGTGATAGGGCCGATAGCGATGCAGAGACGCGCCGACAGGTGCACCACACAGCCAATGGCCAACAAAGTCGTTGAGCTTTTGGTTGGTGCTGAGGCCACCATGGGCCGCTTCATGCATCAGGATGGCTAAGCCCAATTGGCGCGCGCCCACCACCATGACCGCGATCAACCAAGTCAATGGGTTTGGCGCCCAAGCAAAAAGCGCCACGGCCAAGCCGATCAGCACATAAGCATGAACGACCAGTCCTAAGCCGATCCAGTCATTGCGCTGGCGCAAGCCCGCCCACTCGTCTGGCGTAAAGATAGTTTTGGGGTCGATCGTGGGTGCGGCCAAGGGTTAGCCAAAGACGCCGACGCCGATCAGCATTTTGTGCAGACCCGCGATAAACCCAACCCAGACAGCAAGCCCGCCGCCAATCGCAATCCAGTCACCCGTGCCCATCGGCAAGGTCACGCGTTCGGCTTTTCCAAGGCGAATGCGGGCAAACAAGGCCCAAGCAAAGAAGCCGCCGAACAACAGCATCGAGCCCAAATCCCCATTGGCCAAAAGGTGCGCCAAAGCCCAGATTTTGACCGCTGCCAGCATGGGGTGGACGACGGCTGCTTTGATTTTACCGGGCGAATAAGCGGCCACCAACAGGATCATCACCGGCAACATCAACAACAGCGTGATGTGGCTGAGGAAAGTCGGCGGGGTCCAGACTGGGATCATGCCCGCTGCGCGATATTGGCCATAGCCGAAAATCAACAGCACAAAGCCTGCCAAGCTGATCAAGGAAAATACGCCGCGATAAGGCTGAGCACCCAATTTGGTCGCCATTTGGTCCCGAGGCCCACGAAATCGAATGAAAGCATGTGAGCCTAAGAAGATGATCAGTCCAAGGATGAGCAGGGTCATGAGGCAGGTCCTTTTTTGTTAAATTCATAGGCGGGGCCGCCGGGTACCTTAAACGCATAGGCCCCCGTTTCTAGTAGGCCGTGCTCTTGATAGCTGAAGCGCTCTCCATCAACTTGCAAGTCGGCAGACAAAGTCATTTTGCGGCCCGAGCGGGCGGTGATCGAACAGGTTGCGGGGATAGACGCCGTCCAGCCAGTCGCCGTTTTGATCACCGGCAAGCTGCAGGCGGGCCCATAGGCCGTTAAATCCTCAATAGTCACTGTTTCGAAGGCTTTGGTTCCTAGACCTGCGTTGGCGAAGGCTTCAGGGGTTTTGAAGGCGTAGAAGTCCATCGAAATCTTGCCACCCTCTTGCGGGCGAAACACCCACAGACGTTGGCGACTGATCGGGCCAGTAGCACTTCCACTGCGCCATACTAGATAGATGGCCTGATCTTTTGGTCCTGCGACGTTCGGAGCGCTGACTTCAAAGAATTGGGCGCTTTGCGCATCCACCCAAGGATAGGGGTTTCCGGCGACTGGTGGGCGCAAAAGTTCTGGAGGGGCGGCTTTAATCTGTGCTTGATTATCCCAGGTCCCGATCAAAGCCTGTCCGGGCGGCAAGGCCTCTCGCGTTGGCAAGCTCGCGCACGCCGTCAGGCCAAGGCAGAATGCCAGTGGGAACCAGCGTTTACGCATCGGGCGTCACCGTATCGACGGCGCGCCAGCAATACCAAGCCACTTGCGTTCGATGTGGGCGCAAATGGTCTGCCATGGTTTTAAACGGCTTGGGCTTGGGCATTTCGGGCAAGCCATGGGCGATCATCCAGCCCTTGCGCACACCCAAATCATCCACCGGCCACACATCGGGTCGGCCCAAGGTGAACATCAAATACATTTCCACTGTCCACTGGCCGACACCGCGCACAGCCGTGAGGCGGGTGATGATCTCTTCGTCGGGCAGATGATCAATCTCAGCACTATCGGGCACAATGCCTTCCAGCCGTTTCGCAGAGAGGTCGCGCAAAGCCGCCAACTTTTGCCGCGACAGGCCGCACGCGCGCAGCGCTTCATCAGAATGGCTCAGGAAGTGCGCTGGGTCGGGTGCAGACTCTGGGTCGCCACATAGGGTGAGAACGCGGCCTAAAATCGTGCCCGCGGCCTTGCCGGACAATTGCTGATAGACGATGGCGCGAAACAGGCTTTGATAGGCGCTTTGGCTCTCACGCGTCGGGATCGGGCAAGGGCCATGCGCGGCAACCAAGCGCGCCATTACAGGGTCTAAAGCTGCCAAAGCTTCGCTCATCCCAATCCCCCCAAGGACAGCGTCCAGCCGACTAAGGCCTGCACCATCAGGCCGACCACCAAGATCAAGCCAGCTGTCTTGTTGGATT
>JAJTGP010000235.1 GCA_021299265.1 Hyphomonadaceae bacterium | reverse complement strand
GCCGCACCAAACCCGGCAGCGACTATCATCCCGATGAGAGTTGCGCCATCCAGTGGCGCTAGAAATGGGGTTTGATACTGTGGTTGGATCATGACTCCAGCAATACGACCCATGATTGCTCCAACGACTAGTATCGGCAGAATCCCGGCTAAGCGCACCTTACCCAATGCCCAAACTATGATTGCGCCCGCAGCAATATAGGGCAGCACTTCAAACAAGCCCGAAAGTCCTGTTCTCAAAGCGTCATAATTGAAGCGCCCAATGAGATCATCATTGTAAGCGTATCGCCAATCTAATGGGTACTCGCTATAAAGTGCTGAATTCTTGGCAGTGAATAGGACTGTGAGGGCTTTGGCTGCCAAAAAGCCGGCCAGAATTTGCTGCCAAGTCAACTTGTCGGCTCTGAACCAATTCGCGCGCGGCTTGAATGAAAATAGGATGCGTTTAGGCAGGGGGTTAGGCTGGCCAAAGCACGGCGCACACAGATGCCCTAACAAAAAGCCCAATCCTGCCACGATCAAAACTTGGAGTGTTATCTCAGCATAACTGACGAAGAGGGATGTCAATCCGAGGCGGTCCCAAACAAGCGGTGGTGGCCATCCATCCGTTAAGCTGCCAGGCTTCGGAGTAAGAGCTGCATTCAACATGAGTGCAGCAAAGGACACGACTGCCGCGGAACCGAAGTGAGGTGCCGTCAACGGACGTCGATCATGCTTGATCCAAACCCAAGCAAGGCTGCAACAGACAAGAATTCTAACCAGATTGGTCAAGTCAACATTTGCTTGGAGGCACGGGTCAAACGCCTCACGAGCCTGAATTGCAAAAGCGGCTGTTACCTCACAATCACTTAAGACACTTGAGAAATCCAAATGAAGCGCGCCCGCCAGTGCAATGGCGCTAAGCACTCTGAGCGCGAGCTGGGCTCCGTAAAGAGGAGCATCAAAATAAGAAATTGCGTGTTCTTGGGCTGATCTTATGGCAAAAATGATCAGGACAAAATAGGCGGGGAAAAGCACAAAAGGTATTGTTGCATAGGCACTCGCGCAGAGGCTTGCCACCCATATTCGTTTGCTCTTTGCCAATTCCCACATGCTAAAGCGGTCCGTTCCGCCGCTAAAGTGAATGCGACTTCAGCTTAGCTGACCATAGGGTCCTTCTCGCGTTTGTTCAAACGGTTTCGATCAAGTTCGCACTGGAGCATGCATATCAGGCTTCATTCGACTTGCTCCCGAAGCCACAACCCGCTACATCCCCGCTCCCGCCCCTGAAACTGGCCGACACCAGCAGGCGCGCATAAGGCAAAACAATCATGGCAAAGCGTTTCGATAACTCATCTGGCCCTACCCAGCGGCAATTGCGGGCGGGGGAAAACATTCGCCACGTGCTGGTCGAAATTCTGCGCCGTGGCGACATTCGTGATCCGGCTTTGGTCGATAAAAGCATCACGGTCGGCGAAGTCCGCATGAGCCCAGACCTCAAGCACGCCAATATTTTTGTCGCGGCTCTCGGCCTCGAAGACGCCGAAGAGATTGCCAAGGCGCTGAACCGTGCATCTAAATTCCTGCGCGGCGAATGCGGGCGGGCGCTGGAAAGCAAGTTTACACCGGACCTGCGCTTCTTGGCCGACACGTCCTATGACGCGGCTTTGAAGATGAATGATCTTTTCAACGATCCCAAGGTTCGCGCCGATTTGATCAAGCCGGCGGATGAGGCCTGATGTCGCGCCGCAAAAAGGGTCAGGATATCCATGGTTGGATCGTTCTGGACAAAGACCTGCATCTAACTTCCACCGATGCCGTCACCCGCGTCCGGCGTGCGTTTGACGCCAAGAAGGCTGGCCATGCTGGCACGTTGGACCCGTTAGCAACCGGAATTCTTCCGATCGCGCTTGGCGAAGCCACCAAAACCGTCGCTTGGTTGATGGAGGCTGAGAAATCTTATCGCTTCACGGTCGAATGGGGGGCCTCTACCGATACCCAGGACCGCGAAGGCAAGATTATCGCCACATCCGATGTGCGGCCTTGCAAAGAGGCAATCGAGGCGGCTCTGGTTGGCTTCATCGGTGAGATCCAACAAGTCCCGCCCATCTATAGCGCCATTAAAGTGGCGGGCGAGCGATCCTATGATCTCGCGCGCGACGGCGAAGTGCCCGAGCTGAAGGCCCGGACTGTGTTGCTGATCGAAGCGCGTCTGGTCGATGTGCCAGATGCCGATCATGCCACCATCGAATGCCGCTGTGGCAAGGGCTTTTATGTCCGCGCCTTGGCTCGTGACCTTGCAACAGCCTTGGGGGCGGAGGGTCATGTGAGCGCTTTGCGGCGAACTTCAGTTGGCCCATTCCATGAGAGCGCAGCAATAACACTGGAAAAGCTACAGGAAGTATGCAATAGCGACGCCGCGTCCGACAGCCTTTTGCCAGTTGAGACCGCGCTGGACGACATCCCGGCGCTGGCCGTAACAGCGGAAGAGGCTTTCAGGTTGCGGCAAGGCCGCGGGATTGTTCTTCTCCCCCACCAGGTTGAAGAGCTGCGCTACAAGCGCAGACCCCGTGTTGTATCCGGCGAAGACATGAGCCGAGCAGCACTGGCAACCCTTCAAGGCCAAGCCGTCGCTATAGGAGACGCACGCGCGGGACGGTTTGAACCGGTCCGTGTGTTTCAACTCAGTGCGCGCGATTGAACCCGCCGCCAACCCAAAGGGAACCACGATGTCGGTAGCACCAGAGCGTAAGCTCGAAATTATGAAAGAACATGGCCTCGCCCCAAACGATACGGGCAGCCCAGAAGTACAAATCGCGATCCTGACCGAGCGTATCGTGAACCTGACTGAGCATTTCAAGATGCACAAGAAGGACAATCACTCACGTCGCGGCCTGTTGGCCATGGTGTCGTTGCGTCGCCGTTTGCTGGACTATGTTAAGTCCCGCGATGTGGCGCGTTATCAAGCCATTTTGACCAAGCATGGTCTGCGTCGCTAAGGCGTCGTGACAAAACCAATCAGGGCGGTGCGAGATGCGCCGCCCTTTTGCTATTTGCCCCTCACCCGAAATTGGGCCCCCAAATCGGGCCCCGAAATCGGCAAGAGGAGTAAGATGAAAGATGGCTCTCGCATAGGGTGAGGGCTTTCTCCGGCAAGGACGCCGGACCCCTTGGTTCAGGAAGGCCTGTTCCAAGTTTTGTAGGCGGCAGCATGGGGAAGGCCCCATGATCTGCCAGAAGGAATGATGATGTTTGACATAAAGACTGTTTCGCTCGAATGGGGCGGACGTACGCTGACACTGGAAACTGGCCGCATGGCGCGCCAAGCCGATGGGGCCGTTTTGGCCACCTATGGCGACACACAAGTTCTCGCGACCGCTGTTGGTGCGCGTTCGGCCAAGCCGGGGATCGATTTCTTCCCGCTGACCGTGAATTATCAAGAAAAATTCTATGCAGCTGGCCGTATCCCAGGTGGCTATTTTAAGCGCGAAGGTCGTCCAACTGAGAAGGAAACTCTGGTTTCCCGCTTGATCGACCGCCCAATCCGCCCCTTGTTCGCCAAAGGCTTCAAGAACGAAACCCAAGTCGTCATCACCACCTTGTCGCATGATCAAGAAAATGATCCTGATATCGTGGCATTGGTGGCTTCTTCGGCTGCTTTGGTTCTGTCGGGTCTTCCGTTCATGGGCCCAATCTCGGCCGCACGCGTTGGCTATATCAATGGCGAATATGTGCTGAACCCAACCGTCGATCAGCTGAAAGAAAGCGACATGGACTTGGTGGTCGCAGGGACCGCTGATGCCGTGATGATGGTTGAGTCGGAAATCTACGAATTGTCCGAAGAAGTGGTGTTGGGCGGGGTTTCCTTCGCACACAAGCAAATGCAGCCGGTGATCGATCTGATCATCTCGCTGGCAGAGCAAGCCGCAAAAGATCCTTGGGACTTCCAAGCTGAAGATCACAGCGCCGAAAACAAGGCTGTGAAGGACATGATCGGCGCAGACATCGATGCCGCTTACCGCATCGCCGACAAGGGCGCGCGTCAAGACGCCGTTGGTGCCGCAAAGAAGCGCGCTGAAGCGGCTTTGGTTACCTCTGAAACAAACCCAGACGGTATGGACGGCTCGCTGTTCAAGACGGTCTGTAAAGAAGTCGAAAGCGACATCGTCCGCAGCGCCATCGTTAAGGAAGGCCGCCGCATCGACGGTCGTCCGGTCGATAAGGTCCGTGCGATTGTTTCTGAAGCTGGCGTTCTGCCACGTGCACATGGCTCGGCCTTGTTCACCCGCGGTGAAACCCAAGCACTCGTGGTTGCCACTTTGGGCACTGCCGATGATGAGCAATTCATCGACAGCTTAGAGGGCACCTATAAAGAGCGCTTCATGCTGCATTATAACTTCCCTCCATATTCGGTGGGCGAAGTGGGCCGCATGGGTGGCGCTGGTCGTCGCGAAATCGGCCACGGCAAGCTGGCCTGGCGCGCGATGCAAGCGGTTCTGCCAACCCCAGAGCAATTCCCATACACCATCCGTTTGGTGTCGGAGATCACTGAATCCAACGGCTCGTCCTCGATGGCGTCGGTTTGCGGTGCGTCTTTGGCTCTGATGGACGCAGGCGCGCCAATCAGTTCGCCAGTTGCTGGTGTTGCGATGGGCCTCGTGCTGCAAGATGACGGCAGCTTCGAAGTTCTGACCGACATTCTGGGTGATGAAGATCATCTGGGCGATATGGACTTTAAGGTCGCTGGTACCGAAAACGGCATCACCTCGCTTCAAATGGACATCAAGGTTGCAGGCATCACTGAGGAGATCATGAAGGTCGCCCTCACCCGTGCCCACGCTGGCAGGATGCACATTTTGGGCGAGATGGCCAAGTCTTTGACAGGTGCTCGTGGCGAACTCAACGCCTTTGCGCCAAAGATCGTGTCCTTCATGATCCCAACCGACAAGATCCGTGAAGTGATCGGCACCGGTGGTAAGGTCATCCGCGAAATCGTGGAAAAGACCGGCGCGAAAATCTCGATCGAAGATGATGGCAGCGTCAAAGTTGCCGCGTCTGATCAAGACAAGATCGATGCCGCTGTGAAGTGGGTGAAGAGCATCACGGATGAAGCTGAAGTTGGCAAAGTCTATGAAGGCAAAGTCGTCAAAGTCATGGAATTTGGTGCCTTTGTGAACTTCTTCGGCGCGAAGGACGGCTTGGTCCACATCTCGCAACTCGCAAACCGCAAGGTCGCCACCGTTGGCGAAATCGTCAAAGAGGGTGACACCGTGAAGGTGAAGCTGATGGGCTTTGATGATCGCGGCAAGACCCGCTTGTCGATGAAAGTCGTCGACCAAGCCACCGGCGAAGACATCGAAGAAAAGCTGAAAGCCGAACGCGCGGAGCGTGGCGAGGTTGAAGAGGTTGAACAACCCCGCGAGCGGAGCGAACGCCCCCGTCGCCGTCGCGACTAAGGCTTTCTGTTTTTCTCTGAATTACCAGCGGCGATCCCTTCGGGGGTCGCCGTTTTGGTTTGTGTGGGTACGCGGGGGGCTTCGAGGGACGGAAAGGTAAGTTCCTTTTCGTCTGGACATATTTTGGTGGAAACCATGGTTCACCAAAATAGATCGTCTAGGATTAACGCGACATCTGGGTGGTCATGTGCGCAGCTTCGCTGCGTCGCGGGGCGATCCGTTTTCGCAGAAAACGGACACTTGACGATCCGGATGTCGCACAAACAATCGAAACAGCGGTTTGGTGGACCATAGGGATCACCAAAGCGCGTCTAAGTGATATTCCTGGGAGTGTATTAAGGGCCTGTGTTTTGGGCTTTAAGCCTAAGCCCAAGACTCTCTAAATCCGGCAAGAAATAGCCCTTGATACAGAGTTCGTTTCTTATTGCGATCTCAGAATGGGTTTTATGATAGATTTCCGCACCGTCGAAGATCGGATCTCCTTCGACAAAGAGCCCTCTGACCGTATCGAATGGCAGAGCGAGAGATTGATTCAGTCGATTGATTACCGCGCAATCGCGAAATCTCAATACATTGATTTCTCGGTCATCGCCCTTCGCTTTTCTATTTCTGGGAAAAGGCTTTCCTACGCTTTCGAATTCAACTTTGAGGCTTTCAAAAGAAGAAATCAAAAGGGTTTGATTTTCGCGGAGGTTGATGTCTAGGCACCGGCCCAAGTCGATGATTGCCCCGATAACAAATGGGTCTTTTACCTCATTTCGGCTTGCTTTTTCTTGTGCCCATTCTAGTGCGCGGTGCGGATCATTCTCCCAAAAGTAAATCCCATCACCCAGCCAATGATAGGCCTTGTTTTGTGGTTGAAGTCCTTCTTGTCTCAGCACGGCGCGCATGCCGACATCCAGAGGGCAGCCGTGATAGCCGATCGTCAGCATCGACTCTCAGCCTAAGCGGCTGAGGTAGCTTCTCCGCCATATTTTGGAGAGAGCTCGCCGTCAGCTGTGAGAAATCCACCACGCACAAGCTCATTAAAGGCCTCTTCCCGAGACATTTTTTAGGATCTGAGTTTCGCTTCTTCAAGCTGTCTCAGCATGTCTTGTCGTTCGTTCTCAAGCATTGCTTCCCTCCAAGTAACCGAACCACTAATCTGGAACTTAGGATATGACAAGACGGACGCGCCTTGCCCCACACGGCCCCGCGCGCTAAAGCCAGCCGATGACAGACGCACTTGAAAAAACCATTCCTAAAGTTGGCATTGTATCGCTGGGCTGCCCCAAGGCGCTGGTGGATAGCGAGCGGATCATTACGCGCTTGCGGGCGGAGGGGTATCAGATCGCGCCCGACTATAGCGGCGCGGACCTTGTGCTGGTGAATACCTGCGGCTTCCTCGATAGCGCGCGGGAAGAGAGTTTGGATGCGATTGGTGAGGCCATTGCCGAAAACGGTAAGGTCATTGTCACCGGCTGTTTGGGGGCAGAGCCGGATGTAATCCGCGAGCGCCACCCCAAAGTCTTGGCGATCACAGGGCCGCAGCAATATGAGAGCGTGATGTCGGCCGTCCATTCCGCGCTGCCGCCAAGCCATGACCCGTTCTTGGATTTGGTGCCTGAAGGCGGCGTGAAGCTGACGCCACGCCACTATGCCTATTTGAAAATCTCGGAGGGCTGCAACAACCGCTGTTCCTTCTGCATCATCCCGAAGCTGCGCGGCGATCTCGTCTCGCGTCCAGCCGCCCATGTGATGGCAGAAGCTGAAAAGCTGGTCGGTGCTGGCGTAAAAGAGCTGTTGGTGATCAGCCAGGATACGTCTGCCTATGGCCTAGATATTGGCTATGCCACCAGCACGTGGAAAGACCGCGAGTATCGCGCGAAATTCTATGATCTCTGCAAAGATCTGGGCAGTTTGGGCGCTTGGGTACGCCTGCATTATGTCTACCCTTACCCCCATGTTGATGAGGCCATTCATCTGATGGCAGAGGGTAAAATTCTGCCCTATCTCGACATTCCGTTTCAACATGCCAGCCCGCGCGTGTTGAAGGCGATGCGCCGCCCTGCCAATCAGGACAAGCAAGCCGCCCGCATCGCCAAATGGCGGTCTGAATGCCCAGATCTCGCCATCCGCTCAACCTTTATTGTCGGCTTCCCTGGCGAGACCGAGGAAGACTTTACCCAATTGCTCGACTTCATGCGCGAAGGCCAAATCGACCGGGTTGGCTGCTTCAAATATGAGAATGTCGTCCATGCGCCTTCGCGTGACCTCGAAGGTCATGTGCCCGAGGAAGTGAAGGAAGAGCGCTGGCACCGCTTCATGGAAGTCGCACGTGAAGTTTCCGAACAGCGTTTAGCCACTAAGATTGGTAAGGAAGTCGATGTCATCATTGATGAAGTCGATGATGAAGGCCCGATCGGCCGCACGGTTTGGGATGCGCCCGAAGTCGACGGCGCGATTGAGTTGCATGGCTTTAAGAAGGCTAAGCCTGGCGATATCGTGCGTGCGCGGATCGTGGATGCTGGCGATTATGATCTGGTCGGCGAAGCGATCTAGGTCATGTTGACAAACTCTTGAACCAGAGTCGTGCGGCGATGATATGAGTGAAGCCGAGATAGCTTGCTGCGGTTTTGTCGTATCGTGTTGCAAAGCGGCGGGAGCATTTGAGTTTATTGAAGCACCGCTCCACG
>JAJTGP010000251.1 GCA_021299265.1 Hyphomonadaceae bacterium | reverse complement strand
CGGCCATTGAGAATGCGATTAAACTGACGGTGGCGATAAGCCCCCGAATATCAAATTGAGGCTTGTTCGTCGTTGCAGTTTTCATAGCGCGAATCTCCAAAAGCTATGATGAGGAAAAGGGAAAGCGGGGCCGATTAGGCCAAGCCCTCATTCACGGTGCCGTAGCGGGGGCTGCCGGAACAAAAGGCGCGGCAAGCTTTGCGGTTGCCCAAGCACCAGCTGGAATCTCAACATGCCCGCCTGAAATCAGAAAGCTCGCCATGCCGATATAGGGAACAAAGCTGGTCGCTAGCACGACATTGCTTCTGTCTTCGCCGCCTATGGGCCGCAATTGTAGGCCGCGAATGCCAATTGTGGTTCCGTCTAGCGTCAAGAAACGCCCCGCAATAACAAGCTTACCCGGCTTACCACCAATGCCCGGCTTACCGACATCGATCACTTCACCTGTCCCAGGCGTACCCGCAGGGATAACAATTGTGTCGCCAATTTTGAGGGGCTGCGCGAGCTTTAGTGCGAACTTGTCACCAACCTTGCTGGTCTTGGTTGAAAGCAGTTCGGTGATCTCGATATCCATCGGCGTGCCAGCCGGGATGGAAGCGATGCTGGCGGCGGACGCAGCAGCCGGACTTGCGGCCGGTGCAGTGGCTTGCGCAACAGGCTGTGCAGCGAGTGATACTGCGGGGATCAAGAGGCCCGAGAAAATCGAGAGTGCAGTAACAAGTTTAGTAAAATTCATCATTATTCCGCACTACCATAAGGTCAGAAGCGGTCAAATATTTTCAACAGTGATCACTTTACGGTGATAAGGGCCGGCAAAAGTGTTGTCAGACGGTTGCTCTAAGAAACCACCAATTCCCGTATCTCGACCGTCCCGCCAGCCTCAAAGGTCGGATTGCCGGCTAAGGCGGCGCTGGCCTCTTCAAGGTTTTCGGCTTGGATTTTGATATAGCCCGTTAGCTGGCGGTAAGTGGAGCTGCGTCGCCTTGCTTGCGAAACGAGCCGCCATGTCCATTGGAACTGCCGCCCTGAAAACTGCCTGACCCGATCAAGCGACCAATATAGGCCTCCCAATCCGCATCGCGCTCTGGGCTGGTCGTGTCGGCATGCATCAAGAGGATAAAGTCTCTCATCGTCAGGTCCGTTCTTTGGCGTTTGCGAGCATATAGGCCCGCAGAACGGCATTCATGCGGCTCAAATGTCCTTTGCCTTAGGCCTTAAACCACTGAAGCACATCGTCATCGACGCGCAGCGAAATGGCCTGTTTGGTGGTTGCGCTTGGCATGATCAGACGCGCGGTTTTGAAAAAGGCCGCGTCCATTTCGGGGAGATCGGAAAAATCGATCTTTGCTTCCGGCAGCGCCTCAATCTGGGCCAGCCGCTCTTTCGATCTAGTCAAAGTATAGCCTCTTCAACCCGTCTGCCAACGACGGATAGCCTGTATACACAAATGTAAATAAAACTAGTCGAGGACACAAATCATGATGGCGGTTAATTTGCATCAAGCGGGTTCAGCTTGAAAGCCAATTAACCCTGAAACCCGTTGAGCACGTTGGAGAGGCTCCACCATCAACAGCATGCCAAGACCATCCACCCAATCCACCCGTCCGTGTGTTGCGTATCTAACCCCATGCCGTCCTTACCGTTTGACCCCACCCCACAGCCCTTAAGCCGCATCGATTGGACGGGGACGCGGGCGGCTGGGTTGGCACGTTTAGAGGCATTTTTGTCCGCGGCAGGCACGGCCTACACCCGCACGCGCAATAGCGACCTAGGGCCTGATGACCGATCAAACGTGTCGGCCTTGTCGCCTTGGCTCGCGCGCCGCTTAATCACCGAAGAAGAAGTCGTCAGCCGCGTGATGGCGTGCCATGGCTTTGTGAAGGCAGAGAAATTCATCCAGGAAGTCTATTGGCGCAGCTATTGGAAAGGCTGGCTGGAGATGCGGCCACAGGTTTTGACGCGCTTCAACCAAGACCGCCTCACCTTGAAACAGAAGGTCGCCGAAGACCCAGAGCTTGCCCGCAGGCTGGCGCGTGCCAAAGCGGGCGAGACGGGCATTGCCTGCTTTGATGCGTGGGTGCGCGAGCTGACGACTTTGGGCTGGCTGCACAATCATGCGCGCATGTGGTTTGCCAGCATCTGGATCTTTACGCTGGAATTGCCATGGCAATTGGGGGCTGACTTCTTTTTCAAACATTTGCTCGACGCCGATGTCGCGTCAAACACTTTGTCGTGGCGTTGGGTGGCGGGCTTGCATACCAAGGGCAAGCATTATCTGGCGCGCGCCAGCAATATTGAGACCCACACCATGGGCCGCTTTAACCCTGCTGGCCAATTGGCCGAAAATGCGCTGCCTTTGAGCGAGCCCTTTTTGCAGACCGGCCCCGGAACCCTGCCCGAGCGTGAAATCTTGTTTGAAGAGCGCATTGGCCTCTTGTTGCATAGCGATGATTTGCATCCAGAATCTCTTCCGCTCTCCGCTAAAGTGGTGGGTGCCGGCCTGTTACAGGTGCCCGAAATTGGGCCAGCGGACGGGGCGAAGAACAAATTTCTGCGGCGGGCCGAACAAGATGCCTGCGCTCGCCTTGGGCAGGCCTTTGAAGCGGAAGCCCCATTGATAGCGTCGTTGGATGAGGTGCTGAATTGGGCTGTGGGTTTGGACGTGAAAGAGATTGCGACACCCTATGCGCCTGTTGGCCCCATTGCATGGCATGTGACAGACCTGAAGCGAGCATTGGCGGATCAGGGCATAAGGCTCGTCCAAGTGCGTCGATCTTGGGACAGCCGGACTTGGCCCTTAGCCACCGGCGGCTTCTTTAAGCTAAAGGAGAAATTGCCCAATCTGGTGCGTGATTTGGACCGCGCATGATCGAGGTCGTCTGGTTTAAGCGTGACCTGCGGGTGCATGACCATGCGCCTTTGCTAGCCGCCCATCAGAGCGGCAGTCCTGTCCTGCCGCTTTATCTCTTTGAGCCAGAATTGTGGGCTCAGCCTGAACTGTCAGGCCGCCACTTTGATTTTCTCTCAGAGTGCCTGTCGGATTTGGATGACGCGCTGAAGGGCCGTGGCGCAGGCCTAGTGGTCGAAGTGGGGGAGGCCTGCGACGTGCTGGCCCGCCTTCATGCCAGCCACGGCATTTCTGCTATCCATGCCCATGAAGAGACAGGACTCCTCTGGACCTATCAGCGCGACAAGGCCGTGCGCGCTTGGGCCAAGCGCACGGGTATTCCTGTTATTGAATATCGCCAGCATGGCGTGTGGCGCGGTCCCAGTACGCGCAATGGCTGGGCTAAGCGCTGGGATCACCTGATGGCGGCCCCACCCTTCCAGGCACCTGAAACCATCCGCTTTGCCAATTTGCCCAGCAGCCTTTTGCCAGAGGCGCAGGCGCTTGGCATCTCCCCTGACCCTTGCCCGGATCGGCAAAAGGGCGGACGCCGTGAAGCAGTCGACCTCCTCAAAAACTTTCTAGCCGTGCGCGGCCGTAACTATCGGAACGCCATGTCAAACCCGGCAGAAGGGGCTGAAGCTTGTTCGCGCCTCTCTCCGCATTTGGCGTTCGGGACAATCTCGATGCGGGAGGCCTATCAAGCAGCTAGCCGAGGGCAAGCACGCCACCTTGTAGCCGGTGACAAGGTCTATGCTGCGTCTATTTCATCCTTTTTGGCGCGCTTACATTGGCACTGCCACTTCATTCAGAAGCTGGAGGATGAACCTGAAATCCAGATCCAAAACATGCACCGCGCCTATGATGGCCTTAGGCCCGCGCGGCCTGAAGATGGGGGATTGGCACAGGCTTGGATTGAGGGGCGGACAGGCTTTCCCTTTGTGGATGCCTGCATGCGGTCACTGGCCGCAACTGGCTGGCTGAACTTCCGCATGCGCGCCATGGTGATGAGCTTTGCGAGCTATCACCTCTGGCTTGACTGGCGCTTGCCCGCGACCTTGCTGGCACGCCAGTTCACGGATTTTGAGCCGGGGATTCATTATAGCCAAGCGCAGATGCAATCGGGCACAACCGGGATCAACACACCGCGCATCTATAATCCAGTAAAGCAATCTTTAGATCAGGACCCTGATGGCGAATTCATCCGGCGCTGGGTACCAGAATTGGCCCATCTACCGACGGCCTTGATCCATGAACCTTGGAAGGCCAGCACACAGGATGTGACCCCGTCCTATCCCGCCCCTTTAGTCGATCATGCGGCGGCGGGGGCCATTGCGCGGGCTGAGATTCACCGCGTCCGCAGGGGCGATGGGCACAGGGCCTTGGCCCAAGTCATTCAAGAACAACATGGCAGTCGAAAGTCAGGGATCAAGCAAGTCACAGAGGCCAAGGCACTTGCGCGCAAGCAGGCCAAGAAGCCTGTCGAACAGATCAGCTTTGATTTTTAGAAAAAGGGCGCGCCAGCTTGCTGCCAGCGCGCCCTTAAATGGGTAGATGGGATGAAAGCGCTTATTGGATCGAGCGCAGAACCGCACTGGCTGCCGCAACAACCGAAGCAATGCGCAGCGCAGCTTGGATGTTGAGGGCGGGAACCGCATGCTTCTTCAGCTCAACTTCGTGGCTGTCGAGGCACATGCCGCAGCCATTAATGGCTGAGACCGCAAGGCTCCATAATTCAAAGTCGACTTTCTCAACACCTGGTTTGGCCAGCACATTCATGCGCAATCCAGCGCGCAAGGTTTGATACTCGTGATTGGAGAGCAAATGCAGCGAGCGGTAATAGACGTTGTTCATCGCCATAATCGCAGCAGCAGCGCGCGCCGCGTCGATGGCTTGTGGCGTCAAGCGCGCAGCGGCTTCTGTTTCAAACGCTTTGACGACTTGGGGCTGGCCGATGGCGACAGCAGACGCCAAGAAGGCGCCCCACTTTTGCTGGTCGGTCAGGGTCGTTTCATTGGCCAGCGAGCCAAGGTTTAAGCGGATGTCTTTTGCATAGTCGGGAATGAGTTCGCGCAATTGTTCAAGCGTCATGTCAGCAATCCTTCGGGCAGCGATTTTTGGCAAGGCAGATATAAAAAGAGCGTCGGATGAACGGGCTCGCCCACCATCCGACGCGCTTTCAATTGAGATTAGAGCACTGCGCCGCCGGCTGGGCGGTTGCAGGGGCATAATTCGTCGGTTTGGAAACCATCGAGCAAGCGCAGAATCTCGTCTGGGTTGCGGCCGACGTTCAGATTATTGACCGAAGCGTGCTGGATGACATTGTTTGGATCGACCAAGAAGGTCGCGCGCAAGGCAACGCCTGCATCCTTTTCACGAACGCCCAAGCCATCGACCAAGTCACCCTTGGTATCGGCAAAAGCATATTGCTTCATGTTCGCCAAATCTGGATGCTCACGGCGCCATGCCAGCTTGCAGAACTCATTGTCGGTCGAACCGCCGAGGACAACGCAATCGCGATCAGCAAATTCGCCCACCAATTTATCAAAACCAACGATTTCAGTTGGGCAGACAAAGGTGAAGTCCTTTGGGTAAAAATAGATCAGCTTCCACTTATTTTCAAAGCTGTTTTGGTTGATTTCGAAGAATGCACTTTCGCCATTTTCTTCATGTGCATTAAAGCCGGGCTTTACGCCGGTTACGCTGAATTCTGGGAGGGTATCACCTACGGTTAACATTACTCTTTTTCTCCTTGGCCGTTGTGGGAGAGAAACGGCACGACGGCGATATAGATCCGTTCTTTTTAAAAGCAATTTGATTAAATGTTTATTTTCAATAAATTGCATCTATGCCACAACTTCCACACCGCCTGGGTCATCTGGAAGTTTCGAATCAGTCTTGGAAACCAGAGCAGGGTGAACTGAGGTAACCGCAGGTCCACCTCCAACTTATGCAATCGTTTTAGTATTCTGAATCACTACAAGTTTGTGAATTTCCAGTTTCGTATTGGCGCGATCACGACATTGATTATTGCTGATCACTTGCAATTAATACCGACATGCGTTGAGTGTGACTCAGGTGGGGGATTCCCAAAGTCGTGGAAGTGTGAATCAATGGCGTCCTTGATTTGGAGGGCGTGGCTATGGGATCAGCGATTGGCTTGCGGGATGATTTTGACGGAGCGGCATT
>JAJTGP010000211.1 GCA_021299265.1 Hyphomonadaceae bacterium | reverse complement strand
GGTTTCGTTTCGGGTCATCGTGTGTTCTCCTTGGCGTCGTCATGGTCGTATCCCATGCCTTGTGCCTGTGCCTCGGTGGTTAGCTGTTCCAGCACAGCCTCGCGGGCGATGGTGTCGGGGTCTAGGGCTCGGATGTCGTCGGCGTGACAGGCGAAAGCCATCATTGCGACGTCATCACCCTCATACCGACGCGCCTCCACATACATTTCCGCGTCCCGCGCCGCCGCCTCCAGCCCGAGTTCAATGCCCCGTCTCATGGCGGCGTCGATCAGGTGCTGGTTGAGGATGAAGAACCCGGTGACATTTTTCCACGAGGCGACCCGCTTAGAAAGCCTCACATAGCCAGCGCCGACCTCCTCCATCTCATCGGGCATGGCGTCGATGCAAATCCACACATCATCCCCGACTGGCTGGGGTCCGCCGTTGTGTTCGATCCAGTCGGTCATCACTTAGGCTCCGTTCCGTTGAGGACGTAGGCGAGAAAGCCATCCGCCAAGGATTGAGGTGAGTCAGGGCGCGCGCCCGTCTCAATCGCTTTCACCGCCATTTTCATGCACTCCAGCCGCAAGGTCACAAGGTCGGGTTCGGGCTTGGCCGGAACGCCAAACTCGGGGCCTTTGTAGTCTTCCTGTGTGCGAGGCTTCATAAAATGGGCGTACTCACCGCCGCGCCACTCGATCCAGACAGTCATCGGAACGCCTCCAAGATCATCACGCCGCCAGCCCCTGCGAGGATCGCCAAGCCAAAGAGCAGCAACACACCGCCAACAAGCGCGATAGCCATTTGCGCAAACTCGTAGAACGACATTCCGTCCCGCTTTGCGTCTCTCCACGCGATCAGAAACAGGAAGGCGGCTCCCGGCAGAATCATAGCAACGCCCGTGCCTATCTTGATCCAGTCAGTCATCGCTTGCCCTCCATAAGCAAATCCTCCAGTGCGTCCCTAATTCGCAGCACATTAGCCGCAGCGATCATATACTGGTCTTGCTTTTGATCCGCCAATTTCTGTGCTTCCGAAAGTCGTTGGCGGAGCTGGCTAATCTTGTCCAGTCTTTCTTGTTCGGTCATTTGTCTGTCCAGTTTACTTGAGTTTGCACGACAACCGATTGCGTTTCGGCGGCGATCAGGAAGCGGACGCCAATGTAAGTTTCTGCATACGTTTCCGCCGCATCGCGGGCTTTGTTGAGGGTATCGGCTACGCAGCAAATTCCTGCTTCATCCTCGCCATCTTGGCGGATAACGAAATACTTTGTCTGAGTCATGGTTTAGCCTTTCAGCATAGCGGCAAGGGTTATGGCGATCATGGCGAACGCCAGGAATGAGACGATTGTGGCAATGCACTCGACGGCAAGGCGTAGGTAGCTCATCGTGCAACCTCCTTAGCGGCCTTAGCGAATGATCGACCAATGGCGGCTATGGTCGGTTCAGGCAGGCTGTTAAGCCAACGCATGACCTCCGCGCGTTGCGAGGCGTCAAGATCACCAAACATTTCGGCTTCTTCCATTGCGTCCAACATGGCGTTTTTTAGGCGGACTGAATAAGGACTCATAGGTCAAAATCTCCTGTAGCGGCGGGGGTCAAGCGGCTTCGTCTGCACATAGGCCAGCGCGTGATGATGGAGGCAGTAAGTCCGTCCGTCCGTGGGCATGGCGCAGCTAATCAGCCCTTCACCGTCACCGCCAACGGGCCAAGCGCAAGCGTTGAACGAGCGGCTAGTCCAGACCACCGGGCTTGACCCAGGCAGGGGCGAGAATGCCTCTAGCATGGCCTCGCGCCACGGCTTGCGGACAACCGACGCCATAGGCGGCGGCTTGCCTATGTTTTCCTTATGCGTGACCGGCTTGACCGTGACCGGCTTTTCCTTGGGATAGCGCGGGGCCTTGACCGGCTTGGGCTTGGGCTCCACACGCTTGACGGGCACGCGGGCGGGCAGGCCGTGGCCTTGCTGACGCAACCGCCATAGACGGCCAAGCACGGCTGATCGGGAGTAATCAAGCGTCTTTGCCATTTCGGCGGCGCTTTTGCCTTCGAGCTGGAAGCGCAAGAGCATTACGTCTTGTGCGGGGGTCCAGGGCATTGTTAGGCGTCTTTTCCAATGCATACGAACGCATATCCCGTGTCGTCGGGAAGCAATCCGCCGTGGAACCTAAGATTATCCCATCCGCGCTTTTTGATTAGGGCGTGTGCCGCTAAAGTGTGGTTTTCAGCTTGGCTGAATTGGTGATCCCAATTCACAATGATTGAGCCTGAAAACGTGGTGACTTTGATACGCGATCCGCGCGTATTGGTCGGGCCGAGATACTTAGTAAGGATAACTTGGGTCATCGCTTGTTCTCCTCTAGGCGATGATTGATCCTAGACGGGGCCTGATTACGAATCAAGCCTTATCTTGCGTTATGTGCAATCTTTTTTGGGTCATTCCGCTTCGGGCCTGTAGCCTATTTGGGGCAAGTCTAAGGCCACCGGACAATGTCCTTAGACTTGCCCCAACCAAACCCGCAAATGTCGAGCGACCGGGAACGGCGGTCTAGCCAATGATAGCGCCAGACGGCTTGTTTCTTGCGGAGGCCGCGATATTCGACGCGCTCCCCGGAGAAGGTCACATAATATGCCATGTATCTAGTCATTCGCCGGTGGCCTTGGCGATGGCGGCGCGTGCGATATCGAGCGCGGGGACGGTGACGCCTTGCGGCTGGCCGTAATTCTTCGCCACAAGCGATTCCAGGGCAGCCAGCAAGTCGGGCGCCGCGCGGATCAATAGCAGGTTCGCTTCGACGGTTTCCGGCGGCAACCCGGAAACGGATACGGTGCAAATGTGGGTGTTTCGCCCGGCAAACAGGGTCGGGTATTTCGTGGCGGGCTTGATGTTCCGCGACCACGGCCCCGGCGTGTGTTGCGAAGTCATGCTGCACCCCCAAACACAACGAAGGCGGCGATGATGAGCCAAAGCAACGCGCCGAATGTGAACGCGGTCAAGGCGAATTCCAGGGCTAGGGCTATGAAGCGGGTCATTGTGGGTTCTCCTGAATTGAGGGCCTATCAGGCGGCGCGAGGCCGCCTGTAGGTAACTTCACCGAATGCGCGGTTAGCAATCTTGGCTTCATCGCCGCGTTCATGAAACTTGACGTAGCAGACATGGTCGCCGCCGGAATGATCCTTACCGGGCTTGGCGGTGACTTGGGCATAGGCCACGCCTAGCCGCGTGTCCGCGTTCTCATAGGCGAGCAAGTCCTGGAGGCGGGAAAGGATGGCGTCGATGAATTCCGGCGAGCCCTCAATCCTGATACCGTCGTGGCCGTAGGTAGAGCCCTTGTGCCGGTTGCGGATAGCTTGCGGCTTGAGGGGGAGGCCGGGCTTCAGGCTGGCCCAATGATCGAGCAATTCAGACTTACGCATTGTGCAATCTCCTATGTTGCACGGCTTCAGGCGGGCCAGGGTTTCCCCATCCCGCCTTGGGCCGGTTGTCGGCGTTGTGTTGGGGGTTAGGCGAAGGCGCGATTATGAACAACTTGCGCAACTTGATCATAGCTGTCAGCCGCGCTGAAAGCCTCGCGGCCCTCGCGCCACACAATCTTGAGCGCGTTGCGCCCGTCGCGAATGTCGCCACAATTTGACATACCGATGAGCGCGGCGGCGTCCTCAACATACTTGCAGGACGCGACGTAAACGCCATCGCGGTAAACTTTCCAACGCGGGGTAGCAGCCATATTGTCTCTCCGTCCTGGCCGTGATTGGCCTATGTCCAGACCATGCCCTAGGCTGATTTGTAATGCAATACCCTTTTTTGTGCTTTTTGCACATTATAGGGATTGACGGGTTAGGGCGGGCTGATAGGGTTGGGCATCGCTACAGAGGAGATACGCGATATGAACCTTAAGCCTTTCAGTGAGATTGCCATAGGCGAGACGTTCGCAAACAATGGCAACCTTTGGACAAAGCGTTCTAGCCGCACCGCCGCCGGGATTTGGCCCGCTTGCCTTCCTGCTATTGGATATTTCAGGAATGCAGAGATTTGCAGGCCGCCCTTCATTCCTTGCGCCGGATATGCAGGGGGGGAAGCGTGATGCAAGGCGAATTGGCGGACTTCGCCTAGCCAATCAAAACCCGATCAATTGTTGCGATCTAGCCCGGCCTCACAAGCCGGGCTTTTTCGTGGGCATGGCTACGACAAAAACGGACGTAGCCATTAGGGTTAAGCATAAAGATATCTTTATGTGATTGGGAAATTCATGAGGGGCAATCGCGGGTGATGGGGGATGCGCC
>JAJTGP010000052.1 GCA_021299265.1 Hyphomonadaceae bacterium | reverse complement strand
ACCGGAATGCGCGGACCAAGCGCGCCACCGCTAGCCCAGAGATTGAACGCCTCGTCTCGCTCTTGGCTAAATTGCCGGGACTTGGGCCGCGCTCAGCCCGTCGGGCTGCGCTGCATCTCTTGAAGAAGCGCGAAGGCCTGATGCAACCGCTCGGCCAAGCTTTGGCCGAGGCAGCCGAAAAAGTGAAGGCCTGCCAGCGATGTGGCAATCTCGATACCCAAGACCCCTGTTCGGTCTGTAGTGACCCGGCCCGCGATCAGAGCACCTTATGCGTGGTTGTTGAAGTCAGTGATTTATGGGCGCTGGAGCGCTCTGGTGCCTATTATGGCCAGTATCATGTGCTGGGTGGCGTCTTGTCGGCTTTAGACGGCGTGCGCCCGGAAGACTTGCGGATTGGCAGCCTGATGTCGCGCATCCAACAAGGCGGCATTACCGAAGTCGTATTGGCTTTGGCAGCCACGGTTGAAGGCCAAACCACTGCTCATTATCTCGCCGATATTTTGGCCGATAGCGGGGTGGCCACCACCAAGCTGGCCCACGGCGTGCCCGTGGGTGGTGAGTTGGATCATTTAGACGACGGGACGCTGCTGGCGGCCCTAAAAGCGCGCCGCAGCGTCTGATGTCTTCAAGCTTTAGCCTTCCACGACATCGAAGGTGAGGCCAGCGCTTTTCACAAGGCGGGCCCGCAGGGCAGGGCCCATGACCGCACCGGGCGTCCAAATCCCGCCGGCAGCATCCTTAGCTTCGTTGATGAGGCACAAAGCCGATTCCGCAATCATTTTCGATGTGGACCCATAGCCTGGATCGCGGTCGCCCGTGACCGCGACTTGGACTTCGGCACCTGAATCGGATTGGGCAATAAACAGCACGTCATAAAAGCCAGTCTCACGCTCTTCCTTGGAAGGGCCTTCACCGGGCTTTGGCCCACCTTCACCGCCAAGGCTCTTATCGCCTGCAATGGCGTTGGCCATGGCTTGGCCTTTTTCGCCAGGGCCCGTCACCATCATCTCTTCATAGACAAGACCTGCGCCATATTTATGCCCGAGCAGCGTATTGGTGCGGTGCACGTTGCGGGTATTGATGGGGGCCATCACGAATGGCGCGACCCAGACGCCCATTTCTTCGTCCAGATAGGGCTTCATGCCATGGGGCTGGGTTGGGCCGTCAAAGCCGGGAGTCAAGGCAAACGGATTGCGCAAAAGATCGAGTACACCGGGTTCGCTCATGGCGGCGGCCATGGTGGCCTTCAAACTCGCAGCTGTGCCGCCTGAGAAGGTGCCCTTCATTTTGCGGACGCGGCCCTTGACCTTGGTTGCTGGGCTGCCAGTCTTTTCGATCATCGCCTCTTGCGCCATTTGCACGCCAAGATCGAACGGGATGGAGTCAAAGCCGCAAGAGAACACGATCCGCGCACCAGAGGCTTTGGCCGCGGCTTCATGCGCGTCGATCATTTTGCGCATCCACGCAGGCTCGCCGCACAAATCGACATAATCCGTGCCATGCTCGGCGCAGGCCGCAACCAGACCATTGCCGTATAGCTGATAGGGTCCAACTGTGGTGAGAACGACTTTGGTTGCGGTGACCATGGCTTTCAGAGAGGCTGCATCATCGCTGTCGCAGACCATCAGCGGCGTATCCCCAGGCGCGCCAATTTCATCGCGGACTTGCGCCAATTTCTCAAGGCTGCGGCCACCCATGGCCCAGCGCACGCCGGTTGGATAGGTGGCGGCGAGATATTCCGCGACCAATCGGCCGGTAAAGCCAGACGCGCCAAATACGATGATATCAAATTCTTGGCTCATGCCGTTTCTCCCTCATTCTTTGGAGGTGTGTGGCGCGGAAAGGGCGCAAGGGCAAGAGGGCCAGACCTATTTTGCTTGGCACGCGGCCTTAAGCGGTGCCCGCTCTATTTGTCCGGGAAAGCGGGCCAAAGCGGCGGCTGGCCGGATCGGCCGCGGGACCAAATTTCCTTGGCAGGCCGGGCAAGTTCCTGAGAGCTTGCCCATGGCGCAAGCCGCGCAATAGGTGCACTCAAAGGTGCAGATAAAGGCCTCGGCACTATTTGCGGGCAAATCGCGATCACAGCATTCGCAATTGGGCTTGAGCGCCAACATAGGGCTAGACGTCCAGCTCTTCCGCATAGCGGGCATTTTCCTGAAGCCACTTAAAGCGCAGCTCAGGCTTGCGCCCCATCAATGTCTCAACCAGCTCGCCCACACTTGGCAAATCACCCTCGGGGATAACCAAGCGCGCAAGTGTGCGGGTGGCCGGGTTCATCGTCGTGACTTTCAATTGCGCTGGCATCATTTCGCCCAAGCCTTTGAAGCGGCCGATTTCGACTTTGGCGCGCGGATTGAAGGCGGTCTTCAATAACTCATCCTTATGCGCATCATTCTTGGCATAAACCGTCTTGCCGCCATGTGTCAGGCGATAGAGCGGCGGCAAAGCCACAAACAAGCGGCCTGAATGGACCAATTGCGGCATGGCGCGGAAGAAATAAGTAGCCAGCAAAGCGGCGATATGCGCCCCGTCGACGTCAGCGTCCGTCATGATGATGACGCGTTCATAGCGTAAATCCTGCACTCGGAACTTGCTGCCAGGTGCAACACCCAGCGCAAGGGCGAGGTCGGAGAGTTCCTGATTGCCCGCAAGCTTATCCCCGCCTGCGCTGGCGACGTTCAAGATTTTACCACGCAGGGGTAGAATGGCTTGGGTATTTCGGTCGCGCGCTTGTTTGGCACTACCGCCTGCCGAATCGCCTTCGACGATGAAGATTTCGGTCCCAATCGCATCTTGGCGCGCGCAATCGGCCAGCTTGCCTGGTAAGCGCAATTTGCGCGTGGCACTTTGGCGCTGGACTTCTTTTTCCTTCCGCCGCTTCAGACGGTCATCAGCTTGGGCAATCGCCCAATCCAGCAAGGCGCGGGCTTCACGCGGGCTTGCGCCCAGCCATTGGTCAAACGGATCGCGGATGGCATTTTCAACAATGCGGGCGGCCTCTGCGGTTGCCAGCCGGTCCTTGGTTTGGCCAACAAACTCTGGTTCGCGCACGAACACACTGATCAACGCCGCTGCGGTGCCAAACACGTCTTCAGAGGTGATTTGGGCAGCCTTTTTGTCGCCCACCAACTCCCCATAATTGCGCAAGCCCTTGGAGATGACGGTCCTTAGGCCCTGTTCGTGCGTGCCGCCTTCGGGCGTGGGGATGGTATTACAATAGGACAGCAAGAACCCATCGCGGTCGCCAAAACCACGTACACCCCACGTCAACGCCCATTCAACCGCGCCATGCCCTCCAGATTGGGCTGTGCGGCCAGCAAACATGCTTGTGGTGACGGTGGGGGCTTCACCTATACTGCCTTGGAGGTAATCGGCCAGACCGTTTGGAAAGCACAAGACTTCTTCCAAAGGTGTGGAATCGCCGGGGCGGATACGTTCTGGCGCGCACTTCCAGCGAATTTCAACGCCCCGGAACAAATAGGCCTTGGACCGCGCCATCCGGAACAAGCGCGCCGGGTCCAAGCTGGCGCCTTCGCCGAAGATGTCTGGATCGGGGTGAAACCGCACAACTGTGCCGCGACGATTATGGACGGGACCCAAATGTTCAATCGGGCCTTGTGGGATGCCGCGTGAGAACGCCATGCGATAAAGCCGCTTGTCGCGCGCCACTTCGACTTCGAGGCGATCGGACAGCGCATTGACCACCGAAACACCCACGCCGTGCAAACCACCCGAAGTCTGATAGGCTTTGTCTGAGAATTTACCGCCCGCATGCAAAACGGTCATGACGACTTCGAGGGCAGATTTGTCGACATATTTGGGATGCGGGTCGATGGGAATGCCGCGCCCATTATCGGAAACGGCAAGCGCGCCATCGGCCTCTAAGGTCACTTCAATGCGCGTGGCGTGACCTGCAACTGCTTCATCCATTGAGTTGTCGAGCACTTCGGCAAACAAATGGTGCATGGCGCGCGCATCGGTGCCGCCAATATACATGCCGGGCCGCTTGCGAACGGGCTCTAGGCCTTCGAGAACCTCAATATCCTTCGCGGAATAACCTGCGGTGGCTGCAGAGACACCTGCGGGCTCTAGGTCATCAAACAAACCAGATTTCGGAGCGGCATTGGCAGCCATTCGGCGGGATTCCTTGAATTCTAATGCGGTTAAAGGCGGCCTGATATGGGCTCTTGTTTGGGCTGTGGGTCAAGCCTTTGTGGTAGCTAACAACGGCTTTCGACCTCTTCATAAACATCTTGCGCTCTTGTAAACCCTGTGTTTACTTACCGTATAGTAACGTTAGGGCTCGGGTGCGCGGGGCTCTCCTAGAGCTTGATCTAGAAGTCCCGCGTGACACGGCTCGCGCTGTACCAATTTAAGCGAAGGGATCAAGAGTTGTGACACATCAATTATTAGAAACTGTCCTGGCCATGGGTAAAGAACCATTGGGCTCCTTGGCTGAAGGCATTGTAAAATGGTTTGACCCTGTCAAAGGCTTTGGCTTTGTCCAATTGAAGGTCGGTGACGGCGAAAATGCTCGTGAAATCGATGCCTTATTGCACATAAGCGTGCTGCGGAAGCACTCCACCGCAATCCCCAAGGAAGGCGATGAGATCACCGTTTTGACCGCTGAGGGCGATCGCGGCCTGCAAGTTGTCGGGATTTTGAGCCTGCGACCCGTGTTCCGGCCACCGCCAGAAGATGTGGATCAATTTGTTCCCGTCACCGTCAAATGGTTCAACCGCTCCAAAGGCTATGGCTTTGCGGGCCTGACCAGTGACGGGACAGAGTCGGAAGATATCTTCCTGCATGTCGCAACCTTGCGGCGGGGCGGCATTGATATGGTCGATGGCGGGGAGGCTTTGCGTGCTCGGGTGGAGCGCAGTGCAAAGGGGGCTGTGGCGACCGCTGTTGTGCGCGGCTAATGCCTAGCGGCCGCTTTGGCGTGCTGTGGGTGGATCTTATGTGGCCATCTTGGCGGACCTCAACGGGTCGTGATAGGGAAGGGCATGACTAAGCTTGTGCACTTCATTTTCTTGGCCCTTGTGGCGTGTGTCGCCCTTCCTTCTACATCCTTCGCCCAAGCAGTGGCGATAGAGGGGCCGCAGCGCGGCCTGAGGGTTGAGAAATTATCCATCGCGACGCCGTCTGGCGTTCGGTCTTTCAATGTGGAAATGGCCGATACCCCACGTTCACGTGAGATCGGGATGATGTGGCGGACCAGCGTGCCCCGCGGCACGGGCATGTTGTTTGATTTTAAAACGCCAGAAGCAGCAACCTTTTGGATGGAAAACACGCTCGTTTCGCTCGACCTGATTTTCATTCGTGCCGATGGGCGCATCGCCAATATTGCGGCCAATGCACAGCCCTTGTCGCGGGCGCTGATCCCTTCAGACGGCCCAGTGCTGGCGGTTCTTGAGATTGGCGCTGGTGAATCTCGCCGGTTGGGTTTGGCTGCAGGCCAGCGCGTAACCCACCGAATTTTCGCGCCCGCTCGCGCAAAAAAATGAGACTTCAGTAAAATCTGTTTAGAGCGCTTGCCCTCATCGGTCTGGTCGCGCTATACGCGCGCCTCTCGGGGAGTAGCGCAGTTTGGTAGCGCATCTGGTTTGGGACCAGAGGGTCGCAGGTTCGAATCCTGTCTCCCCGACCATTTTTGGTCGATGTTACAAGCGGGACATGCTGTTTTAATGCATTGCCCGCTTTTACATTTCTGCCGAACGCGCTCATGATGAGACATCTAGTTTCGAGGCCTTCATGACATTTGCAAAAATTTACCGTCCAGCCAAAACCGCCATGCAGTCGGGCCGGGCCAAGAGCAATGTTTGGATGTTGGAGTTTGAATCAAACGCTGTCCGCTCGTCTGACCCCTTGATGGGCTGGACCTCATCATCCGATACCCAAGGCCAAGTGCGTCTGACCTTTGATACGCGCGACGAGGCAATTGCCTATGCGCAGAAGTATAATCTGGCGTTTCAGGTTATTGATCGGCAAGAGCCTAAGCGCATTCCGCGTGCGTACTCTGATAATTTCACCTTTTACCGCCGTGAACCCTGGTCTCACTAGGCCCAATAGCTCAGCAGGATAGAGCATCCGCCTTCTAAGCGGACGGTCGCAGGTTCGAGCCCTGCTTGGGTCGCCACCCCCCTTTCAAGGTGTCGCGTTTCGAATGAAAGAATGGATGACCAATGCTGGTCGCCTGTTTCAAGCTTCGGCCTAGGATCAGGCTACCACGCGCCGCTTGGTCGTCCGCCGTTTGGAGATAGGGCGAGCCTCGATTGCCTCACCCGCAGATGAATCGATACGAATATCATAGGGCGACAGCTTGCCGGTTAGGCTCTCCATTTTGTCTCGAACAGCATCCGCAAAGAAGCTGCTTCTGCTGACCCGCAAAAACTTAGCGAGTTGATCTACATTGGCCAGCAAGTGGTCATCAATCGTCATCGTGATGGGAACAGACTTCGGCGGCGGTAAGGGGCCAGCAATCTGAACCAAGGTTGCACCCTCCAGCTCCCCGGCCAAGTCCGGATCATCCATGAGATCTGCAATTGGTCGTGGCGTAGGCACTGCCTCTGGCCGGGCGCGACGGGCTTCAACATCCAGTTCTAGGGCTTCGCTGATATTGGATTGGGCTTCTGCGAAGGTTTCGCCCTCGCTCACAACGCCTGGTAGGTCGAGGACGACGGCAGTCCAACCGCCGTCGGGGTCCCGCGTAAAGGCGCAGGTATAAAAATCAGTTCGCATGTCTCAACTCCTGTCGTGCCTTTACTGCACATTTGGTCACGATCTTGACGTCTTGTTTCTTCATCTCAATTTGACAGGTATTCTTCCTGCTCGTTTCTGTCCTAGTCTGCCCCTTTAACTTGGCGGCCAAGGAAGACCAGCCTGTCGGTATACGCTGCGTAATGTCTTCAATTTAAAAGCGTCGGTATTGGTAGTGATGGTTACGCTCAGAGGGCCATTGGTCCAGCGCTCGTGACTTCCTTTTGTTCGTTCAACCCAAAATCCGTTTTCCTTCAGAATTTTTTGAATCTCACGGGTGCCGATTACCTTGGTCTTCGCCATCAAATTCATTCCTACAATACGTTTACTATATGTATTTTCCGGACTGTTGCAAGGTGAAAGTACGTAGATTATGCGTGTTTTGCGGCACGTTCTTATATCATTTCCACCGTGATAATTGTGTTTCGACATCTATAAGCGGTCTTATCCTGACGCTGGGCGTAACGGCGTGCCCTATCAGCCTCGCCAGTTTTTTGTGTTTTGCGTTCTTTGCCAAACCGCTCTGCCCCGTTATGAAGGCTTCATGACCACACTCGCTAATGATCTTGATATCCGCTCCGCCCGTCCCGACCAACTTGTGGCTGGGGCCACGGGCGATTGGGAGATTATTGTGGGCCTTGAAGTCCACGCGCAGGTGAGTGCGCAGTCTAAGCTATTTTCCGGTGCCAGCGCCTCTTATGGCGGCGCACCAAACGCCCACGTCAGCCTTGTGGATGCGGGCATGCCCGGCATGTTGCCTGTCCTGAACCGCTATTGCGTTGAACAAGCGGTGCGGACGGGCCTTGGCCTTGGGGCTAAGATCAATTTGTGGAGCCGGTTTGATCGGAAGAATTATTTCTATCCCGATTTGCCACAAGGCTATCAAATCAGCCAGTTCGCCCACCCCATCGTGGGCGAGGGCACGTTGAACGTTGATTGCGATAATGGCGAAACGGTTCCCATTCGCATTGAGCGCATTCACTTGGAACAAGATGCCGGCAAGTCGATCCATGATCTCGACCCGCGCGCCACCTATGTCGATTTGAACCGTTCGGGCTGTGCCTTGATGGAAATCGTTTCCAAGCCCGACATCCGGTCGAGTGAGGAAGCAGCCAATTATTTCAAGGCGCTGCGCGCTTTGGTGCGCTACCTCGGTACCTGCGACGGCAATATGGATGAAGGCTCAATGCGGGCAGACGTCAATGTGTCGGTGCGCAAGCCCGGCACGCCCTTTGGCACGCGCTGTGAAATCAAGAATGTGAATTCGACGCGCTATGTCGCCTTGGCTGTCGATTATGAAGCCCGTCGCCAGATTGAAATTCTCGAGGACGGCGGTTCTATCAGCCAAGAAACCCGCTTGTTTGATGTGAAGACGGGCAAGACACGCTCGATGCGCTCGAAAGAAGATGCGCATGATTATCGCTATTTCCCAGACCCGGATCTATTGCCACTCGAACTGGATCAAGCTTGGGTGGATGCGATCAAAGCCAGCCTACCAGAGCTGCCCGACGCCAAGAAGCAGCGCTTCAAAGCCGATTATGGCCTCTCGCCCTATGATGCGGCCGTGCTGGTATCAGACAAGGATGCGGCAGACTTCTTTGAGACCGCAGCCAAAGGCCGTGATGCCAAGCTGGTGAATAGCTGGATGACGGTTGAATTGTTCGGCTGGCTCAATAAGCATGACAAGACCTTGGCCGAGACCCCTGTTTCGGCTGAGCGTTTGGGCGAATTGGTCGATCTGATCAGCAATGGCACAATCAATGGTAAGATTGCCAAGGACGTCTTCCCGCGCATGATTGAAACTGGCGACGCGCCCTTGGTCATCGTGGAGCGTGAAGGCCTGAAGCAAGAAACCGATACGGGCCTGATCGAAGAGACGGTCGACGCGTTGATCGCCGCTAACCCTGACAAGGTTGAGGAAGCCCGGACTAAGCCTAAAGCGCTTGGTTGGTGGGTTGGCCAATTGATGAAGGCAACCGGCGGTAAAGCCAGCCCTGCGGTCATCAATGAAGTGATCAAGGCGAAGCTGGGGCTGTAAGCGCCCCAGCGTTTCTAGCGCTTGGATTTGATGGGCGCCACCACTTCGATTTTGATCCGCACGGGCCAGAAATCGGGCATCAGCCCGCTGCAAGCGTTCATCTCGATTAAGCTCGTCAACACAAAGTTTGTGCCGTCCCAAGTGTAGGTTTCGGCCGATCCGCAATCGCCAATGCCGCGGCCTTTTGAAAAGGCACTGATTTGGCCGGTTTCAGGCTCAATGCTGACATTCACAAGGCTATTGGCATCTTCCTCGTCAGCGGCAGGCTCTGGCGTCGAGAATCGATAAGGTTCCAGCTTGGTTGAATTGGTCTGCAGATAGAATTTTGACCACATATTATAGGCCCCAGCGCCACAGGGGATTGCCCATAAGGTGCGGCCCTTGCCGAGATTGAAGCCCTCAATGCCCTGACCGCCGGGATCTAATCGGTCGCTATCGTCGCATTCAGCCTTACGGCGGTCGCTCACCAGTTTCGGTACCGTGGTTCGGCTCGATAGCTTGGTAAAACCAAGCGCATTCACGCGTGGGGCTGCCGGGGCAGGGGGCACGCGCTCGCGCGCCAGCTTGCCCACATCCACCCAAGCGGCGACAGTGCCTGTGCGTCCTTGAAGCGCTTCTATGGCGCGAAGGGCGGCAACAAGCCCCGATAGGCTGGCAAAGGATTGAACGGTCCGACTGGTTCCGCTTGAATAAACAATTGCTTGGCCCGATTTGGCTACAGCGATGAACCGATCCACATCTGCACCACGCAATTGGCTTGCGCCGCTCTCATGGGCTGTCAGCACAAAGACACCGTTTGCTAAAGGCCGCCCGTCCCGGCCCACGATGCGCAAGCTGCCTTCCTTGTTGCTGGTCTGGCTTGCATCATAGAGGCCTGAATAAATGATCTTTGGCTTGGCGCTTGGCCCCGCTTCAAGCTCTACCCAAAGCCAGCCCATTTCCGTGTCGACTGCAACGCCGCGCGGGCGTGTGCCGATGCCCATTTCATTGAGGCCAGAGATCGAAATCGCGGTGCAGGTCTTGATATTGCTGCAGCTCACACTCCAATCGCGATAATCCTTAGGCAGGCTTTCCGCTTGTGCCGGGGTGATGAATAAGCCTGCGAGCGCGAGAGGCAGGAGAAGCGGTTTGGCGACAGACAGGTTCATATGCAGGGGCATATCAGCCATTGGCTTTGCGTCAATGGCCTTCTACGCGAAGGCAGAAGCTTGGCCATTAAAGGGGCGCAGTAACCGATCTCACCGGTCCAAAGCGAGCCACAAAAGTTTGCCGTAACGCTTCGTCGACTTCTCCATAGGTAACCGGATGGCCCAGATCGACAAGGCTGGTCACGCCCAGACCGCTTTCAGAAATGCCGCACGGGATGATTCCATCAAAGTGGGTGAGATCTGGCTCCACATTCAGGCTGATGCCGTGAAAGCTGACCCATTTTTTGACCCTTAAGCCCACGGCGGCGATTTTGTCTTCGTGACGGGCAAAGCCTGGATGGGTGCGGTCAACCCAAACGCCGACGCGGCCACAACGCAGTTCGCCCTTGATTGTAAATTGGGCCAGCGCGTCGATTACCCAGTTTTCGACGGATTGAACAAAGGCGCGTACGTCGCGCTTATGATGCCGCAGGTCGAGCATGAGATAGGCAATACGCTGGCCGGGGCCATGATAGGTATATTGCCCGCCACGTCCGCTCTTGAACACTGGAAAGCTTGCGCCGGGCAGGAGGTCTGACGGTTTCGCACTGGTACCCGCGCTATAAAGGGGCGGATGCTCCAGCAACCAAACCAATTGATTCGCCGCTCCAGCCGCAATTTCAGCCGCGCGGCCTTCCATAAAGGCCACCGCAGCCTCATATTCGACGGGTTTTTCCGATACGGCCCATTCAATCACGTTTTTTCTCCAGAATTTGCAGTATCTTTACGCGCGTTAACCAAGTTCCAACACTCATGGGCTCTATCTAGTCTCGTGACAGATGATAGTGAACACCCCCCCTCGCAGATTGAGAAGGTCATGGTCGAAATTTCGGTCTTGGTCGGACGATCTTCCTTGCCCATGCACCAATTGCTCCGGATGGGTCGCGGCGCGGTTATTCCGCTCACGGCCTCGCCGAATGACCCCGTTTGGGTCTTGGTCAATAACCACCCTGTGGCCCGTGGCGATATCCAACTGGATGATGACAAGATTTCAGTTGAAATCACCGGCGAAGCCGATGTTTATGACTATATGGCAGGTCCATAACAGTCCTTCACTGTTTGGAACTGGCAAGATGCAGGCGATAGGGCTTCACAATGGCGGCGTGTTCTACTAAAAGCGCCGCTCTTTCCGGAACGTGCTCATGGCGGAACTGGTAGACGCGCTAGCTTGAGGTGCTAGTGGGGAGACCCGTGGAGGTTCGAGTCCTCTTGGGCACACCAACGGAAAGATGGCTTTTATGCCTGTATCTGCTACCAGCATGATGATACAGGCAAACAAACTTAGGGGCTTACGACATGACGGAAAGTGACAGTCATGGACGATCTACAAGCCCTGGGGGTCGACCCCACTAAAGCAGAGCATGGGCCAGACCGCCTGATTACCGTTAAGGTGATTGGGGCTGCTGGCGATCATGATGGGCCTTTGTTGCGTCGTCTGTTGTTGCCGATGCACCCGGCAGACGTGGCGGAGCTTCTCCAAAACGCCCCCAAAGAGACCGCGCGCACCATCTTTACCCTGATCGGCGAAGACCTTGATGCGGAAGTCTATGCGGAATTGGAAGATGAATTGCGCGAATTCGCGCTGGAATTCATCCCCGCCAGCAAGCTCGCGCAAAAGCTTGATGATCTCGATACCGATGACGCTGCCGCTATTGTCGCTGAATTGGACGATGAAGATCGCGCCGAAGTGTTGGCAGCTGCCTCCGATGACGTGCGGGTTGCCGTTGAAGGCGCGCTGTCGTTTGAAGAGGAAACCGCTGGTCGCTTGATGCAGCGCGAGTTTGTCGCCGCGCCCCAACATTGGGACGTCGGGCAAACCATCGACTTCATGCGCAAGACCGGCGAAGACCTCCCCGATCTTTTCTTTGACATTTATGTCGTCAGTCCAGCGATGCAGCCCATCGGCGCGATCCCTGTCTCTAAGCTCATGCGGGCCAAGCGCACCATGCTGCTGCAAGACTTGATGGAAACGCCGGAAATCATTGTCGACCCCGAGACCGACCAAGAAGTCGTCGCCCACGCCTTCCAAAAATACCATTTGATCTCCGCACCCGTGGTCGATCGCAGCGGTCGATTGACGGGCATGATCACGGTCGACGATATCGTGCGGGTTATTCAGGACGAGAACGAAGAAGACTTGTTGGCGCTCGCTGGTGTGCGCGATGCGTCAACGGCGGACTCGGTCTGGTCTTCGGTGAAGTCTCGCCTGCCTTGGCTGGTGATCAATCTGGTCACAGCCTTGATCGCGTCCGTCCTGATCAGCAAGTTTCAGGCCTCAATTGAGAAGATCGTCGCCCTTGCCGTCATGATGCCCATGGTAGCCTCGATGGGTGGTAATGCCGGCACCCAAACCGTAGCGGTCGCCGTGCGGGCTTTGGCGGCTCGGGAACTGACGCCTGGCAATTCGGGCCGGATCATCCTGCGTGAGGTGATTACCGGCTTGGTCAATGGGGCCGTCTTTGCCGTGCTTTTGTCGAGTGTGGCGCTGTTCTGGTTCCAAAGCGTGCTGTTGTCCGTCACCATCGCTTTGGCAATCTTGCTCAATTTGTCGGTGGCGGGCCTTGCCGGCATTCTGATCCCGCTGACACTCAAACGACTGGGGCAAGACCCGGCTGTTTCTTCCGGTGTGCTCGTCACCTTTGTCACGGATATGGTAGGCTTTGTGGCCTTCTTGGGTCTTGCGACCCTGATTATTCTTTAGGGCTGATCCGAACAGGCAAGGGGGCATTACAAAGCTCGAGCTTGCCGGCCTTAAACTTGGTCCAGCTGTCGCGCCGGTTCCTTCGGCTTTCAAGAATCTCGGCATAGATCGCATGATCCGTCCGCAGAGCTTCTAGGCTGATTTGCTCGGAGACAGGCAGTTTGGAGCCCAATTCTGCTTTGATGATTTTAGGCTTGGTTTGGCCAGAGGCGTAAAAGCCCATCGCCTCGCTACCGCGCGGCAAAGTCGCAAACTGATCCATCCCGTCGATAACGCGGCCCAGAAGCGTGACATTGCGGTCGAGTGCGCGGGGGCTGTGTCCATTGACGGCATAGAGTTCAGCCGGGCCACCAGAATCGGCACCTTCATCGCGACCAGCCCCTACCATGCCATAGCAATGCGGCAGCCAATAACGTTTTGCCTTTGGATCCCAAGCCACTGGCCAATTACGCCAGAAGCCGACCTTTGGGGCATAGACGTCGCCATCCTTTAATTCCAACGGCTTGAACTCCGCGCCATAGGCACGGTCAAACTCTGCCGCCATGCGACCAGCCCTAAAGCCTTGGGCAGTTGCTTCGGCACCATCGCCCCATTGAACAACGTAATTATCCTGGCTGCGCACGATCTCGCGCCCGCTGAAAAAGGCTTTGGCCAATAATTCATTCAAGGCCTGCACATGATTGGGCGCAAAGTCTGGTGCCAATAGGATGATCACGCGCGCCGGTGTTGATGCCCCCGCTTGGGTCGGCTCGAAGTAAAGATAGAGCAGGCGGCTATGATCCAACTTCGCCCAAGCATCTTTGGGGGCAGCGGCGATCAACTCAGAACTCGTCAAGCCATTCCAAGGTTTTGTGGGTGCAGTCTGGGTGGATTGCGACAGAGCCGGACCCGAGCATACGGCTAACGCCAGCGCCCCAATCCCAAAAGCGCGCTGTAGAAGGCTTGTTTGCTTGCCGAACATGGTCTGATCCTTGCTTAATCCGGTGTGTCGCGAGTGTTGGAAGGTGCAGGAATGCCCCCCGCTTGTCGAGCAGCCTTTGTGGACAAAAACGGCACCAATCCTGCACAGCCAGTCTCATCGGGCGGAATCCGTCTCTTTTTGGAACGAAAAATGTCCAGACTCACTGCGTCTCGCGCTGCATTGGACCTGATAGCCAGTTTTGAAGGCTTCCGTGCACGTGCGGCTAAAACCCCCGACGGGCGGTGGACGCTGGGCTTTGGCCATGTTGCTACCGCACGCGAAGGCCTGTCGGTGTCGCGTGCCGAAGCCGAAGACTTGCTGCGCTGGGACCTTCGCCCTGTCGAAGACATGGTACGCCAGTCCGCCTTGACGCCCCTGAACCAGAACCAATTTGACGCTTTGGTGTCCTTTGCCTTCAATATTGGCGTGACAAACTTCGCCACCAGCGACGTGCTGCGTTATTTGAACCAAGGCCAGCCAATTGCCGCAGCCTTAGCCTTGCATGCTTGGCGGCGCGCCCGGGTGAATGGTCGGGTTTTGGTCATTGATGCGTTGGTTCGGCGCAGAGCCGCTGAAGCCGCGCTGTTCCTAGAGCCATTGGGGCCGCGCCCCGCAGCACCTAGCTCGGTTTTGAGCCCCGAGATTGACTATACCGCAGCGCTTTTGTCGCATGCGTCAGATCCACGTGACATCACTTTGGGGGTTGAGGCCGACGGCGCGACGATTGCGACTGAGCCTTCAGAGAGCATGCTGCCGGAGCAACCCAAGGGCGAGCCATTTCCACTAAAAACGGTCGCTGCAGCGGTGCCAGTCGGAGAAGTGAAGACGGCTCCGGTCTTGGACTTCAGTTCTGAAATTAAAGACGAACCGCGTCTGGTATTGGTTGACAATGACCCCAATCAGGAAAACGACGCACCGGTTGAAGTGGTGGCGGAAGCCGTTGATCCATTCTTAGCGCCTTTCCCAAAGGAAGAGGCCTTAGCGGCCAATCAATCTGATCAAAGCCAGCCGATTCCTGCCAATGATGGCCTGCAGACTTTAGCGCCTTGGGCTCCTGAAATGGAGCTGGCCTCTGCGGACTCAATCCCCGGCGGTGTTTCGATCCCTAGACCCCAAGTTCTCGAACCTGCAAAGCCGACGCGCGCATTAACTTGGGTAATCTTGGGCGTCGGTGCAGTCTTTTTGGCGGGCGGCCTTTGGTTCGCCCATCTCATGGGGGCTCTGACGCCGGACCCAGAGGCCAAGACCATCAGCCTGCAAGCGCTGATGGCAATCCTCTCTGCGTGTTTCGGCTTTGTTGCTGTGGTGACCTCTGCGGTATCCTTGGCGCGTGGCCAAGAGAGCGGTGACGAGACGGCCTTACTGCCCTAAATTCTGCCCTCTGTGCTTACCCTTTTGCTTGCACTCGCAAGCGGGCTCGCGCATGGTAAGCCATGCTTAGAAACTCCTATCCCAGCCTCGATTTCGACCTCGGCGAAACTGCCGATGCCATTCGTGAAACCGTCGAACGCTTTGCGGCCGCAGAAATCGCCCCGCGTGCGGCCGAGATTGATCGCAGCGATGAATTCCCGCTCGATCTCTGGCCCAAGCTCGGAGACCTCGGCCTGTTAGGCATTACCGTGGCTGAAGAAGATGGCGGCTCTGGCCTAGGCTATCTTGAACATGTGGTCGCGATGGAAGAGATCAGTCGCGCCTCTGCCTCGGTTGGTTTGTCTTATGGCGCGCACTCCAATCTGTGTGTGAACCAGTTGCGGCGTTGGGGAACGGCGGAGCAAAAAACACGCTATCTGCCGAAACTGATTTCGGGTCAGCATGTTGGTTCGCTCGCTATGTCCGAAAGTGGCTCTGGCTCAGACGTCGTCTCCATGCGCTTGCGGGCCGACAAAAAGGGCGACCGCTATGTGCTCAATGGCGGCAAGTTCTGGATCACCAATGCCAAGCATGCCGATACCTTGATCGTCTATGCCAAAACCGAACCCGAAGCCGCTTCGCGCGGCATCAGCGCATTCTTGATTGAAAAGGACTTTAAGGGCTTCTCGGTCGCCCAAAGCCTCGACAAGCTTGGCATGCGTGGCTCGCCAACGGGCGAATTGGTGTTTGAAGATTGCGAAGTGCCGGAAGAAAATCTGATGGGTCCGCTCAATAAGGGCGCACAGGTTTTGATGTCTGGCCTCGATTATGAGCGCGCGGTTCTGGCCTCTGGCCCGATTGGCATTATGCAGGCCTGCTTGGATGTTGTTTTGCCCTATATCCACGAGCGCAAACAATTTGGCCAAGCCATTGGTGAGTTCCAGCTGATGCAGGGCAAAATCGCCGACATGTATGTGACTTTGTCGACCACGCGCGCCTATGTCTATGCCGTGGCAAAGGCCTGTGACCGTGGCTTGACCACCCGCAAGGATGCCGCTGGCGCAATCCTCTATGCGGCGGAGAAAGCGACCTGGATGGCTTTGGAGGCTATTCAGTGCTTGGGTGGTAATGGCTATATCAATGATTATCCCACCGGCCGTCTTTTGCGCGATGCCAAGCTTTACGAAATTGGTGCTGGCACCAGCGAAATCCGCCGCTGGCTGATTGGGCGGGAGCTGTTTGGCGAGACGGCGAGCTAGGATTTGTGTCGATCGAGACGAAGGGGCCTTTTGGTGAAACGTCGTACTTTTTTCGCAAGCTTTGCATCTCTCTTGGTCGCGGGCACGGCCTTTGCCCAAACACCAGTGCCGATCGTCGAACCTGTGCCCGCAACACCGGTCGTGGCACCCGCGCCGAAAGTATTCCTAACCACCTCCATGGGCGAGATTGAAATCACGCTCGACCCGGTGGGTGCGCCTAAGACCAGCGCCCATATGCTGAAGATGTTTCAGACGAAGCACTTTATCGGCGCATCTTTCTTTCGCATTGAACCGGGCTTTATCATTCAAATCGGCGATTTGGATGCCCAATTCAAAGGCCGCTATCCACCCCTTAGCCCCGTTGAGTTAGAGACCGCGACCAATAAGCATTTTAAGGGTGCCGTTGCCCTCGCGCGTGGCGATGCGACGAATTCAGGGCATTCGAGCTTCTATTTTGACTTGGCAGACAATCCCTCCCTCAACGCCGACCCCAAGGCCCCACCCAATACGACTGGCTATGCCGTCTTCGGGCGGGTAACTGCTGGCTGGGAAGTGGTGGAGGCTATGGCGAAAGTGGAGCGCGCCCCCACAGGCGGCCCATTCCCCGGCAAGGCCCCGGTGGTGCCCATTGTTGTGACCGCCATCCGCACTGACCCGCCGCCACCTAAGCCAAAGCCACCTGCAAAGGCTGCGCCTAAGGCGAAGAAGAAAAGGTGAGGGCTATCGCTTGTCGTCGCGTGTGAAGCGATAGGTGTGGCAAACTGACTTCACGCTCCAGGCAGTGCAAACGGATCGCTATGTGCCTGTGATGATGCCACACGCTGCCCCGCAAGAAGCAGCAGGCTGATGCTGAGAATGCCGAACAAAATCATGACCCAAGCCTAGGGCGGATAGGGCGGCGGATCAATCTCGAGCTGAAATTATCACAAAACCGGCCGTATCTGGGATCGCAATTCTCCTACCGATAGGTAACAAAAATGTGATTGCAGTCCAATTGCTCGGGGGTGACAATGCTGGACAAAGTTGAAGCGGCCCAGGCCTTTGTGATCGATGAATTTAGAAAGACCCATCCACGCGACCGGGATGCGGTTCTGATTATGATTGCCCTTTTGTGGTTCGGTTTATTGGCCGGTTTCATTCCCGACATGCTCAGAAATATGATTAAGGGGCGGGAGTATCAATTAGTTACACACCTCCATGCAGCCTCTTCAGTTGGCTGGATGGCACTTTTGACGTGGCAAGCCTTGCTGATCCGCGAAGCCAAGCCAGCTGCTCACCGCGCCAATGGCAAGCGGTTTGGACCCATTCTAGGGATTATCGTCGCGGTGAGTGCGGTAGCCACGGTCTGGTTCGCCGATCATGCCCGTCTAAGTAATCCTGATTTCAACCTCGCCGTGATGGCTTTCCAATTGGGTCATGTGTTTCCCTTTGCGGTGTTGACGGCAATCGGTTTGGCAAACACAGATCAACCAGACTTGCACAAGCGGATGATCTTGCTGGGCATTATCGGAATTGTGGATGCTGGATGGTCGCGTTGGATCGGACTCGATATCCGGGAATTGATTGGCCAAGGCTATGCCGGTCAATTGCTCGGCCGCTATCCGTTATCTTGGGCGCTGATGACGGCCATAGGCATGTACGACCAGATCACGCGTGGTCGGCTCCACCCGGCTTTTCTGCCCGCGGTCGGTTTCACCTTATTCACCCAAGTCGGCGCTGCCTTCTTGTTCTTTGCGTCTTGGTGGCCAAGCTTGGCCGTGCGGATCCTTGGGGGTTAGGCAAGAATCCACCCCCTAATGCGCGTCATCCACCTTCAAGCTGTCCTTTAGCGCGCGCTTTAGGAATTTGCCGGACGCATTGCGCGGAAAGGCCTCGTTGAGGAACCAGACATAGCGGGGGACTTTGTGCTTCGCCATCAGGGCCAAACAATGCTCGCGCAATTCTTGGGCCGTCAGGCTCATGTCCGGGCGGACAAGAATAGCGGCACCGACTTCCTCGCCCAAGCGGTCGTCGGGCACGCCGAACACGCAGCATTCAGCCACGGATGGATGGCGATAGGCGACGGCTTCGACCTCGACGCAATAGACATTTTCGCCACCGCGCAGAACCATGTCCTTCTTGCGGTCGACGAGGAAGATAAAGCCGTCCTCATCAATGCGCGCGACATCGCCTGTGTGCAGCCAGCCGTCCGTGATGCTTTCCTTGGTGGCATCTGGTCGGTTGAGATAGCCTTTGATGACGGGTGCGCCCTTGACCCACAATTCCCCCATCTCGCCGACGGGCAAGAAGTTGCCGTTGTCATCCACACAGCGGGCTTCAAAAGTTGGCATGGCGGGGCCACAGCTGGCGGGCTTGTCAACGAAGAAGTCGGCGCTGACGGCGGTGATAATGCCGCAGGTTTCGGTCATGCCATAGCCCGTATTGGGGCGTGCCGTCGGCACAGAAGCGTCAATCTTGGCGACAAGATCAGGCTGCACTTGCGCGCCACCACCGCCCAGCGTCAAAAGGCTTGAGGTGTCGGTCGTAGCAAAATTGGGATGGGTGATGACTTCGCGCGCCATGGTGGGCACGCCACTCATCGCCGTGACCTTTTCGGTCTCAATCAGGCGCAGGGCTTCGCCCGCATCCCACTTATACATGAGAACCATTTTCCCGCCGCTGGCCGTGGCGACATAGGCGGCGCAATTATTGGCGGTGACGTGGAAGAGGGGCGTGGTGATCAGGCCGACAGGCGGGTTTGGTGCCGGCACGCTGGCGGGGTCAATGCCATTGGCCCGCATCGTGGCAAGGCCTTGGACTTGGCCAGAGAAGCTCATATTCATCAGATTGGCGACACAGCCGCGATGGGTCAGCTGCGCGCCTTTGGGGAAGCCCGTGGTCCCTGAGGTATAGAAGATGCAGGCATCGTCATCTGGATCGATCTCCACCTCTGGCATCGCGCCACCGCCAGCGATCACCGTTTCATAGGGCACAATTCCAGCCGGCAAAGCGTCGCAGCGCACGCCCACAATCAGGATGCCCTCGGCCATCTGCGGGCGTTCCATCACACGGGCCAGACGTTCAGCATCGCAAAACAACACTTTGGGGCCGGAATCCTTCAAGCCAAATTCCAACTCATCGGTGATCCACCAGGCATTCATGCCAACACAAGCCACGCCAATCGAGATACAGGCCCAATAAAGCAACATCCATTCGGGATAATTGCGCATGGCCACCGCGACCCGGTCACCCCGCCGCACGCCTTGGGCCCACAGCCAAGCCGTTATGGCATTTACCTGTTCATGGGCTTGGCCATAGGTGATGCGCTCATCCTGATAGACCAGATAGTCTCGGTCGCTGAACGCCACCGTCGACAGCCAAACAGCACGTATATTGGGCGGGGCGTGCTTATAGCTGCGGATCAGGCTGCCGCGCACATTGATCTCTTCAATCTCGAAGGGTTGCCCAACTGAAGTCAGTTCCGTCCAAGCCTGCTTGAGTTCCTTATAGTGCATCTCACCCCCCAGAATTGTTTGCACGCGCCTTTTTGGATGCGCGCTTTTGTTATCTGAATGTATCCGGTGTTGTGGGGAGAGGGTCAAGTGGGCGGCGGCGGCCCCTAACCGTCTAAAAGAACCCAAGGACTGCCTTATGTTGGATCGCGGCTTCACAGCCACGAATTAGTCTCGCAATGCCGAACGCCTCAACACCTTAGATTTTCCACAATTCTCCCTGTGAAGGTGGGTCGTCGACGACATCCCACATTTCCTCGCTTTCAATGTCTATATCCAACGGTAGATTGATAAACCGAGCGAGAGTTAAACATTCTTTGAGTAAGCGAGGGGCAGATCCAACCATGCCACCAATGCCGTCGCGCTGTGGTTGGGCGCCGTCAAAAATTACCTGCGCGAAGTCCGTGGGGAGATAAACACCCTCAGCGTCGGAGGGCAAAATCAGATATTGGAAAAGCGATGGTGACAAATTAGGCACCCTGAAACGCAGGGTTTAACAAGCCCTGACAACCTGAAGACCTTGAATGATTAGTTCGGGGAGTGGATCGATCGGGTTCACAACCGTTGCTCGGTCAAAGTCGTGGTTCTGAATAAGGACCTAGTTTGACACTTGCCAGTTTCGTGACCTGGCCGGACGACCCCCGAGGTCCGCAACCGCGCAAATCAAGCTCTGGCTGTCCGTCGCCGAACGGTGGCATCTCTGGCGCAACGGCTCGGTTGGTTGTACATGTCTATTATGCGCCTTCATACTTCATGGATGCTTTTCTACTGCTCGGCGGGTGTGCATCCTCGTCGGTTTTCACCTTCGGCGCAGACCGCCCGGCGGACGAGCTGAGATGCGAGCAGCGGTCGGACCGAGTGTTCGCCATTTCGGGCAAGATCGACGATGCAATGGCGGCCTGCGTTCGCGCCAAGTTTCAGCCCACCACACGCGAACTGATCCTGAATAGCGAGGGCGGCAACGTCAGCGCAGCCTTGGACATCGCCGAAATCCTTGAGGGAAAGCGGCTCCACATGGTGGTGGAGGGGCAATGCAACTCTTCGTGTGCCAATTACGTCCTGCCACTGGCCGGCCGCATCACCATCAGGCCCGGCGCGGTCGCCCTGCTTCATGGAAGCATCGATCCCTGGACGGTCGAGAAGTTCAAGCGAGGCCGGAATGAGTTTCTCAAACTCCAAGCCAAGGCCGGGCGAAGTGAAGACCGCGCCGTCGAAGCGTTCGACGAGCTTATCGCCAACACCGAGGCGCTGAAGGCCCGGCAGGCGGAATTCGCACACAGAAATGCAATACCGCCCGGCTGGCTGCTGTATCGTGAGGCGGGATCCGACCGCGTGCGCGGATTGGCGGACCTGCCCCGGTTGGGCCGGGCGTTCCTTGTCGAGGAACAAATGCTTCGATCGTGTCTTTCGGCAACCATCACGCCTTACCAAGAGGATTTGCGCCGAAGCGTCCTGAACCTCCCGCGGCGTTTTTTGCTCTCGTGGGCCGGCGTTACGCCCAGCGGCAAGGCAAGGTGCACGCCCGACCCGAGCGAAGGCCCTGCAGGCGTTCCATAGCAGTCCGGCCCACGCGGGCGGGCGCGGCGGACCAGAAACTTGGCGCACAAATTACCTTAAGATGAAATCTGAAGGAAGTGCTAGGGGTTGCAAAAAAAATGGCGGACAGGGTGGGATTCGAACCCACGGTAGGCTTCCACCTACGGCGGTTTTCAAGACCGCTGCCTTAAACCACTCGGCCACCTGTCCGCGTTTTGACGCAACACCTGAAAGAAAATGTTAGATCGATAAAATTCGACCTAATTTTCAAGCGTTGATTTCAAACCTCTCTTGTAGAGTGCAACCCGCAGTCGGATCAACCGGCGCGATAAGAATGTCTGCAGAAACTACTGCAGACCAATATGGTGGGACACACAATGGTCCGGGATTCGGCACTGAAGAAGCTTTTAGTTACGCATTGTTCTAAAAATAGAATTACTGATTTGGGTGTCGCTAGACCTGTGTGGGCCAGCGCGCTGTTCTTGACAGTTAGCTTTGCAGCTTTCCCTGCAGCGGCCGCGCCCAATGCCCGTCCGATGGCTTCGACTATCAATAGTGAGGCGGCCTCTACCGAAGCGGTTTCTATTAGTAAGCCAGTTAGTAAACCAGTTCGCAAAGTCGATAATCTGGCGGCCAGACCTGTGACCCCGGCGACCAAGCCAATCACAGCGTCAAGAACGCAAGGCGCGCCGATTGAGCGTGTGCAGATGGCTTCGCTGCCCCCTGCAACAACTCGTGCGCCGAAAGAGGCGGCACCGGCTGAACGTCCGGTACGCGAGACCGCAATCTCTATTCGTGCGTCAGAGCCAGAATTTGCGCCTTCAGTTCGGCCTTCCGACGTACAGGGCTTCCAGAAGATTGGCGCGCCCTATCAGGTGAATGGCACGTGGTATATTCCAACCCACGAGCCTGACTATAATGAAGTGGGCACGGCGTCTTGGTATGGTCGGGACTTCCACGGCAAGTCGACCGCTAATGGCGAGCTGTTTGACATGAATATTGTCAGCGCGGCCCATCCAACTTTGCCGATCCCGAGCCTTGTCGAAGTCACCAATCTGACCAATGGCCGCTCCATGGTGGTGCGGGTGAATGATCGCGGCCCCTTTGTGGCCGATCGTTTGATTGACCTTTCCGCCCGTGGCGCAGAGCTTTTGGGCTATCGTGAGCAGGGGTCTACCCAAGTGCGCGTGCGCTATATCGGCCCAGCCGACCCTGAGCCTGTGGTCACCAACGCCAACCTGACCGCGCCGGGCGAAGAAAAAAAGTGGACTAAACCCACACCGTCGCCTGTACAGACCGCAACAACGACTCGCGTCGCAGAGCAAAAGCCCGCTCGGCCGATGAAGCCCACCACTGTGAATACAGACGACGTGGCTTCAGGCCTCTATGTTCAGGCCGGAGCCTTCTCGCGCCGGGCCAATGCAGAGCGTGCGCTGGCCCAAGCGGCTGAGATTGGCCAAGCAAAGATTGTGGAAACCGAGACCGCCTCGGGTGCAAGCCTTTACCGGATCCTGATTGGACCCGTTCAAAGCCAAAGCGAAGCGGCGGCCCTCGCAAAAGCCGTATCCGGACAGGGCGTCAGCGGTGCCCATATCATGGCCTCGCGCGACTAAAGCCCAGCCCAGACTGCATCATAGCCCTTGCCTAGAACAGGCGGGCGGGTCACTTCTGTCTGCACCATGACAGCAGACAGGTCTTGAAGCATGACGGGCGGCCATTTCATCACCTTGGAAGGCGGCGAGGGGGCCGGAAAGACCACCTTGTTGTCGACGCTAAAGGCGCGACTGGAGGCCTTGGGCCATGAAGTCGTGCTGACGCGTGAACCTGGCGGAACACCGGGGGCGGAAGCTATTCGCGCACTATTGGTGACAGGCGATGCCGATCGTTGGACGGCCTTGTCCGAGCTCTGTCTCTTCTTTGCGGCACGTGAAGACCATTTAGAGCGCCTGATCCGTCCGGCCCTCGCGCGCGGTGCGATTGTCTTGTGCGACCGGTTTTCGGATTCCACTCGGGCCTATCAAGGCCAAGCCGGCGGGGCTGGGCGGGCGGCGGTTGAGGCCCTAGATGGCCTGATCGTCAGGCAGACCCAGCCGGATTTGACCCTCATTCTCGACATTGACCCTGCCATTGGCTTGCAGCGGGCTGCCGCGCGCCGGGGCACCGAAGATCGGTTTGAAGGCAAGGCCTTTGCGTTCCACACGGCCTTGCGGGCTGCCTATCTGGAAATCGCCGAGACCTTTAAGCATCGCTGTGGCGTTGTGGATGCATCGGTTGCGCCAGAGGAATTGGCTGAGGCTGCTTGGGCCCTCTTGGTTGCACGTTTGAAGCTGTCATGAGTGACGAAGCCCCCACCCCAGATCAAGAGCCCGGTTCACCCCACCCCCGCGCGGTGTTTGAGCTGTTTGGTCATGAAGCAGCAGAAACGGAATTAGCAGACAGCCTTTCAGGCGGGCGCTCGCACCACGCTTGGCTGATCACGGGGCCTAAAGGCGTGGGCAAGGCTACCTTGGCTTATCGGTTCGCGCGCAAATTATTGGGGGCGGCCCGGGACTCGTCCAGCCCGCTTGCCAGTGCACCAGACGATTTTGTCAGCCGCAAGATCGCCCAAGGCTCGCACGCAGACTTGCGCACGGCCACGCGGCTTGACCCTGAAAAGGGCGAGATTAAGCGCGATGTAACCGTTGCCGCCATTCGCGACCTCACCCATTTTTTCACCATGACATCTGATGGGGCAGGGGGCGCGCGGGTTGGCATTGTCGATTGTGCCGACGATATGAGCTCTAACGCCGCCAATGCGCTTTTGAAAACCTTGGAAGAACCGCCGGCGGGTGGAACCCTCATTCTGCTCGCCCATGCGCCCGGTCGATTATTGCCAACTTTGCGGTCGCGCTGTCGCCGGCTGGATTTGACGTGCCTATCGGAAGAAGCGATGGCAAAGGCCTTGCCGGATATTGATGCGACGACGCGGGCTTTAGGGGCAGGCAGGCCCGGTCGCGCACGCGCCTTGGCGGCTTTGAATGCCTCTAAACTTTATGGCTCTTTGTCGCGCCATTTGTCCGGTTTACCCCGCGCGCCCTTGGATGAAGCGCTCTCGCTAGCCGACGCGTGCAGCGACGCAGACCGCTTTCATGCCGTGTTTGATATGATGGAAGATTGGTTGGCGCGTGCGGGAAGGGCAGGGCTTGGCCTTGAGATTTCAGAGATTGAGCCGGGTGAAAGTGTGTTGTTGGCGCGGCTTGCGGCGGGTGCTGGCACCGATGCTGCGGCCAAGGCCTGGAGCCATGTGCGCGAGGTTCGAACCAAGGTCGAGGCGTTCAATCTCGACCGCAGTTTGGCCACGCTTGAGGCGCTGCGTGCCATTCGTGCAGACCTCAGTCCGATGCACTAGATAAGCGCCATGATCGATAGCCACGTTAATTTACACCACGAATCCTTTGTGCCGGACTTTGATGAGGTCTTAAGCCGCGCGGCAGAGGCAGGCGTGCATGCCATGCTGACAATTTGCGATAAGATGGCCTCTCTGCCCGCGATTGAAGCCATCTCAGCCCCGCGTGCAAACGTCTGGCACAGTGTCGGCGTGCATCCCCATTATGCCGACGATCATCCAGATTTGACGGTCGCACGACTCATCACGGCAAGCACGAATCCCAAGGCGATTGGTATTGGCGAAACCGGCGTTGATTTCCATTATGGCTATAGCGCAGAGGCCGCACAAATTGCGGTGTTCCGCACCCATATAGAAGCAGCGCGCGAAACAGGTCTGCCGCTGATCGTCCATACCCGCCAAGCCGATGAGCTGACGGCGACAATCCTCGAAGAGGAAATGGGCAAGGGCGCGTTTAAAATCCTGCTGCATTGCTACACCAGCGGCCTAGACCTGCTCCGTCGTGGGCTGGACCTTGGGGCCTATGTGTCCTTTTCCGGCATTGCGACGTTTAAGAATGCAACTGACGTGCGCGAGGCCGCCCGCCAAGTGCCGTTGGACCGGGTGTTGATCGAAACCGATTGCCCTTATCTGGCGCCGATCCCCATGCGGGGCAGGCGGAATGAGCCTGCGTTCTTGCCCTATGTCAGCCAGTTTTTGGCCGATTTTTATGGGCTGGAGGCAAGCGCCTTTGCCGACCTTGCCGACCGAAATTTCTTCGCCCTATTTGATAAGGCCGCTTGATGGGCCAGTCTGATGCCACCCATGTTCGGGTCACAATTCTTGGCTGCGGCTCCTCTGGTGGCGTGCCACGTGTGGGCGGGGAGTGGGGGGCCTGTGACCCAAACGATCCGCGCAATTACCGCACCCGCTGCAGCCTGCTGGTTGAGGCCTATCAAGGGACCTATAGCCACGAGACCTCGACTGTTGTGTTGATCGACACCTCGCCAGATTTGCGTACCCAGTTACTGGCCGCAAAAGTCAGCCATGTCGATGCGATCCTCTACACCCATGATCATGCCGACCAAAGCCATGGCATCGATGATCTGCGCGCCATTGTCTATCATCAGCGCAAGCGTATCCCGACTTTTATGGACGCCGTGACACGGGAAAATCTGGTTCGCCGATTTGGCTATATTTTTGAAACCCCGCCCGGCAGCCATTATCCCGCTTTGCTGGATGCCCATGACATGCCCTTGCCGGGGCAAGTCCTCACAATCCATGGCCCCGGCGGGGCGATAGGTTTTCAGGTTTTGGCCCAAAATCATGGCGAAATCGACAGCCTCGGCTTTCGGTTTGGACCCGTCGCTTATTGTAATGATTGCAAAATCCTGCCGCAGGAAAGCTTAGATGCCTGCAAGGGGGTCGACCTTTTTATCGTCGATGCTTTGCGCCACATCCCCCACCCAAGCCACGCCCATCTGGAACTTAGCCTAGAATGGATCGCAGAAATCCAACCCAAACACGCGATACTGACCAATATGCATATTGACCTAGATTACGCGACTTTGGCTGGAGGCCTGCCTGAACACATCGTGCCGGCGGTGGATGGAATGGTGGTTGAGGTGGTGATTTGAGGGCGTTGCTCGAGTTTGAGCGTCCACCACCCTACTTTGCCGGAAACAGCCAGATCGACAGCGTGTGGATCGTCAGACCTGCCAGACCGCCAATGACGGTGCCGCTGATGCGGATATATTGCAGGTCGCGGCCGACGGCGGCTTCGATCTGGTCGACAACGGTGCGTGCGTCCCAGCCTTGGATGGTTTCAGCGACCATCGTACCGACGCCTGCACCTTGCGCATCGGCGAGTTCGACTGCCCAAGATTTCAAGCGCTGATTGAGGCTTTCGCGAAGCTCGTCATCACGCTCAATGGCGCGTGCCAAATCTTCAAGGCCTGCCGCAATGGCATTGCTAAGGCGGTCGGTCTCTTCGGGTGATTGTTCGCGCAAGCTCTTTTTAAGGTCACTCCAGACATTGGTCACATAGGTGCGCACGACTTGGTGATCGGAGACTTCGCGCACCCAGCGTTGGAGTTGATCGCGCAGATTTGGGTCGTGACGGAGGTCGCGCGCCAAATGGGCCAAGGCCTCGTCAATGCGGGTGCGAATGGAGTGATTGGGGTCTTTGGCGGCGTCTTTCAGCGTGTCCTTGATCGCGGTCAGCAACGCGTCAGAGGCTGCGGCATCGACAGAGAACAGCTTTGGCAGCCAATCCATCTTGTCTGACACGCGCGTGCGGAACATGTTTTCTTCGGAATGGATCGCAAGGTCGGCATGGAAGATGATGAGGTCGACGATGGCCTTGTGCCGCCCGCCCTTGATGAGAATGTCCAAGCCTTCCGCCAAAAGATGGGCGATATCGGCATGGCGCAACCGCTCGGTCAAAGTCGTTTGCAGCCACGTCGCAATCTTGCCTTCGTTCAAAAGGCCCAAAATACGGGGGACGGCACCTGCAATGCCCTGTGCGACCCGGCGGGCGCGGTCACCTTCGGTCAGCCAAGCGGCGGTGTTGCCGGCAAGGTCCATTTCTTTCAAGCGGCGCTGAACCTGCTCAGGCTGCAGGAAGTTGCGCGAGATAAAGCGGCCGAGTCCCGCGCCAATCCGGTCCTTCGATCGCGGCACAATCGCCGTATGGGGAATGGGTAAGCCCAAAGGCCTGCGGAAGAGCGCGGTGACGGCAAACCAGTCTGCCAGTGCCCCCACCATCGCCGCTTCAGCAAAAGCGCGGACAAAGGGCAGGACGGGGCTAGACGCTTCAAAAAACTTGGTGACAACAAACAACAAAGTCATCGCGAGGAAGAGCCCCGTCGCGACGCGCTTCATGCGGCGATACGCAATGGCCGGATCTTCTTGCATGAGGGTCGTCACAGGCGGTTTATCTGCCATAGAGGTTAAGTCTGATCCACTCTTTGCCAAGGGCCACCAGGATTGCCAACAGAGACGGCAACCAAGGGCTGCAATACCGGTACGCTACTCAAGTCGCGAGGACGGGTTGCCCAAGCTATGTAAGAGATGGTGATTGCCAAAGCGGCGGGCAATAACCACCAAAGGATTTTAGCGGCAGCAAGCCCTGCCGCACAAGCCCATAAAATGCCAAGCCCTAAGCCGAACAGCACCGTAACCAATGACCGATCCGGTCTTTGCGTCATTTTTGGCCGTTTGGTTGGTCTCGGGCGCGAAAACTCAATCACGCAGGCACCCGCGCAGGTGGCCATCCCCATAATGAGAAGAGTCAGTGCCGCCAATGGCCAAGCCCAAGCCACCAGCGCAGCTACCAACACAAGCTCTAAGATAGCTGGACCGCTGGCAGCCAAGACTTTGCCTTGCAGGATGATTTTGGGGTCCAAGGGGCTGGCTTGTAAGAGGTCGCGGGCCTCCTCGACCGAGGCCGTGAGCCAAGCGAGGCTGGAGGTCAGCATGGTTACATTGAACACGGTAATGGCCGCAAACATCGCCCCCATAATGGGTGCCATCTCACTTTGCTCTTCTGGGTTGGTAACCGCGTTCCACACAAAGCCTAAAAACGGCACCATGGTGAAAAGTGGCACGATCAATTGACTGACAAATAAGGGGTCCCGAGTCAGGCTCAGCCATTCTTTGTGGAACACCATCACGAGGGCTGGTCTGCGGAATTGTTGGGGGTGAGCTTTACGAATCTTGTGGGGCGCATGGTCGTTTTGACCATTGAGGAAGGCGACATCTTGGTCGTAGCGCTTGCCAGCAAAGTTTAGAACCAAGGCCGATACCACGCCGCCTGCGACCAAAATTGCAAAGGCACCCAGCCAGTCGCCTAAAATCGTGCCTCCGAGCCAGCTGAAATTTGAGGTCAAAGAGACAATCACGTCATGAAGCTGAATAAGGCTGGCATTTGGATGCTCAGTATCGGCCGCAAGCCGACCGATACTGCCCGTGCTCGACACCATTTGATAGCCGACAAGGCCGATCATCACGCCAATCGCGCCCATGGTGATGGTTGCGCGGCGACCATTTCGTAGGCCAAACCACAAAAGAGCTTGGCGAGCGATCATATAGGTGATGGCCGCATCTAAAATTGCAAATCCGGCCACCACGATATAGATGGAAGCAAACATGGGCGAGATCATCACAATGCTCGCCCCAAAAAAGATAGTGGCAAAACCGGCATAAATACAAAAGCCACGCCAAGCCGAAGAGATCAGGCGGGCGGCCACGAAGCGATGCGGCGGAATAGGGGAGGAGAGGAGGAGGTCTAAATCTCCCCTCTCCGTGATCGTCATAAACGACCCCATGAGGTTCATCGAAATACCTGAAATCATCAGCGTGAGGATCACTGCCCCTGCCAGCGAACTCAGCTGTTTGTAATCGCCCGCTGCCGCTTCGAAGGTCTTGGCCACGCCATAGCCCATGCTGAAACTCAACAAGCCGACAAACAGAATGGTGAACACAGGCTTGATCCAGCTTGGAATCTTCTTCCCAAGCCGGCCGAGACGCCAAGTTAAACGAATTTGGTGGCGCGCTAGCCACAAGATGCTGCCGGGCACAAACAAGCGGTCGAGCATCATGCTGGACTTCCTACCGAGGCATCATCAACCAGTTGAATGAAGATGTCTTCCAAACTGCCTTCGGCTTGGCCAGCTTGGGCACGCAAGTCAGCCATCGATCCATCTGCCAACAAGCGGCCACGATGGAAAATACCAACCCGTTCGGCCAAACGCTCGGCGATCTCCATCACATGAGTCGTGAGCACAATGGTCGCGCCTTCCTTGGTCTTTTCAACCAATAGCTCTTTGACTTGCCTTGCAACGGCTGCGTCGAGGCCCGAAAATGGTTCGTCGAGCAAAAGCAGCTTCGGATCATGTAACAGCGCGCCAGCCAAGGCAGTTTTTTGCTTCATGCCGCGCGAAAAGGTCTCACAACGTTTGTCGCGCTCTTCCCACAAATCCATCCAGCGCAACAATTCTTCCGCGCGCTTTGCCGCCAGATTAGCTTCCACTGACCAAAGGCCCGCGATGAATTCAAGATATTCCATCGGCGTCAGCTTATCGTAGAGCAAGGGCTCATCTGGTAACCAAGCGGTGATGGATTTAACCGCCCGTGGGTCTTTCCCCACATCGTGACCAAACACACAGATGCTGCCCTCGTCGGCCTGCAACAGACCGGCAATCATCCGCATCGTGGTGGTCTTCCCAGCCCCGTTTGCGCCCAAAAGCCCGTAGAAAGACCCAGGCGCCAGCGTCAGGTTGAAGTCTGACACAGCAGTCTTGGTGCCAAACCGTTTCGTTAACGATTTGATCTCGAGGGCGGGTAGGGGATTGGTGCTCATCGTCGGTCCTGTTCTTCAAACACCTGGTTCAACGCGCAAGGTTCGAAGACAGGCAGAGTCTTCTAGCCGACTGGGAGTTTCAAACCCGTGAATCATCGTGGGAATTCTTGCTGAAACTCTGGCGATTGGCGGTTTATTGGCAGCCCGAAGCACAGCGCCAATCCTTAACGCGTTAAGGATTGGTCAGACTGAAGCCGCAATGGACTTCTTAACAGCCATAGCGCGTTAATCGCTTGGGTTCATGTGTTGGGGCTTAGGGCTTGGCGCGATGAGGGCTAATTGAACGATGCATGATGGCCTTCGCGCGAATATGGAAGCGATCCGGGCTAAAAACTCGGCTCCTTGATTTATCCAACGGATATCGGTTTTGTCCCATAACATATATTATGCGTTTTTTGACTGTACGCGCAAAGCGATAATGTCACCCTTTAGCAAAGTAGATGTGTCACCCTCTCATTTTGAGATAGATGTGGATGGGTGTCATGGGATTGGTGGTTATGAGCAAGCGCGAACTTGGTCGATT